>JAWXBH010000077.1:0-5118 GCA_034439935.1 bacterium
AGACCTTCCTTTATTCTGTTCAGTTGTTGTTCCTCCGATTCGTAGATTTCTCAACTGACAGTTAATAGGAATTCTTTAAAAGTCGTTTCCTTTCATTTACTTTTTTTATTGGGTTTAAGGAAGTTACTTAATCAAATGAAATAAAAAAACATATATAATCATTTTCATCACATATTTTTTTAAAAGATAAACTTTCATTCTAACAATTTTAAATTATATAAACCGCTTTAATAAAAAATCCGGGCTGAATTGCCCAGCCCGGATATGATAAGTTTATTCTACTATGAGATCCTGTTACGGATTAACTTCACAGATGAAGTTTACTACATTGTTATAGCAGAAAGTCACATCTGTAACGTCAACGAATTCATCATAATTCAGATCGGTCAATAAATATGGTCCGCCTACAAAGTTAGATGCATCGTTATAAATCGGAACAACATCCGAAACATCAACGCAAAAATCACCTGTTACATCACCTGTGTAGAATGATGCATTAGGACCGACCTGTACCTGATTTGAACCGAATGCCTTATTTATATTGGTAGTAAAATTGTAATTGTTGGAAAGTGTAATTGTATTTGCACTCCATGTTGGCACTGAATTTCTGTGCATTGAACGCAGATAATAATTAACACCGTTTTGTGCGATACCGTAACTCAAAGTTACTGTTCCGTTTGTTGAATCATAAACACCCGATGCAGTTTCTACAAGTGCATAAGGTGATGTTCCTGATCTTAGCTCAACTGAGATCGTATCTTTTCTTGTCAGCTGGATAGCTTCAAGTCTGAATGTCATTGCAAGATCTTTACAGTTTCCGGTAAGATTTGCTGCACTTGGTCCGAATTGTACTGCAAGACCACCTGAAATATCACCGTCGAGAATTGGTCCCGGTGTTATTACCACAGCTGAAGCATTTATAAATGTATATTGTAAAAAGTTGGTAGCTGCTGCGTTTTGTAAACCGATAAGTACAGGAATATTTATTGTAGTTGATGAATTATCATAACCATATTGAACTCTTGAGTTCGCACCGGATGTATCTAGTTTGATTTCAAATATTGCCTGATATGTGAAAAATTCCGTTGCATCACCACCAAAAAGAGGTGCTCTGTCATAAGTAACTACGAGTCTGTTTTTTGCACCGTCAATTTTGTATGACAATCTGTTGATCGGTTGAGAAACATTTCCCCAGTCCTGATCCATCCATAATGGGTAAACTCCCGGACTTGTTGTACCACCTGAACCTTGTCCAGGCAATCCTGCAGCCGGTGGATTCCAGTTACCGCCGCCCGGTACAAAATTAAAGAAACAAATCAATCCGTTTGTTCCGATATAAACTGAGTCATAGGAAATACCCATGAATTTAATTTTACCTGAACCTAAAGCAACACCCCAATGTCCATCATCGAGTGAACCGGATGTTAGTGGTCTTGATGCAGTACCGTTAACAACAAGACTTGTGCTACCTGTTGTATCGAGTCTGCAATAGTTCGGCTGTGATGGAGCAGGAGCTGCTTCGACTGTTGAGTTTGCGAAGAAATAACCACCGTTGCTGCCATAGTTTGGCTGAACAACTGTAAATGTTGTCTTTAATGTATCATTCAATCTGTTACCGTCAACTGCTGCACTTGTAAAAACTGTTACATTGTAAGTACCGGCAGTAGGATTGAATGTACTGTCAAATCTCACAACTGCTGAAGCACCTGCTGTAAGTGAAGTAATTGTTTTATTGTTTGTGTAATTGACAGGACCTGTGATCTTATAAGTTACAGGAACATTTGTCTGGTTAGCTGTACCGAAGTTTTTGAAAGTTGCTCTTGGTGCGAAAGTTGATACCGGTAATGCGTATGCACCGTTTGGAACAGGATTGTCAATCGATAATGTACCGACATCATTGGTAGATGCAGGTCCTTCAATTGTTAAAGCGTCAATACCGATATAATCGGAGTTGGCACCACTTGGTCCGCCATTTACTACATTATATCTGATAGCAAATCTAGCGTTTGCACCGGCTGAAGGAGCTCTGAATCCTCTTTTTTCCCATGTTCCTAAAACATTTACTTTAAATCTTCCTAACTCTACCCATGATCCTGCTTCCGGAGTGGAATCACTAACTGCAGAGTACATAACTCTTACAGAATCCGGGAAAGTGCTGCCTGATGGAGCTTGTGAATAAAAGAAAATTGAATCATTTACAGCAACATTGTTTTTTGGTAAAACCAGCCAGCTGTCAATGTTGTTAGTACCGCTGACTACTTGAAAGTTTGCACCTACATATCCGGTTATCGGTCCGTTAAATGCGGGAAAAACACCGGAGTTTCCTTGAAACCAGGTTGCAGCTGCACCTTGAACACCGCCACCCCTGTAATAAACTTTATAACCTCTTGATTTCAATGCAGTTGTGTCATTTGCACCGTCAAAGTTGTCGGTATAATAAGGTGTACCGAAAATCTGATTTACACCACCCATACCGTCAACCTGGGTGTTGCTTCTGACTTTATCAGAAGAAACTTTGGTGCTGTTTTTTGTTTTTGAACCTGTGATGTTTTTTTCTTTTGGATTTTTATCATTTAAATTAAAACCCAAAAAAACTCCAAGTAGTAATACAGCTACTACAAGAAAATGTGGAATTCTCTTCATTGCATTTCCTTTCTCGCTTGTTTAAAAAATAATTTTTGTGAATGAAGTAACTTATAATATTAAACTCAATTTATCAATATTTAAAAAAAGTCTCTTTCACTTTTTTCCACAAAACCAAAATATCTCCCCGGCTTAAAAATGATCATATTAATATTACAGGTTCGATGGTAAGAGTGACTCCAAACATTTCTTTAACTTTTTTCCGGATGCTTTCAGCAAACAGAACTACATCGGCTGAAGACCCGCCGGTACTGATGATAGCCAGAGAATGATTTTCCGATATTCCAACTCCATCATTGAATCTGAATCCTTTATGAAATCCCGCATGCTCAACTAACCACGCGGCAGAAATTTTATACAATGAATCATTTCTGTAAAATGGCAGCTCTTTACCTTCATGCCTGGTCTTCATCTGCACAACTTTAAATTCTTCTTCACTCAATAAAGGATTGAGGAAAAATGAACCGCAGGATCTTGAGTTGGGATCGGACTTGTCCACCAACATAGATTTAGCTTTCCTCAATGCAAGTACCGAATTCCTGATCGCGATTAGCTTATCCTTCGGGTCTTTAAATTCATGAAATTTTTTGTCAACAAGATCCTGAAGCTCTTTATAACGAATTACAGCCTCAGCATTTTTTTTTAATCTGAAGATCACTTCCGTAATAATATACTTATCCTTTTTTTCATTCTTAAACACGCTTGACCTGTATTCAAATTTACAGTCTATGTTCGTGAATGAAATTTCTTTTAATGAGTCTTTTTCAATTGCCTTTACCGAGACAATGGTTTCTCTCACTTCCTGACCGTATGCTCCGACATTCTGCACAACTGTGGCTCCCGCAGATCCCGGGATCCCCGACATACATTCTATACCCTGAAGATTGTTTTCTACACACAAGCTTACAAACTCATCCCAGTTCTCACCGGCTTGAACATGCGCATAAACAATTTCACCTTCATCAACAAACTTGATTCCTTTCGTATCAATCTTTATCACAGCCCCATTAAATCCGCTATCGGCAAAGATCACATTGCTGCCACCGGAGATGATCTGAGTTCTGATGCATTTTTCAGTTGTAAATTTTAATGCTGATAATATTTCATCAATATTTTTGCATTCAATAAAATACTCCGCCTCACCTCCAAGATCTATTGTTGTATGATCTGCAAGGAGTATATTTTTTTTAAATCCGGAAATCATTATTGTTTTTAATAAAGGAAATGGAGAGTTATTTGACACATTAAATTTAATATGAGGATCAGAAGCTATCTTTTTAATTTCGGATCAAATGCATCTCTCAGCCCGTCACCAAGCAGATTCACCGCGAACACTGTGATCATAATTGCAAGAGAAGGATAGACTGCAAGACCCCAGTTTGTTCCCACAACTATATATTTATAACCGTCAAATATCATTTGTCCCCAGCTCGCTGTCGGAGGTTGTACTCCAAGACCGAGAAAGCTCAGACTTGCTTCAAAGATAATAGCGGTTGCAAGTCCGACAGTTCCTGTAACTATCACCGGTCCCATGCAATTCGGCAGTATATGTCTTGCAATGATCCGTGGTGATTTGTAGCCGATCGCTTTAGTAGCTTCAACATATTCCGTTTCACGTAAAGAAAAGAATTGTCCTCTTACTATCCTGGCAATATCAACCCACCCCGTCAGACCTATTGCAACGAACGCCTGCCACAAGCCCTTTCCAAGCACAACTGACAACGCAATAATAAGGAGTATTGCCGGAAAAGCAAATATCACATTGACTACCCACATTATGAACATGTCTGTTTTACCGCGAAAATATCCGGCGAGAGCTCCGAGAACAAGTCCAATGAAAATGGCAATGCTTTCGGATATCAATCCAACAGCAAGACTAACGCGGCTGCCATATATCAGCCGGCTTAATACATCTCTTCCGAATCTGTCTGTTCCAAGATAATACTTTATGTTCTTTATCCAGCCGCTTCCCTGCTTTTCAAAATCAGCGGCACTCACTGTATCAATCTTATCTTCGTAATCAGTGTAAATTAATTTTCCGTCCTGCTCTTTTTCAAAACTTTTTATTGGAATAAATTTATTTTCTTCGTTATCCATTTCACCGGGGTTTTTTACCAGCACTTGTCCTTCAAACCCGCTTTCCTTTGCCGAGTATTCAAGTATCTGCTGATTTGGATTGAAAGGAGCGATAAACGGAGCTAACAGTGCTATGAACGCTAGTATTATAAGTATCCACATACCAACCATTGCAAGCCTGTTCCTCTTTAATCTTTTCCAGGAATAATACCACAGGTTATGACTTTTATCATCGATCAGTATTTCATCGGCTACGATAGCTGTTTCCGGCTGCATTCTTTGTTTATAGTTTTTGAAATCAGTAATTAGTAATTAGTAATTAGTAATTAGTAATTAGTAATTAGTAATTAGTAATTAGTAATTAGTAATTAGTAATTAGTAATTAGTAATTAGTAATTA
>JAWXBH010000078.1:0-3176 GCA_034439935.1 bacterium
CAATAAAACATTCCGTGTGTGCACGGTGGTGCATTTCATCTATTATAGTTTTATCAGGAATGTTATCTCCTGCAAACGTTATTTTAGGCCTAAGATAAATTTTTGTTACAGCCATCCTTGATTTTTCATTTTTTTCTAATATCGCTACTGCCTTATCCTCATAAATCTCTATGGTGTATTTTTTCATTGACGCAATAGCAAGAAAGGTGAGCATGTGGCAACTTGCCAAAGAGGCTGCATAAGCTTCTTCCGGGTTTACAAATTCTTTTTTGCCAAGATATTCGGGAGCCGCAGATGCCTTGACCACAATACCGCCTTCGAATTTCCAGCTATGCGTACGATCATAATTTTTATAAGAAAAATTTTCTGACTCATTTTTCCAACTCAAATTAACTTTATGTTCTGACATGGTTATTATTATTTAAATGTATTAGATATATTATTGTAGTTTACGATTCTTATTTTTACGCTTATTTTTTTTTCGCTTACTACTTTCAGTATCAAAACGGATTATGCTATCCTGGCCAACAACATTTTGATTAAACAACGCCCTGGCAACTATAGATTTATTTCTTTCTTGCGCTTTATCCTTCAAATCATCCGATTTAATTAGTTGTTTATTTTCACTCTCATCTTTGATGTAGCATTCAAATTTATTGCCCTGTCGCCTGTAAATATTTTGATGGCGGATCGCAAAAGAGGGATCAGTTTTAAAATTAGTTGACCAGGTTTGGCAGCACAAATAGCTTCCACAAGGACCAATACCACCTATGCGATTAGCTTCCTCACGCATTCCAATTTGACGCATCTCTATACGTATACGAAAGGCTTCGGACAGTTGTTGAATTAACTCCCGAAAATCAACACGTTCTTCGGCTGTGTAATAAAATGTGGCTTTAGATTTATCACCCTGGTAATCTACATCGGTTAATTTCATAGATAAGCCAAGCTCTTTTGCCAAAACCCGTGCTTTATACAGGGTATCTAATTCCATCTCTTTGGCCAATTTCCAATTAGTTACATCATTAGGAGTGGCTCTGCGATATATTTTTTTAACTATATCCTCCGTACGCACATTTTTTTTCTTGAGCTGCATACGTACTAGTTCACCGGTTAAGGAAACATGTCCAACATCATAACCACATATAGTGCCCTCCACAACAACTAATTCTCCATTTTTGAGATCTGTGTTTTGAAGATTAAGATAGAATTCCTTACGGGACCCTTTAAATTTTATCTCTATAATATTGCAAACTTTATAATCAGGAGGCATAACAATATCCGCCAGCCAGTCATATACATCTGATTGACTGCGACCATAGGTAAGGCAGAGTCCATTACTTTTGAAACCCACGGGAATAGAAGAATCTTCTGTTGAATAATTATGATAATCCATATTAACCTATATTTTATTTCCCTTTCGGAAGTGTATTAAAGTTAAAAATTCTGTTTAATAATAAAAAACAGGAGACAATCAAAATTCATCTTCATCAATTCCTATCAGCATATTATAAGCTTCTTGTAATTCTAACAGCGTTTTTGCATCCTTAATATTTTTCGCAATCTCAATTCCTTTTTTATAAATTTCTATTGCTTTCTCTACTTCATTCAGCGACTCATATAATTTTCCCAATTGATAGTAACTCGCTATATAATTTTCATCCTCCTTTATCAATTTCAAAAAGCAATCTCTCGCAGTATTATTTTCTTTAACCCTAACATATTCTAATGCCAATGCGTATTTCAGAAAAGAGTCGTTGATATCATCCTTTAGAAATTCTTGTAATTGTTCAATCCTACTTTTCATTATTTTGCTGGTTTATTATTTTATTAAAGTAAGAAATTCGTTTTTGGTTGCCTCAGTTAAAAATTTACCAGAGTAATGAGTAGTTATAGTACTGCTATTGGTATCATTTATGCCTCTTGATGCAACACAAAGATGAGCAGCATCAATTACTACCGCTACATCTTCCGTGCCTATTGCTTCCTTTAAGCCTTCGGCTATTTGTATAATGAGGCGTTCCTGAACTTGCGGTCTCTTTGCGTAATACTGCACTAAACGATTTATTTTAGATAAGCCAATAACATACCCATTTGAAATATAGGCAATATGAACTTTGCCAATAATGGGAACGAAATGATGTTCGCAATAGGAGTAAAGCGTAATGTCTTTTTCAATTAGCATTTCATTGTAATCATATTTATTTTCAAACAATGTTATTTCTGGTTTATTAACAGGGTTTAGTCCGCTGAATATTTCTTTCACATACATTTTGGCAATCCGATGCGGTGTGCTATTTAAACTATCATCATTTAAATCAAGCCCTATGATGTTCATTATTTCTTTGAAATGATTTGCAATAAGTTCTATCTTTTGTTCATCACTGATTAAAAACGCATCTGCACGAAGCGGAGTGTCTGACGATATTTTTAGGTGTTCATCTCCAATCCGATAGCTATCGGGATGGTTTTGATATAGGGCATTTGTATTTTTCATTAGGTGCTGGTTTTTAGATATTATATTACAATATAGTTATTTGTGCTGAAATATATTTCTAAACAGGAATGAAAAACTTGATGGCTCCAATTGAGCGGTGGTAACCTGATAAAATAACGGTTGAAATTGATGGTGATTTAATTTGTCTAAAAGCAAAACATCAAAATCATTCATAGCAAGATTTCGAATGAATTGAAAACCGGCAAAACCGCCTCCAATAACAACGATATAATTTAATATGTTCATTTAAATATTTCGTATTGCCAACTTTTTTCCAAGGTAACTTCCCAATTTTGCTCCAGCTCTTCTTTGGTATTTACAAGGTTATTGAATACAGTTATCCCAGCCTGTCCTTCCGGAAATGGGAGTAAATATTTGATTTCAGAAATATGACACGAAATAATTTTTCCCTGCCCGACTTCGTCATTCACTTCCATACCGGCACGGGCGGGCAGGCGGGCCTGCCTGTAAGCAACATTCATTCTGTCAAGAAGAAAAGTATTTCCGCCTAAGTCGGATTCCAATTGCTGAATAAATTTTACCGACTTGTCAATTCCGCATCCGCTGGCGGATGCACTTGTTTCATCAACACATACTATAATAAAACGATTGTGAAAGATTTCAATGCAAGCGCTCATCGTTTTGCCATGCGAAGTCCACTCAGAAATAAAACTTTCTG
>JAWXBH010000079.1:0-4000 GCA_034439935.1 bacterium
CTAATGAGTATACTAATGAGATTATAAATAAATCTAACAATGCATTTCATTTTTCAAATAAATCAAATGACATTGAATCAATTGATTCGATAATTTCATTTTCATATTTACCATAAATTTTATCTCTCTTTCTTGAACTACTCAGGTAATACCTGTTAACAGAAATTATTTCAGGGAATGGAGTAAGGATTATTTTATAAATAAGATTTTTTTTTTTTCATCTCCCAGCTTTAAAAATCACTGACTCCACCCGTAACATCACTACTGCTGCAATTAACATCATTCTCTCCCGCCATGATAAGCGCAGAAACCTCTCAAGTGTTAGAGTTCTTCCAAAAATTTATTCAATATACAGTCGAGCTTGTTTTACAATTAAAACATTAAAGTCAAGCTATATGTTTACAATCATCTTGTATTTGTAAAGATTTAACTTTATTTTGTAAGCATTAAAGTTAAATTATAACTTTACATTATGGAAAAAAAATCATTACAATTGCAACAACTAAATGAAAAAATGGTGCAATTCACATCATTAAAGCAAGTTGTGATCCCACCACTTGGATGGATAAAAGCAATCCGAACAACAATTAGTATGTCTATGGAGCAATTAGGGAAGAAACTGTCTATTTCCAAACAGGCAATTTGGGACATTGAAAAAAGAGAGAAGGATGGTTCTATTACAATCAAATTGTTGAAAGAAATAGGCAGAGCAATGGATATGCAACTGGTGTACGGCTTTGTTCCTAATGATGGCTCTCTGGATGCTATGATTGAAAGAAGGGCAATTGAATTGGCAACACAAATTGTACTACGTACCTCCAGCACCATGAATCTTGAAAATCAGGGTAATTCTAAAGAGCGAATTAAAAAAGCTATTATAGAAAGGGCCTACGAAATCAAAAGTAAAACACCTAAAATTTTATGGGATTAGATTTAGAATATCTAAACGGTCAAACACCCTTAGATGAAGATGAAAAAGAAGATCTGCTTATTGATACTATTTCAACTCAAGGGGAGTTAGACCAGTTCGAACAAAAGAATATTGAACAAGCTTTGCAGTGGACTTTAAGCCGAAAGTTTACGGCGAAAGTGATTTTTAGTGAAGCATTTATAAAAAATATTCATCACCGCATGTTTGGAGAAGTTTGGAAATGGGCAGGTTATTTTAGGAAAACTAATAAAAACATTGGAGTTGATAAATCACAAATATCTGTTGCTTTATTGAATTTGTTAAATGATGTTACCTATTGGATAGATCATAAGAATTTTCCACCTGATGACATAGCGATTCGGTTCAAACACCGCATTGTGAGCATACATTGTTTTCCCAATGGTAACGGAAGGCATAGCCGGTTAATGGCTGACATAATTATTGAAAAAATATTCAATCTGCCCGTTTTCAGTTGGGGTACCACAACTCTTTTGAGTGAGGGGGATAACCGAACAGCGTATATCAATGCACTAAAAGCAGCAGATAATGGAGACTATAATTTATTGTTAGCTTTTGCAAGGTCATAAAACAACTAACTCACCCTTAAAAAGCCAAGGTTTTCTAAACCAACATATCAGAAATTCAATGCATTCACCGCCTTTTTTAGATCACTGCTTTTAACATGTGAATAAATCATTGTTGTCGAAATTGATTTATGACCTGCTATTTCTTTTACAATATGTATTGGAGTATTATTTCTTAGCAGTTCAGTAATTGATGTATGTCTGAGAGAATGAAACTTAAAATCATTATTCAATTTTAACTTTCTCAAAACATTCTTGAATTGTTTACTTATTGTATCAGCCCTTAATTTAAAGCAACGATTATTTTTCAATTTGTTAAAGAATAAATAGTTTTCATTATCTGTCATTGTAAAAACATTTCTGTAATTATTCTCATTTGTTATTTCACTTAGCAACTCGACTAATCCGGATGATAATGGAATAACTTTATATGAATTAGTCTTCTGTTGGAAAATATTAATCTCTTCTCTATCAAAATCGATATCTTTAATTCTCATATTTAGCACCTCAGAAATCCTGCTTGCAGTAAGGAAAGTAAATCTAACAATTTGCTTCAACTGTATTCCGATTTCAGAATTCAGAATCTTTTCAATATCATGAGGATCTATTGCAAGCATTTTTTTCTTTTCAATTTTAAATTGCTTTATGGTTTTAATCTTTGAAAACTCCAGCAGTTCAAATTCTATAAGCTTATTGAACATTGCCTTTATGTTCCTGATATCGATATTTGTAGATATGAGATTTACTTCCTTACTTCTTCTTAATTTGAATTCCTCAAGATCCGATTTACCGATAGAACTAATAAACATATCTCCGATAATTCTTGAAAGATTGTCAAATGAATTACGATAGCTCAAAAATGTATTTTTGGAGTTATTACTCTGATAGTGAGACAAGAGCTTATCCCGAACGGTAGAGAGCTTTAAAGAAGATATATCTATTTTTGATCTTGGCGAATTTCCAATTTTGAATTCTTTCATTACTCTGAGAGCCTCGCTCTTTAGTTTTGTCTTACAGCTCCTTGAAGTAACTTTGTTTGTAACTGGATTTAAAAAATAAAGATAGTAAGTTTTGGACTTGTTAGCATTTGAGAGAAACATTTTTTTTACTCCTTCCCGGAGTCCAACTTACAAAAATTTCAAGAAAATCAGGAGTATGACTAATGACTTTACTAATGAGTTTGGGCAAAACAAAAGATTCGATTCTGCTTTGTAATCTTTCCAAATGACTCTTAATCATTAGGTCGGGGGTTCGAGCCCCCCAGGTCGCACTTCCTTCAATTATCAATTTTAAATTATTAATGTTCAATTGGTTCCTCATTAAGATTGTTTAATGAAAATTCAAATTGGAAGCTACTTGGCAGTCACTGAATTTAGATTAAGGGTGATGTCTTGAACAGAGAAAATATCATCTTTGGTTATAGGGCTTTTATGCCCCAGCATCACATTCACTATCGAATTTTGTTTTATGCAGAAATTGTCTACAACATTTAATCAAATTAATTTTTTTGCATCAGGTTAAGAATTACACGAACCATCATTCCCTTTTCAGCCGGCTTTAATTCTGCAATCATTAATGTAAGGGCTACAAGTGTGTTATCTTCTATTTTTTAAATCCTTCTATAGAATAAAGCAATCCGTTACGTTCAAGAAACCAGATAAAAAGAAAAGCAGCTATGCGTTTATTTCCATCAATAAAGGAATGATTTTTTACTATAAAATAAAGAAGGTGTGCAGCTTTATTTTCTGCACCGGGGTATAATTCTTTCTTTTGATATGTTTGATAAATATTTCCAAGAGAACTTTTTAGAGATTCATCTTTTTCGTTTCCGAATAATTCTGAACCTCCGAATTTTTCTTTCAATGTCTTTATTGCATTGATGGCTTCGTTATAAGTTATTTTAAATTTTTCCTTTGAGGATTTTATGGATGCTTTTAAAGTTTGATGATCATATTGATCTAATAAGTCTAATGCATGAGTGTAATCTGTAATAACTTTTAATAAACCTGTCGCTTCATCAGAAGTCAGAGCTTTTTGTTCGACTACATTTTCAAGAAGCTTAACGGTTTTCTTCAGGTCAAGAAAATTTTGCTCGGTTTCATTAAGTCTTTTTTCGTTTATTGCATAATCTTTTATGAGATATTCTTTTAATTTTTGAGTAGCCCAAATTCTAAACTCTGTACCTCTTTTGGATTTGACTCTATATCCGACAGAGATTATTACATCGAGATTATAAAATTGAGTTTTGTATGTTTTTCCATCTGAAGCAGTATGTAAGAAATCCTTACATACTGATTTTTTTACTAATTCCTTTTCTTTAAAAATATTTCCTATGTGCTGAGTAATTGCAACACGATTCCTTCCAAACAAATCAGCAATTTGATTCTGAGAAAGCCAAACTGTGTCCTGCTCAATCTTTACTTCGATTTGAGTTTCCTTGTCACGGGTTTTATATATAATTATTTCGCCTTTGTTTTCCATAAAC
>JAWXBH010000080.1:0-4023 GCA_034439935.1 bacterium
AAACATCCTGAAGCCCATCCGCGAAAGCATGCTTACTTTAAATGGAATAAAAACCTCGGAGAGTTTAGCACAAAATGAAGTATTTTGGTTTGCGTTGGCGGTTGGTACTATTGGGGGATTGGTGGTTTCAGTGGCTGTTAGTTTTGCGGTGTTGCCTGTTCTTGTATTCTCACTAAAAATCAAAAATGGCATAAACAATAGAATTATCTTCTTCAGAAAATATTTCTTATTGAATACGGAAGTTAGGAAAAAATGCTCCGAGTTTTGTTTGGAAATATTTCTGATCATAATATAATGTGTTCAAATTAAATCGTTTGATATTATTGACCCACTTACTATCTCTTAAAAGACAGGAAATTTTTTTACTAAGAAGAATTTCCGTTTCTGTTTTCAAATTACCGATAATTCCAAATTCTCTATGCGAAACTTTAGAAGCATTGCCTTTGGCATCGGTATCCTGAAAAGGATATACCAGCATGGGTACATTAAAAAACAAACTTTCCTTGATGGAATTAAGGCCTCCATGGTTTATAAAAATATCAACATAAGGTAAAACTAAAACCTGTGGTAAAAAGTCCATCTGAATTATTCTATTATCGCCAGATACATTTACTATTTTTCCAAGGTTGGCGGGTAAGATTAAAGCAAACTCAGGACGAAGTGAGATAAAATTTATGAGTTTTAGCAAAAAAGGCTTGATAATGCGAAGCCCTTCTTTATCAGTAACTAATGTTCCAAACGAAACTAAGATGACTTTCATTCCCGCCCTTCGAATTTCGTAAAGTCTTGGTTGGATGTCGCGAAATGTTAAACATTCAGATCTTCTCGTTAAATAAATCTTCGACCCAACATAAATCTCTTCAGGTCTTCGTTCGTTTGATAAATAATCAAATTCAGAGGGCATCAAAATAAATTCAGGAATACCCGAAATAGCAACGCTAAAGAGACGTTTTTTAAGTAACTTATGTTCTTTCGGCAAGCCGGAGAGTTTATAAGCCAGTCTTATTAAACTGAGATTATCATTCCCAAGGTATCTTATAAATACACCAACCCTCCTGAATATTCTTCTGAACGACCGAAAAAAATAATCAAATCTGATGATACTCAATTGACTCTCATTGAGTGATGAATTTAGAGCAGGCTTATCAATAAAGATAGATGGCGAGAGCATGGTATTAACGAAACAAAATCTCGTTTGAGCAACATTCACACAATTGTAAACCAATAACAAGTCAACAGCTAAATAGGAGTCAAAAATGAAATATTCGGGCTTAAATCTATTGTAAAAATCAGTGAGCGATTTTTTACGCTTATGGTAGATCATCATGTCAATCCTACTCAAAAGGGCTTTTAAATATCCAGTAAAGTTCTTCTTCGGTAGTGAGAGTTCTTCATTATCGCGTGCGAAAAGTAGATCATTAAACTCATAAGCCTCAAATCCTTCATCAGAAACAAGATTCAAAAGATTTCTGGGAATCAAATACACAACTTTGTAACCAGATGATCGAAAATAATCCGCGATACCGAACGTAGCCATCAAATGACTAAACGTTGGATAAACAAGGAAAGAAATAGTATCCAATCTATTGAAACTTTATTTCAAAGCTCTTAAATCCGATAAATGAACATTGTAAAATACCTGAATTTACAGGTACCTCGAATGTAAAATAACCATTCTTATTGGAGACTGTACCCAGCGGATGATCTTTCAGTACAATATTCATTCCTTCAAATGGAACTGCCGGATTCGTCTTTCTGTCAAAAATTCTTCCAGTTAAAACAGTTCTCTTTCCTTTTTTAGAAATTGCATATTTGACAGTAATCTGTTCATTTTCAAATTTTTTATCAAAATTATCTTGAAGTGTGAGAGCAAATATTACGATACAAGAGATTATTAATTTCATACTATACCAATTTAGGGTTTAAGACTTTTTATCCAAGCAGTATCAGCGGGGTTTTTCAATTCAATTGAATTAGTTATTTCGTTTTTTGATAACAATAACAACCAAGGGTAATCGGTGTTATATTGAATCAATCCAAACGTATTATTTTCATCTACGATAACTTCTATATTGCTAAATAGATTTTTAAACTCTTTGAAAAACTTTCTATCTCGAATTCGTATGGCGATCAAAATAGTTGAGTCCAGTTTATTTCTGCTTTCAATTATTGATCGCTTGATAGCAGCAATGCACGAAGGACAGCCATCTGACGGCAGCACAATGACTGAATGAAAGTTCCGCAAGTCAATTGAGGGATTTATATCTTGAATAACACTATCTAATTCATCATAACTATTCGTGTTTTGACATGAGATAAAGATAAAAATAACAAAAATCATAAAAATTATGCTTTTCATACTTAGCGAACCAACTTAAATTTAGCAAAACTTATACTGTCTTCATTCATTTTATAGGCATGTTCATTTGCAATATTTAATCCATTCTTATCAAGAAAAATCATATAGCCCCGCAGACCGTCTTCCAAAACGATTTCGCCCCGAACTTGAAAATTTTCGTCAATAATTATAATGGAGTAACCACCATTCCAAATTCCTTTTTCATAATTCTCCTCACTAACTGGTAAATTAACTACTCTGTAGTAAACTTTATTAAAGTTGTCTGAAATAAGCGAAGAGTAAGCTCCACTTAACACTAGCTGTTTGTGCGAAATATTATCATCCCAAGTAGCCTGATATTTTTTAAAAACAGGTTTGAAATCTCCAAGGAAATTACTCTTTGCCGAGTAACTCTCTCCACGTTGTGAGTGAATCATGTGATCTACACCAAAACCATATATTAGTTCTTCGTTTTCCAGATTAGGAGTTGTATAACCTCGTGTGTAATTATCCTCAACCCAAAACCCAGCATCATACAATTTTGGATACGGAATTGAATATGAAAAATCGTTAGTAATTACGTTATATACTATTAAAGCATGCTCTGCAGAATACCCCTCTTTAGGAACTCTGACAACGCCAGGTATAAATAAAATTTTGTTTTTGTTATCAAAACGCATTGGCATGTCTGTGCTTGCCCAAGGTATCGGCTCGCCATTCCAATAATCAGTATTTATATAATGCTTATCCAATAGATTACCTTCTTTATCAATAAGTGACAATTGATTATCCATATGAGACAATACAAATATTGAATCCTTGTTATGTACATAAAAGGCCCATGGGCTAGTTCCCACATTGTCAGGCCCCTCTTTTTCAAACTTAATTTTTTCAACAATCGCTCTCAAATTGAGATCATAGACATTAATTACACCAGTCTTGAAATTATTAAAATACAAATACTCTTTGTCGTTATAAGAATATGGTTGCATACAGAACGTCATAAAACCCGAAGTAGAATCCAGAGGCAGTTTCAATTCACCACTTTTGATTAGGCTCCAATGTTTCTCTCTTTTATTGTCCTGTTTTCCGCTATTTTGACAACAGATAATAACTCCAATAGTTAAACCCATCAATAGGTATCTCATATATCTAAAGTTAATATTTAAAAACAAGTTACATCAACGAGTTGATATAACTTGTTAAAAGATACCTCACCAACAGTTATGATTACAAGAGTAACCACCACCAACACAGGTTCTTTCTCCGTTTAGCATAGTGCAGTATCCAGTATTTGGACTCGCAATGCTGCAACACGCAGATTTTGCATCTTTTGTGGTAACTAAAAAGCTACCAACAAAAGAAATAATAAAAAGTACCCCCTGAACAAGTTTTCTGCTTTTCATAAAATTTTTATTTTAGTTTTCTGCCTTATAGCATTACATCAAAGTAAACTTCCTTCGGTGCAATTTCATTGCACTGAAGGAAAATTGCACAAAAAAATCTTTGAACCTCTTTCAACAGGAGTTAAAGCTACATTAAAATAACTTTTTGTCGCTAACTTAACGCCAATGCTCCGCTACCTGCTTCTGCGCCCTATTGCCGTTTCAGTAATTTTAATTGCCGCACTGGCCATTAGTTTGCTTGTCTTTTTTCAATTGCCTGTTTCGCTTTTACCTGCTATT
>JAWXBH010000081.1:0-4199 GCA_034439935.1 bacterium
CATGCTTATGCCATTGGCGAACAGCCAAAGTTTTCTGTGGCAAATGTGTAAATAGGCTATGTGTGTGCCAGTAATTTGCATGCTTTTTATTACGCCAAAATTCGGTTCAATTCACGGTCAGCGGCACCACTAATAGTTGCCACGAATGCACGGGTAAATATGCAGCAAACTACTGAAAATGAAACACCGAACAACTATTGCCCTGTCAAGTTTTTAGCTAATTCACCAATTGATTTTCATAATCAAAAGCAGTCAGTAGATCAATTAGCTTTTGTTCTGCTTTTTCTAGTGCATCGGCAGTTTCACCTTTTTTTTGAATAAATCCGCCAGCTTGAAGGGTGATGAAAGTGTCAACATTTTTCAAAGACTCATCAATGATAGGGTCTGCTTTTATATTATTAAATTATCATTTGTTAAAATCAAACCAAGTTTATTACTATAAGAATCTCTATTAATCAAATACAAATCATTGTAATTGATTACATAGAGCGGTTTAATATCATTTTTTTTCAGTCGTATTTGAACAATTTGGTTGCTCATTTTTTTGAGGTGATTATGAATTTTGTTTTTAGCCTCCATAATTTTGACAAAATCTTTTTTCTGATTTTGTGAACTACAAATGTTTCTGAAATTATCGTCTAACTCCTTTAACTCTTGAAATGAATTGTCGTTTCCATCTACCGGAACATAGCAACGAAATTCTTCACCAAACACATCATTATCTATTAACCTGAATTGTCCAATTGTTTCGTAAGCCAATTCATTAATATGCTTTGTGAAATTGATGGGATTATGGGGTTTTGCAGGAATATGTTCACCGAATACCAATTCTGACCCCAAAAAGCTAAAAAATCGCCTCTGAACTTCAAATAAAGAATTTTCTGAATAAGTATCTTGATGTAAATATTCTTTTGTTTTTTTTAATATTTTTTTATCATCGCCTCTGTAAATTAATTCGGCTCTGTTTTTATCTCTGTTTATAATATTTATTAATACAACTTTGCCTTTGCATTTTAATTTCCCATTTCTGTTACATCTTCCAGCTGATTGAATTATACTTGGAATCGTAGCCATATCTCTATATAATACAGGAAAATCAATATCAACACCAGCTTCGATTAACTGAGTAGAAACCAAAATAATTTTCTGATTTTGATTTAGACGTTGTTTTGCTATTTCAATTTTTATTTTTCTGTCGTTCGGGGTGAAATGAGTGTTTAATAACAGCGATTCATCGGCTTCTAAAAACTCTGACAGCACATTATGCAAATCTTTGCTGTCATCAACAGTATTTACAATTACTAATACAGAGTTATTTTCTTCAATTACCTTTTGTGCAAGTTGTTCAATTGTAATTTCTACTTTTTCTTGTGTTATCTGATAACGATTGAATAATTGATGATTAAAATATTTTAAATCTGAAATTTCAAATGGTTCTATAAAGTCTTTAAAAAGCAATTGAGGATTTTCTAACTCAATCTTAGCAGTAGGAATTGTGAACGAAGGCATCGTGGCTGTTGAAACAATACAATACGAATCAAATTTATTGCAGAAAGCATCAAGATATGCGACAAAAAAAGTATATAGCCTTGGGGGCAATGATTGTAGTTCATCGATTAAGAAAATACATTTGCTAAAATTAGGGAGCTTAAGAAGAGTAGAATTTCGATTACTCACTATTGTTTCAAAGAATCGAACAAAAGTTGTAATGATAAATGGATTTAAAAAAATATCTTCTACAAACTTACCATTGAGCAACTCTTTAGCTTTTAGTGGATTGTAATCTGTTTCTTTTTGCACCGCATTAAATTGATTATTTTCAGCTTTACTGTCAATTCTACTTATCCAATCTTCTCCAAATATTTTTATACACTCTTTTTCAACTTGCTCAGTTATGGATAAAAATGGAATACTATAAATGATTCTAAAATCTCCTTTTTCTTGTATGATTTCATTCGCCAAGGACAACAGCATTAAAGTTTTACCCGCTCCTGTAGGCGCTGTTAATGAAAAAACTCTTTTGTTCTTTGATTTTAACTCAGTTAAAATATTTGTGATAGCATCGATACGAATTTGGGTTCTAAGAATATTTAATTCTGAATCTGGAAGCAGACTGTTCAAGTATGAGCTTAATCTATCTTCATAGATTTCGCAAAATTGATTTATTTTTTCTTTGTCCAGTTTCAATTCAATATCACCAGCATCAGTTTTGTCGGCTTGAATTAATGAGGCGAAAGCAAATTGTGTTTCTAAGAAGTGGTCTAAATTATTGTTTGTAGACCTATAACTAATTTTATCTCTAAAGATATTTTGAATTTTATCATTTGCACTCAATTCGAAATCATTAATACTTGTTGCAAAATACTTTAAAAAGTCTGATGAAGGAATAAGAGGATTTTTGTTAATGAATTCAAATAATCTTTTGCATTCATCAATACTAATAATCATTTCAAAATCGCGCAAATCACCGTGATGGTTAGCTATAATAGAAATGATTGAACTGAGATTATTTTGAAAATTATCTCTGCCTAGTTCTTTTATTAAGTAATCTTGGTTTTTTTGAACGAAACAAAGAAATGCATAAGCTGATAAATAAGCATGATTGGAGTATTCACTATTCTTTTTGCCGTCTAATTTATCTTGGAAGTTTAAGTTTAGTTTTCCTAAATCATGAAAAATAGCCGCAATCTCGGCAATCTTTAAGGTTGTCAAACTTTTAGTTTTATCAATAACGCCCTGTGTATGAACAGTAAGTTCTTTGTGTGGATGAGACTTGTATTTTTTTAGATCAACCACCACTTTGTATTGTCATGTAAGTACTCATAATATTTTCCTTCGGCCGAAAGTGTGTGTTCTGCCTCTGGGTACATTACTTGTTTATAATACTGAGGTAGATTCCAAAAATCATTATTTTGATGTGTTGGCAATTTGTCAAAACCTATTCTGAAAGGAACATTTATTAAGTTGACTTTGTGAATAGGAGATGCTTGTATAAAGCCTGTTGTTTCAAATGAACCATCTTGTAATTCACTGATATTTCCCTCTGAAAGGAATTCAATTTCAGCAGGGCAATTATGCCAGCCTAGCACAGGAGTATAACAGGCCTCAGAATTAACAATCATCCTAGAAAATTCAAAAAACAAATCTTCAGAACGTTTGTCTTTTACAGCAAGAATTATTTTATATCTTGGGTTTTTGAGAAACTCAAAATACTTAGGAGTACCCGATTGCCAAGGCTTAAAAGCTGTTCTGCTAGTAAATCCCCATGACACTTTTTTAACAGGGTTTAATAGTGAAACCCCATACAGCAAATCGTCTGAAAGCTGAGGAAAGAGTGGCTTCATCTCATCTCGCTCTTTACCAAGTACAGCTCCTATCATTCCGATAAGGGCTGTTTTGGTAATCAAATCATGTGAAAGAGGATTGTTGTTTGTTTCAGGACGCTTAAAATGGCCCCAATTTCCGCTAACAACAAGTTGAATACCGCGCATCGTTTAGAGTGTTAGTGATTTAAACTTATCTCCTACAAGTTTCTCCTTTAAAAAAGTAAGTTCTGTGTAATATTTAATCTCTTGAATTTTTTCTGATTTTGCTATTTCTAATAATGCAGTCAAATCAAAATCAAAATCATCGATACTTCTGACTTGTTCTCCTTTTCTATTGTCTCTAGGTATTATTTTTATTAATCTATCGACTCCATACACTTTTCCAAAGTTTTCTTTATACACGATTTCAATCATTAACAACGAGTTTTGATTACTTTTACTCCTAGTATTTGAGTCATTAATACTATTCCATAATGCTTTTTGCATCTCTAACACATCTTCAATACTAAGTCCTGTATGTTCAGCTGATTTAGGATTAATCCATCCATGAATTTGCATTAACCCATAAGGTACCAGAGTCGTTGTTCCAATAGCACCCTGCTTGTTTCCGCCTTTTGATACAAAAACCGATGTGTTTTGTTGTGTTCGCAAATCAACGGCATTTAAAGAAGGGTTAAGTAACGCAAACTGTACTGCACCTGTAAGATTAACAGCATCACCTTCCTCTGTTGAGATACCTCCAAACAAACGAACATCAATACACTTTTTTAAAAGTCTTTTTGTGTCAAAATCCTTAGTGGGTTTTCCGTTCTTATCTTTTTTAAATAATTCACTTTCTTCTTTATACTTTTCTTTCAGCGATTTTACTCTAGC
>JAWXBH010000082.1:0-2731 GCA_034439935.1 bacterium
ATAATACATAGAGAAAATAAAATTTTTAGAATTAATATAAAGCTCTCTATATATTATTGTTTGAGTTTAAAATTTAATTTTTGACTTTGCAAATATATCTGTAGTAATTTCTAATGTCAATACTCATAAATATTCAATTGACCGGACGTTTCTTTGTGAGTCCCATCTTCTCAAGCACATCAAGATGATTAAGCGCGTTCTTAGCAGCTTCCTGCTCAGCCTGTTTTTTAGATTTACCTTTTCCTATTCCAAGACTACGTTTGTTGACAAATACTTCAACTGTAAAGAGCTTGTTATGCTCAGGACCTTCCTCTTTTATAATAGAGTATTCGGGAATGAAGTCAGTATGCGCTTGGACGTACTCGAGAAATTTGCTCTTATGATTTTCATCGAACTGGTTAAGCCATTTAATATCCAGCTTTTTAAATATCTCCTCATTAAGAAATTCTTTCGCTGCATCGTACCCCGAATCCATAAAGACAGCTCCTATCAGCGATTCGTAAGCGTCGGACAAAATTGTATCGTAACCCTCTTCAATCGATTTCTTAGCTGTAAATGAAGCAAGTAAAAAATCCTGAAGCTTTATATTCTTCGCCCGCTCTGCAAGAAATTTCTTGTTTACAAGTATCGAACGGAACTTAGTAAGATCGCCTTCTTCATTAAGAGGGAAGTTCTTAAAAAGATATTCAGCTACTACAAGATCTAAAACCGCGTCACCAAGAAACTCCAGTCTCTCGTTTGAAATAATTCCTATCTTTAAAGGGTTGCTCTTTACTTTGAGAAATGAACGGTGTGTTAATGCAGTAATAAAATAATTTCTGTCGATTATTTTATAATGAATAATTTTTTGAAACTCCTCAAAGTCGATCTGATAGACTGCCTTTGTATTCTCTTCACCGTTTTTGTGTTCCTTATAAAAAGGCAGAAGTCTTCGGAATCTTTTCTTGAATAATTCAAGCATATCTTAAGCGGGTATAAATGTGAGTTTTAGTCTTCGAATTTTTTAAACACGATTGCAGTATTATGTCCTCCGAAGCCTGAGTTTTCTGATAGCACTGTCTTCACTTCTTTCTTCATTGCCTTATTCACAACATAATTCAAATCACATTCGGGATCCTTCTCTTCGTAGTTAATTGTTGGGGGGATGATTCCGTCTCTTATTGTCAATACTGATGCGATCGCTTCTATTGCGCCTGCTGCACCCAGCAGATGTCCTATCATTGATTTAATCGAATGAACCGGGATCTGTGATGCTCTATCTCCGAAAACATTTTTAATTGCGAGTGTTTCGTTTTTATCATTATAATATGTTGATGTTCCGTGTGCATTGATAACATCAATATCATTAATAGTAAGATTGGAATTTTTTATTGCAAGCTTTATCGCTCTGCCTACTCCTTCTCCTTCGGGAGCCGGTTCGGTAATGTGGAATGCGTCAGCAGTCATGCCGAAACCTGTGATCTCTCCATAAATCTTCGCGCCACGTGCTTTTGCAAACTCAAGCTCTTCAAGTATCAATGTCGCTCCGCCTTCTCCCATTACAAATCCGTCACGGTTCTTTTCAAACGGACGTGATGCCTGCTGAGGTGCATCGTTGCGTGTGGATAATGCTTTCATCGCATTAAATCCTCCAACACCCATTGGACAGATAACTGCTTCTGAACCTCCGGTAACCATAACATCCGCGTCGCCGCGCTCTATTATCATTACCGAATCAGCTATCGAATGCGCTGATGTTGTGCACGCTGAGATGGTCGCATAGTTCGGTCCTTTTAAACCGTACTTCATTGAAATTCTTCCTGCAGCTATATCCGCGATAAGCATCGGAATAAAGAACGGACTTATTCTGTCCGGATTACCATCACGTTTATATAAATTATTCTGCTGATTATGATATGTCCACATGCCGCCTATTCCGGATCCATAAACGACTCCCGCTCTTTCAAGATCAATCTTCTCAAGATTAAGTCCGGAATCCTTCATCGCTTCATCAGACGCGGCAAGGGCATATTGGGTGAAAGGATCGGTTCGCTGCGAAAGCTTTCTGTCCATAAAATTTATCGGATCGAATCCCTTTAGCTCGGCTGCAAATTTTGTATCAAAATCTGTAGTGTCAAAATATGTAATATTATCGACTCCGCTTTTACCTGCAATAAGATTGCTCCAAAAGTCAGGTACATTCAATCCAACCGGACTAACCACACCAATGCCTGTAATAACTACTCTTCTCTTCATTATTTAAAGCTGATTAAAAAAATTATTTTGTCGTAACTTTCTCTGAAATATATTTAACGGCGTCTCCTACTTTTTGTATTTTTTCAGCGTCTTCATCAGGAATTTTAATGTCGAATTCTTCTTCGAATTTCATCACAAGTTCTACCGTGTCAAGCGAATCTGCTCCAAGATCATTAATAAATGAAGCTTCTGTTGTAACTTTTGTTTCTTCAACTCCAAGTTTATCAACAACTATCTGTTTTACTTTAGATTCTATTTCAGCATTAGTCATTTTATAATTTGTTTAATTTTTTAAAAATTTTAATATTCAATATAGCTAAAACAGTAAATCTTTTAAAGTAAATAAATCATGGTTGTCCTATTATTTTCCAATACTGTCCAAAACAATTTTGAAAATTTTATAATTTTAAATTCAATCTGTTTTGGTAAATATTTTGCACCAATATCGAATCTTTAAAATCAACCTTTAAATAACCTTGAAGATATACTTATGCTG
>JAWXBH010000083.1:0-5874 GCA_034439935.1 bacterium
CTTTAATACAAATTAAAAAAAGCCGTGAAGAAATTTCCTCACGGCTTTATTAAATTTAGTTCTTAATTACAAGTACCAATCACAATTACTAACTATTTAACTATTTAATTAGTAATTAGTAATTAGTAATTAGTAATTAGTAATTTGTAATTATTAATTATTTTACAAGCAGCATCTTCTTTGTTAATGCTGTTCCACCTGATGTTAATCTGTACACATACATTCCACTGGCAAAATTGCTGCCGTTAAAGTTTACTGAGTAATACCCTGCAGTTTGAAATTCATTTACAAGTGTTGCAACTTCTCTACCTGACATATCAAATATTTCCAAAGTTATTTTACCATCAAGAGGCAGATCATAGTTGATCACCGTAGATGGATTGAATGGGTTTGGATAATTTTGTGACAGATCAAATCTTACCGGAGTACCAATGTTCACTTCATTGTTAAGATTGAAGAATTCAAAGTTACCGTTAAAATCAACCTGCTTCAGTCTGTAGCTATATCCGCCTGTATTCAGACCTCTGTCTGTAAATGTAAAGCTCATAGGAGTGCTCGTTGTTCCATTACCCGGAATAAAGCCAATGTTAGTCCATGAATTAGCTGACTGATTAACTGATGATCTTTCGATTTCAAATCCCGAGTTATTATTTTCCATTGCTGTTGTCCAGTTTAAGGTAACATCTCTGCCATTGACCGAAGAAATAAATGATGACATTTCAACCGGCAAAGCGCAAGAGGTTGGAAAAATATATGTCAGACCTGAAACAGGAAAAACCGTGTTGGTTAATTGTGAGGTTTCAGCATTAACGGTGCCTGCTGCAGAATTACTCCAGTCCAAAGTCGCATCATTGGTTCTGTTAAAGAAATCGGTAGTGTTTAATCCACGCAAACCAACCTGTGCAACGATATTTGGCACGGGCACCGGATTCTTATCCATGTTACCATATACGATATGTATTTCCCCTGTAAATTCAAAAAGCTTTATTTGGAAATTAAGATTATCATCCGTTCCGATGATTTGATATTGTCTGAAATTCTGAAATTGGATTATGTGGATTCTGTTAGGACTAATACCTTCAGTTTTCCTTATGATGCTGCCCGCGGCAATTTGTACTACCAACCCCAGTAAAGGAGCTCCGGTTGTAACTGCGGAAATTGTAATTGTTCTCGCACTTTCATCAAATCCTATAATTGTTGTTCCTGCAGGAATTGCGGTAGCCGCTGTTATGGGTCTGCCTATAATAACTCCCTCGAAATTTACAACACCGGTTAAAACATTAGTGCCGCTAGTGTTAACTGATGTTCCGAAAACTCCGATAAGATCCCTTCCAAACGCACTGATGGATCCTTCGTATGACTCGTTTCCGGAAATTGGTGTGTAATTGGAAATTCCAGGAGCCGTAGGTCCGAAAGTTATGAACCCGTTTGAGTTGACATAAAAGCTGGTGTAATCGCGACAGTCAAATACAAATATAAACGGTATTGCCAGTGGTCCGTAAGTCACGTCATTTAACTGGAAAGGATCAATGCTGGTGTGTGACGCCTTTGCGACTGTATCCCCACCCACTATTTCATTGTAAACTCCGACTGAATCGTGAAATGTATAGAGCAGATCTACATCTGCAAACAAGGAAGAATTTGCTGTTAAAAAAAATATTGCAACGAATAAGATAAATTTTTTCATAATGAATTTATTTAAAATTTTAAAAAGTTTGTCAAATCTGAATATCTCCTCTCAAAAATGTGTTTCTAACTTTTTATCTTTTCCGGAAAATCGGGTTAATCGGAAAAATTCTCTCTAAGCTGTCTCCTTTCGGGGATTGTGATTAATTAAAATATTCATATTAATTTCATTTTATATTTAAGTGATTGAACTCTCATCATTTTTATTCATTCCTCTGTACTAGAAAATCTCAAAAATAATGATTCAGACCACACAAACTACTCATTGACCATCAATAAGGTAATCGTCCATAAGTATGAAAAGTGGACTACATCCAATGCATTAAAAAAATGCTTCACTGAATTGATAGGATTACTCTATAAGCGCAGATATATCTAACCTTGAATGCATGGCAAGTTTCTCTATTATGTTATGTATGTGACTTTTTACAGTGAAAGTGGAAATATTCAGTTTGATTCCAATTTCGGTATTGGTTAAGGCATCGCTGATTAGTTGGATTATTTGTCTTTCCGTTTTGGATAATTTCACAGTATCCTTAATGTTTGTATTGCCGAATTTCAAAGCACTGTCTATGATGTGTGAAAAAACAGACTCGGTCAAATTATCCGGAAGCACCATTTCTCCCGATGATACCAACCTTATTGTTTTGATCAGCTCTTCGAGTTTTGCATCCTTCATGACGAATCCGCTGGAGCCCGCCTTAATGAACTTCAGGATATCAGCCTGTACCGGTATAAGATGTATGATGATTATTTTAATATCAGGAAATGTCTCTCTTACTGTTTTGACTGTTCTTAAGCTGCTGTGACTTCTTAAACCAATATCCATTAGTATTACATTTGGTTTTTCCTGATTTATTTTAAGGATGGTGTTATTACAGTTTGCCGAAGCGGCAATCACCTGAATATCGGCATAAGACTTTAGCAATGCTACCATTCCTTCACGGAGAATCTGATTATCCTCTATGAGAAATATTCTGATCTTTGATCTGCTGACATTCATAATTTTTCCCTCATCACGTATGGTATTATTCTTTGTGCGCATAAACTACATCGTGATCTATAAATACATTTCAGATACTTAACAGTTCAGCAAACGGGATTAACTTGCTTAAAGAAAATCTACTTTAATTGTTCTTGATGGGGTAATCAAAATTACAAAAGGTATGTGTGAAGGGGTATGGTCTTAAGGATTGAAAAACAGGCTACTCCATGAGGATTACTTTTCAATATTACTATTGCCGGCAATGGAATTTTTTATGTCATTAAAGCTCTTCTCGGTATGCGCAAATTTGGCGATCTCTATCCTGTTGTGCATTGTAAGCTTTTCAAGGATATTGTGCACATGACTTTTGACTGTAAAAGGGGAGAGGTGAAGCTGATGACCGATCTCTTTATTTGTTAAACCGTCTGCAACCAGCTCAATCACCTGACGCTCCCGCTTTGTCATACGCAATGCCTGGATCAGCTTGGACTCACTTGTAGTGCTGACTGCTTTCGTCACAATCTGGGAAAAAAGTGAACCCGTCATGTCAGGAGGCAGAATTTTTTCACCCTGAAAAACCGAACGTATCGTTTTAAGAAATTCATTGACTGTTGCGTCCTTCAATATAAATCCCGAAGCGCCAGCTTTTACAAATTCAAAAATATCCTCCCCGATGGGTAAAAGATCCATTACTATAAATTTTATCGAGGGAAATTGTTTTTTTGCCATTCTTACCAACTCAAGACTGTTTTTACCATGCAGACTCAAATCAATCAGTGCGATATCGGCATTTGCTTCCAGGATCTTTTTCTCTATTCTTTCATTATTATCCAATACAGCCGCTATCAGCATGTCACTTTGCTCTTTGATCATTGCAACAATGCCATCACGAAGCAACCTGTTATCTTCAATAATAATTAAACGTGCCTTTTCCACGGCAAAAAATTAAAATATTATTTAATAAATATCCATCGATATTGGAAATTTATATTCTTCATACTAATCTCTTATTGGGTTAAGAGATTTGTTCAATGTAATTGCTTTAAATATACCAAAAATAGAATTTAATTGAAATAATTCTATTTTGATTTTCAGATTAATAATAACTTTTCAAACTTTACAAACTTTCAACTTTCAACTTAATATGGTATTCCATCAGCCGCGGGCGGTTTAGTCTTCCCGATAAATCCTATGAGAACAAGAACGGTAATAAGATAAGGAAGCATCTGGATCAGTTGTGAAGGCAGGTCGGTTCCTGATATCTGGAGCGTGATCTCAAGAGCCTCAAACGCGGAGAACAGCAGACACGCGAAGAAGATATTTACAGGTTTCCATTTACCGATTATCATTGCTGCAAGTGCTATGTATCCTCTTCCAGCTATCATTCCATCTGAGTAGCTGTTCTGATTTGATGCCAGCCATATTCCTGCCAGCGCGCTGAGAAATCCGCTTATCATAATTCCGTAAAGCTTATACAATCTTACTTTGATCCCAAGACTTTCAGCAGCACCCGGATTTTCACCGGCAGATCTTAGTCTCAATCCGAATTTTGTTCTGAATAAAATAAATCCCGAAATAAATATAAGCGCGAAGCAAAAGATTGTAATGTAATCGGAGAATATGCTTCCGACAAATGGTATCGATTGTAATAATGTAAAATCAGGAAGTCCTTCGAATCTTTCAGTGTTGCTAGAGCTGTTGAATATCAGCACGAGCAGAAATTTTGTGATGCCCGCGATAAGAAGATTAAACCCAACACCGGTGACTATCTGATTTATTTTAAGCTTAACTGTAAAAAAAGCGAAGAGAATGCTGAAGATAATATTGATAAGTATTGATATGAAAAATCCGGCAGTAACATTATGAGTGATGATCGAGAATAATGCAAAGCTGAATGCTGACAGGTTCATGAAACCTTCAATCGAAATGTTTATGACTCCACCTCTTTCGGAGAAGTTGGCAGCGCTTGCTCCGAGATAGAAAGGTGTCATCAGTCTCAACATCTGTGCAAGGAATGACAAGGATAATATCGCTGTGATTATTTCCAAGCTATACCGCACCTCTTCTTTCAAAATATTGCGTCACTAACTTATCTATGGAAAGTATTGAGAGAATGATTATGCCCTGAACTACCAGCATGATCTCCTTTGGTACAAGCTGGTTAATGGAAAGACCGCCGTAATCAAGTATCGCAAACAGCAGTGCCGAAAATATTATTCCAAGCGGATTATTCTTTGCAAGCAATGCAACCGCGATTGCAGTGAAGCCGATGTTATTGGAAAAACCGGCTTCATAAAAACCTTTGTATCCAAAAATGAAATTTATCCCTACCAGTGAAGTTATTCCCGCACCGGTGAAAAATGAAATGAGAATTATTTTGTTCGTTTTTAATCCGATATATTTTGATGCGGTTTCATTGAAGCCGATCGCCCGGATCCTGTAACCGAATTTTGTCTTATAAATGAATACGTATGATATGACTGAAATAATTATTGCCAGTATAAAGGAGGCATTCAATGAAGAGCCTTTAAAAAAAGGAATGAACTCGGATAGCTTGAAAAGCATATTGTTATCGTTCAGCTCCTGAGTTCTCATCGTTGACTTCACTGCAAAAAAATCTACAAGAAAATAATTTATCAGCGCGAGGATTATGAAGTTTAACATTATGGTAGTGATCACTTCGCTCACATCTTTTTTGACCTTAATGTAAGCGGGGATCAGCCCGAATACACCGCTGATTACGAAGCCGCAGACAATGCAGATCAATAATATTAGCGGGAAAGGCAGGTCCTGAATCTGCAATGCAATGATCGCGATGACAAAGGATCCGGCATTAAGCTGACCTTCTGCTCCGATGTTGAACAGTGAAGCGTGAAAGCAGATCGCAAGTCCACATCCGCAGATGATAAGCGGCGTCGCTTTGAACAGAGTCTGACCGATGCCATACCCGCTTGCAAAAACCTCACTGAAAATTATTGAAAAGATCTCTATCGGATTTTTATTGATGAGCAAAAGCAGAAGTGTAATTATTATTAAAGTAGCAGCCAGTGAAAGTGAAATTGAGATCAGATTTATTTTTGCTTTTCTGCTCAATTAGTTATTCCTATCATTAACTTTCCTATTTGTTCATACAAAGGAACATTCAATGCATCATTTGATGTGATGTCCCCGGCTTTCAAAAAGCCGTTTTTTAATTCCTGAGA
>JAWXBH010000084.1:0-7196 GCA_034439935.1 bacterium
TGAAACGTGAAACGTGAAACGTGAAACGTGAAACGTGAAACGTGAAACGTGAAACGTGAAACGTGAAACGTGAAACGTGAAACGTGAAACGTGAAACGTCAAACGATGTTCAATAATAATAGAATTACAAAACCATCTGTCCGTAAGGGCGGATGGTTTTTTGTTTTATGATTTGAAAAAAAATAATTATTGACATATTTTGGAATAGAAATCGTTTAAAGTTATTTAATAAAAATGAATATGAGAAAGGAAAGCAGTAAATCAAATTCAGGTGAATTGATAGTTTCAGTAAGTGAATATCAGTATTTAAAATCTCTTGAAGATGCCATTAAACACCCGGAAAGGTATTTAAGTAAAGACTCTGATTATCCCACGCCAATGGAAATAATTTCAGCATTTGAAGCGATTCAAAATAGTACAGACACAGATAGCGGGGAATTTATGGAATTAGAGGAGTTCATAA
The DNA here is from genome assembly GCA_034439935.1 of bacterium. Taxonomy (GTDB): domain Bacteria; phylum Bacteroidota; class Ignavibacteria; order Tepidaquicellales; family Tepidaquicellaceae; genus JAGPCH01. The sequence continues at coordinate 464 of JAWXBH010000084.1, forward strand.
AAAATTCGGACGTAAACGAATACAAAATATGAAAACCAATGTAATGATAAAAGATGATGAAAATGTTTACGGTAAAGGTAGGAAAAAAAGTTCAAAAATTTCTAAATAGTATCAGCGAAAAAGATAAGGCTGAATAATAAAAAAACTACAAATTCTGGCATCAGATCCCTATTCAAATAACCTTGATATAAAAAAACTTAAGTCTTCATTAAATATATTCAGATTAAGGATCAAAGATTACCGGATACTTTACACAATTGAAAAGAATATGAAATTTATTCTGGTATTTAAAGCAGGACACCGCAAAGATATTTACAGTTGATACAGAGTAAGCATAAACATACAAAACCATCTGTCCGTAAAGGCGGATGGTTTTTTGTTTTATGATTTGAATAAAGTAAGTGTTTAATATATTTTATTCTTTAAACTAAATTTTCGACCATACATTAACCCCGAAATATAAAATGAAAACTACAGGACCAATCAACAAAACTTTTAAAATACTAATCAGCATTCTGCCTGTTTTACTTGCGCTGACATTCCTTTCATTCGGTTCATTCAACGATAGTGTAAATGCTGATCAGCCGAAGTATTCGAATGTCAGAATATTCGCTGTCAATGAATCTGATTTTAAACGACTGACCGAAGCAGGATTGTTCATTGATCATGCCATCAGCAAGCCGGGAAAATATGTGGAGACGTGGCTTTCGGAAGTTGAAATTGAACTGCTGAAAAAGTCCGCTGTCCCGTATGAAATATTAATCGACGACTGGCAGAAGTATTACGAGAGCAAACCAAAGATGAACGAACAGGAAAGATCAGAGCAGATGCAAAATGCAAAAGAAACCGATAACGTATCACATTCCATTTACGGTTCAATGGGCGGATACCTGACCTATGCTGAAGTTGTTGCAAAGCTTGATTCAATGAGACTTGAATACCCGCAGTTCATCTCGACAAAATTTTCAATTGGCAATACATTCGAAGGAAGAACGATGTGGGCTGTAAGAGTTACAAAAAATCCTGATGCACCTACAGGCAGACCTGAGGTTTTTTATAACGCGCTCATTCACGCGAGAGAACCTGAAAGCATGGAAACACAGATGTATTATTTTTACTGGCTGTTTGAAAATTACGGTACTGATCCTGAAGCTACATATATTTTGAATAACCGTGAAATATACTGGATGCCTGTATTCAACGCTGACGGATATGTTTATAATCAGAGTACAAACCCTGACGGAGGCGGCTTCTGGCGCTGCAACAGACACGGATCGGGAGACTGCGGATGGGTTGATCTTAACAGGAACTGGGGAACATATCAATTCTGGAATTCAACCAATGGCGGCTCAAGTGAAGATTCCTGCTCGGGTGGACAAAGTACGTATCGCGGAAGAGCGCCCTTCTCTGAAATTGAAACACGAAACGTGATGAACTTTGTAAACTCCCGAAATTTCAACTCAGTTTTTAACGCGCACACATACGGTAATTATTTATTAAAACCATGGGACTGGATCGATCCGACACCAACACCTGATGATAATAAATTCAACCAGTTCATCGGGGATATGTCTGCGGTAACAAATTATGTGGGCGGCTCAACCTCGCAAACACTCGGCTATATGGTTCGCGGCGGCGCTAATGACTGGTTCTACAATGATTCGGCTCATGCAAATCACAACATATTCGGCATTACACCCGAAACAGGCGGAGACTTCTGGCCCGCGCAGAGTGAAATAGTTCCTTTAGCGCAGATAATGCTCTATTCAAATAAATATATGTCAATGATCGCCGGAGCTTTTGTTAATCCGGTTGCACAAAAGTTTAATAATGAAAATTATACCGCGGGTGAATCGGGAAATTTAAAAATAGTTTTTAAGAATAAAGGATTAGAAGAAGCTGCAAATACAAAGATAATACTAACACCTGTCAGTGGGAACCTGTCAATTCCGGTACAGCAGTATTCATATCCTTTACTAACATCCTTTGCGCAGGACAGCTCTGTATTTGATTTTATAATCGGCAGCAACGTTCCGGCTAATACAGCTTTGTCAGCTTTGCTTACGATAAAAACCGATACTTCAACCATTTATTCAAAGAAGGTATATATACTTGTGGGTCCTGGTAATACAGTGCTGAGCGATAATGCAGAAAGCTCATTCGGCAACTGGACAACGAATCAGGGCTGGGCGCTGACGACGTCGCAGTCTAATTCCCCTACACATTCATTTACCGACAGTCCCCTTGGTAATTATGCTGATGATGCCGACAATTCAATGACGCTTGCCACAGCGATCAACATAGCTTCCGCACAATCACTCTTTCTCAGCTTCAATCATAAGTATGCAACCGAGCCCGGTTATGATTTTTGTAATGTTGAAGTTTCAACCGGCAATAATACATGGCAGAAAGTAAGATCATATTCGGGAATTCAGAACTTATGGACCGCGCACTCAATTGATCTGACTTCATTCGCTGAAGGCGCGTCACAGATCAAGGTTAGGTTCAGATTGTCGAGCGATGGTTTCCTTAACGATGACGGCTGGTATGTAGATGACGTAAAGATCATTTCGTACAATGTCGGACCTGTTGGCATTTTTGAAAATAATAATTTCGCCGAAGCTTTTTCATTGTCTCAGAATTTTCCAAATCCGTTTAATCCCAATACAATTATTAATTATCAATTACCAATGTTCAGTAATGTTTCTTTGAAAGTTTATGATGCTTTGGGGAAGGAGGTCTCAGTTTTAATAAATGAAAGCCGACAGCCGGGAAATTACTCGGTTGAGTTTGACGGAAGTAACTTTGCAAGCGGGATATATTATTATAAACTTATTGCGGGAGAATTTATTGCTGTAAGAAGAATGATGCTGGTAAAATAATCAGTTACGAATTAAGAATTAGGAATTAAGAATTAAGAATTACGAATTACGAGTTACGAATTACAAAACTTTAACTTTACAAACTTTACGAACTTTACGAACTTTACGAACTTTACAAACTTTATAAACTTTATAAACTTTATAAACTTTATGAACTTTTAACTTTACGAACTTTTAAGTGCTTAAAAGATCAGAGAACAATTCTTCTCAAATTGCTATCATAAATCTTACTGCCTTTTGGGCTTTCTCAGAGGGCTTTCTTGGCGGAATCCTGAACGCACTCAAGATCCCATTCAAGGGATTATTTCTGGGAAGCATCTCGGTAATAGTCATAACGCTGATCGCTTCCTTTTCAGACAAAAAAGGAATCATACTCCGGACAGGAATAATCGTAATGATCATTAAGCTGATGCTTAGCCCTTACACTTCGTTGCCTGCTTACTTCGCTGTATTCGTGCAGACATTGCTCGGTGAGCTTTTCTTTCTTAACAGGTCTTACACGACTCTTCCGGCGATACTTCTCGGGATCATCACTTCAGCATTTTCATCAATACAAAGAATTGTAGTGCTCACACTTGTAATGGGGAATGCATTTTGGGATACGATAGATCAGTTCACGTCATACATTTATAATGAATTTTTCGGAGGCAAGACCATACCTTCGGAGTTTAAATTCAGCAACTGGCTTGTAGGAACATACATAGCGATACACTGCATAGTAGGATTTATAGTAGGATTATACGCGTCAAGACTTTCCTCGAAGATAAAGGGGGAAAAATTTGATGCGGAAAAGTTCGCTGATGAAATGAATAAAATTTCTGATAAGGGCGGCATAACCTCCAATGAGATAAAAAAAAATAAGAGCAAAATTTTCAGAGCAACGAAGATAATTCTCTACGGCTTTCTTCTTATGGTTTTGATCTTATCCTATGTTTTAAATGACGGTTACTTTGATTCGAAGTCAGTCTGGATAATGCTATTCCGTTCGCTGGCAATTACAGTGCTGTGGTTTAAGATCGTTGCGCCGGTGCTGCAGAAAATTGTGCGGAAAAAGCTGATGAAGAGAAAGGACAAGTATTCGGGTGAAGTGCAGAACGTTCTGACAATACTACCATTCATAAAAAAGCTTTTTGTTTACGCCCACAGGGAAGCAGGTTTGAATTCAGGGTTTAAGAAGATCACATCTTTCATTGTAATAATTTTTACGGTACTTCTGAAGTATGACTTCACGACTGATAAAATTGAACAAAGTGTTCCGGATGAAATGCAGAAGTGATCACGCGGAAAGAAATTTCATTACATCGTTGTTGGTATGCCTGTCATTAAGTTCGAACACACTGTTTCTGTCGCGGTTAAGCGCCAGCCAGTTTGAAATTACCTTTATCTCATCGAGCTCGGACGCGTTGAATTTATGCTTTGCGTATTTACTTAAAGAAAAGAACAGGTAATCACTCGTCTCAGTAAGTTCTTCATAAATATCACGCTGATCGGTATCATCATTACCCTGAACGGAGTATGTGTTGATCAGCTTTCCATTGTGAATGAAAAATATCTCGCGCGAACTTTCATTGACACATTTTATGATGATCTTTTTATCATTGATCGCGGAAGTAATAACCTTCTGATAGCTCATCACCTTCTGAATATCCTGCAATCTGTCCCTTAGAAAAGCAGCCCGTTCAAATTCCATCTTTTCAGAATACTCTGTCATGCGTGCTGCATAAAGTGACTGCGCGGAATGCAACTGAAGTGAAGTAATGAACTCATGGACATTGCTTACTTCTGTATCGTACTCTGCTTTTGTCTGGGAAAAATTACAGGGAGCCAGGCATTTACCCATTTCATAATACATACAGGTCGAATGTTCATTTGTGGGTTTTAGATTTTTATAGTCGCACTTCCGGAGTTTGAATTCTTCGTTAATGTCTTTGAGCAATCGGTTGACAGTAAGCCCGCTTCTGAACGGTCCGTAATAATTCGCGCCGTCATTCTCGATCTCATAGACCTTTTCAATTTTCGGATAAGTATTCTGAACATCTATTTTCAAAAAAGGATGAAAGCGGAATCTTTTTATAGCGGAATTGAAACGCGGCTTATGAAGTTTGATGAGGCGTGATTCAAGTATGAGCGCTGAGAGTTCTGAGTTGGTGACTTCGTATTCGATCGAATTAATATTATGCAGAAGGCGTCTCAGCTTTACGGGCAGCTCGGAGTTATATCTGAAATATGATGACAGGCGTTCTCGCAGATTCTTTGCCTTGCCGATATAGATCGTTTCACCGTCACGCGCTTTCATAAAGTAAACGCCAGGAAGCTTCGGGAAATCCTTAAGTGTAATGTTAAGGCGCTTAAGCACCGGAGAGATATTATCTTTATTGTAGATCTTATGATTCTGGAATTTCAGGATCTCTTTTACATCTTCAAATTCATATTCCTCTGAAAGCGTAACCAGAAAATTAATAAGAATTTTCGCTGTTGCGAGCGCGTCATCATACGCTCTGTGCTGACGTTGAAAATTTATCCCGTAATAAGTTGCAACGTTAAGAAGTGATTTGCTGCGGAGCCGCTTAAGCAGTCTGCGCGCGAGTTTGCAGGTGCATAGCGTTTTGTGAATAAAGGTTTTGTTTATTCTTGAAAATGAATGTGAAAGAAAATTATAATCAAACCCGACATTATGGCCTGTGAAAATTATCGCGGGATTGTTAACAGGATCAATGAAGGAAACAATTTCCTCGTGAATATCTTCGAAGGTAGGCTTATTCATCACATCTTCATTTCTGATGCCTGTAAGCTTTGTAATTTCTCTTGGGATATGCTGCCCGGGATTGATCAGAGTTGTGAATTTTTTGGTGATCTCGCCATTACAGACTTTTATCAGGGCAATTTCGGTAATGCGGTTATGAACAGGAGAAAGTCCTGTCGTTTCCACATCACAGACAATGAAGGTAGTATCAAAAATATTTAAGGGAGAAATTTTATCCATTGGTATGGGTAATATAAAAAGAGAATAAGTATCATACTATGAAAATTTAAAAGCGGAAATTATATTATGTACCTTGTTACAAAAAACTGCATTGAATCCCTTTACACAAAGGAAAATTTAAATCTCTTAATATATTTAGCAAGTAGCAAAATATTAATTTAAAACGATTTAAAATTATTAAACGAGGCTGAAATCGAAGATATTAGCTAAGCTATAGCAATACCGGGAAGTATGTGAATAATGAGCTGTTTTTAAAAAAAATTAAAAAATGATTGTTCTTAATCATTGACATATTCTACCGATACTTTTCATACAATTCTTTGTATTCAATTTCTTTAATATAACCTCTTATTCTATTTCTCACATTTTCTTCTAATACTTTCTGAGTAGGATGATCAATTAATCTTGCGAGTGTAAGTTTTATTGCATCATCTTCCAATATTCTATCAGGATTTACCCAGCCTGCATTTCCGTATTCATCGTCAGGAATTTCCCATGGCTTCATTTTATCCAACTTGCGTAAATATTTCACACATAATGTCTCTAACGTATCTTCATTTTTCCTATGCCGGACTTTATACAATTTACATCTCTCAAGCATAAACTTTTTTGTGATTGAAATTACAACGTTGTGGAATTCTTTTTTGAGATTGAATTTTGATTTCATATTTCATTTCAATTTAGTTAACCAATCTTTTGTCTTATCAACAAATGAATCTTCAATGAATCTAAGAGAGTTTCTTTGAATACAGATCTTGCCTTTAAAGTCTCCAAATATTTTTTCCATTTCATCAGATATAACGAATCTTGGTTGTTTATCTTTACCAAATGGAATTTTTTTACTTATTAAATATGCTTTATTTAACAA
>JAWXBH010000085.1:0-10775 GCA_034439935.1 bacterium
AACAAGAAAAAGATAAAGAAAATTTATCTATAAAATTTTTAACTGAAACGGGCTTTTTACAGGAATTAACCTCAGATAAAACTGATAATTATACTAAGATTGAGGATGAACTTATCGAAGAGCCTGGTTATTTTAACTTTGATTTTTCTGAATTAAATAATGAACAAAAATCTGAATATAAAAAAGCATTTGGTCCAAATTCGAATCTTCAGTTAGTAAGAAAATACATTTATGTCAGATTACATAGTTTGTTAAAGTCAATTATATCATATAAGGATTTAAATGTATTAGGGAAATCTTTAATTGAATTAGAAGTCCTGAAATTATTGAAAGCTCAGCGTTCATCAGTAAATATAGAATGTGAAGAATTAATTAAACTTATAAATTACTTTAAATCTTTAACTAAGGATCATTTGAATGAAAGATTAAATTTATTAAGTGAATTAGATACTCATGCGATGGCATTAGCAGACACTAAAACAGAAAATATTACTTTCATTAATCCATCTGATATTATTTTTAAAATTAACATAAATAATCAATACTATAATATTGCTAAATTATCAATTGAACGATTAAAAAGTGGACTAAAGACTGGTAAAATTGAGTCTAAAGATGAAGAAAATGTTAGAAGCAAATCTTGGGATAGTGATTTGGAAAAAATTGAAAAGATTTCAAATAAACATGGTGATATGAAATTATTTCATATATTAAAACAAGGAAAAGAAAACCCTGAAATGGTGTCTAATGTTTTAAAACCATACGTAGATGATTTGTTGAGCTTAGGTGAAGAAATTTCAAATGTCGCAGAGTTGCAGGTCATGTATTGGGTTGATAAACTCTCAATAGCATATGTTAGAATGAAGGATTATAAAAATGCAAGCGAATTATTTGAAAGAATTTATAAATTGCCAGAAGAATACTGGGGTCGCTCTGGCAACTCTGAAAAAAAAGTAATAAATAATAGATATAAGAAATGTCTAAAAGAAGTACTTACTAAAAAAATTCAATGAAAAAATATGAGTGGTTCGATTAATTTTAAAGGGAACAGATGGTTTAAGTGCGATTTGCATTTACATACTACAGCCAGTAAATGTTTTAAGGACAAAAGTATTACTGCAGAACAGTGGGTGCAAAGAGCAATTGAACAAGGCTTAGATTGCGTTTCAGTTACAGATCATAATACCGGTGATATGATTGATAATATCAAAGCTGCTGCGAGGGGAACTGGGCTGGTAGTTTTTCCAGGTGTTGAAATTACTTGTGATACTTCAAGAGTTCACTTGTTAATTTTATTTGATATTTCTAAAACTACTAGCGATGTAAATGACTTTCTAATAAAATGTGGGATTACTAGAGAAATGTTTGCAGACCAAGCTGCTAGTAGTATAAAAAATATTTTCGAAATTGCTGACATAGCTAATGAATCTTGTGGAATAGTTATTCCTGCTCACGTTGATGAATTTAATAGTTTACACACCATTAGTCATAGCAATCTAGAAAAATTTTTCAAGTTACCCTACATAAATGCAGTGCAAGTTGTTCATAAAGAGTTTACCGATCCATTATTGCAAACAAACAAGAATGAAGTGCTAAGAAATTATTTGAATGAATATTACGGAAACCCACCCACTGCAATTGATTATACTAAAATGGCAGAATGGCAACGACCAATAAAGATTGCTTTGGCAAAAAAAGTTGCTATAACAACTTTTTCAGATAATCCCCATGAAGCCAAGAATACAACACACGGTCTGAATGGAATGGGAAATCGGTACACTTGGATAAAAATGGATGAAAATCCAACGCTTGAAGGTTTACGACAGGCATTTCTTTTATCTGACTTTAGAGTAAAGAACGATTTTGGTTCACCCACCATCCTTTATAAACCACCTGATCTTTGGATAAAATCAATTTCAATAACAAACACAACAATTACAGAAACAGCAACAAATCTTCAAATTGATTTTAGCCCACAACTTACTACAATTATTGGAGGAAGGGGAAGCGGGAAATCAAGCATTTTAAGATTTGCAAGAGGACTATTTAACCGAACAGCAGATATATCAGAATTGAATGAAATATTGTCAGACCAAAACGAATTTTATAAACTTTATGAGTCACGAAGCGAAAATGGTGTGATAAATGAAAACACTATTATTGAAATTGAATTTGTAAGAAATAATATATTACATAAAATTATTGCATCAAATATTACTAATTCAAATAATCAAACTATTAAGATACAAAAATTTGATTCAGTTTCAGAGACTTGGTTAAAGGAAGAAGCAGACGGATACATTGATTTTTTTCAGTTTGAACAATACTCACAAAAACAGATTTATGAGATAGCACAAGAGCCAAATTCAATGAGAGAAAGAATCGATAAATCAATTCCAGAAATGGATGTCTTACAGAAAGAGAGGCAACTAATCAAAAAAACATTTCTTGAAAAGTCCGCATCAATAAGAACTATTCAACAGCAGATTGCGGGTAAGGGGAAACTTCAAACGGAGATAACTGACCTAGACATTAGTATAAAATTATTTCAGCAAAGCGGTATTGCATCCTTGCTCATATCAAAAGAAAAATTCACAACTCAGCAAAGCATCATTTCTGATTTCATAGGTAAAGCTAAAAATAGAGAGGATGAAATTGGCACACTTATAAATTCAATTCCATTGTCTGAAATTGAATACGAAAGTTTTGATGAAAATTACTCCCATGAATTAAAGCGTTTATCAAAGGTAGTGTCCGATGGGTATAATACTATTAATCAGGAGTTTGTGAAATTAAAGGAGCAAGCTGAATCACTTAGAACATTATTTGAAGCTTCACTAACATCTACAATTTGGCAAAAAGAATTTATCGAAAATCAAATTGATTTTGATACTAAAAAAACTGAGTTAGAGACACAAGGTGTTGATGATATTTCAAACTTTGAAAAATTAACATTAGCAAAGTCTGTTAAGGAAAAAGAGCTTGAAAAAATAATAACTATTGAGGCTAGCCATAATGCTGAACTAACAGAAAGACAGAGATTGCAAAATGAATTCCTTGAAAAGACAAAAGCAATAACTATAAAAAGGAAAGCTTTTGTAGCAAGCTTATTACATGATGATAAAGTAAAAATTTCTATAAACCCTTTCAGAAACAAAACGGATTTTTTAAATAAACTTAGAACTGTTATTCAAAGACCTACTAGTTTTGAAGATGATATAGAGAAATTAGCTGAATTGTGCTTCAATGGTAATGTTGAGCTTAAGATAAAAGATGTAAGAGAGTTATTTTCAAAAATAAGAAGTAATCAAAATGTTTCAGAAGTTTCTGGATTTTTTATTAATCTTGTTCTTGGAATGACTGACGCTCAAATCGATGAAATCCAACTATTGTTACCAGAAGACGAGATAGAAATACAATACAAGCCATCGGGCTCAACTGAATTCAAACCACTTTCAACAGCGTCAGCAGGCCAAAAGACTACTGCTATCCTTACATTTATCTTATCACAAGGAAATATACCTCTCTTACTTGATCAACCAGAAGATGATTTGGACAATCGACTAGTTTATGAATTGATAGTTGACCGATTGAGAAAAGCAAAAGAAAATAGACAAATCATAGTTGTAACACATAATGCAAACATTCCAGTAAATGGGGATGCAGAATATATAGTTTCAATGAATTCTCAAAGTAAAAACTTATCAGTTTATTGTTCTGGTACGATTGAGGAACCAAAAATTAAGCGAGAAATTTGTGATGTAATGGAAGGAAGTGAAAAGGCATTTGATATGCGTTCAAAGCGATATAAACAAATCTAATAAGTATCAAATTTATAGTTTTGCAAAAATTAGTAGTGCCGTAGGTAAGTAGAAGCAGGGAATTTAAAAAAATTGTTAAGTGTATCCCTAATATTGATCTGCGTATTTGAATATAATTCAACAAGCTCTAATACTCCCACCTCTCCCCCCCCTCACTTCACCAAAACCATCTTCTTCTGATCCGTAAATGTTCCGGCTTTCAAAATGTAATAATAAATTCCGCTGGAGAGATCTGCGCCGTTAAACTTAATGCTGTATATGCCTTCTGGATATTCAATGTTATCAACGAGCCGGCTTACTTCCTTGCCAAGCGAATTGTAAACTTTGATATCCACTTTTGAACTCTGTGGTAATTCAAATGTAATTTCAGTCGAAGGATTAAAAGGATTTGGAAAATTCTGATTCAGCTTATATGCTGTTGGGAGAATTCCTCCAAAGCCCGTTCCGGATAGTGTGAACTGGTCTATCCAGACATTATCAGACGAACCGCCGAAAGCTCCCGCATCTTTCAGATTATAATTGACCGCGAAGTAAATATCCTTTCCCGTATATGCCGATAGATCATAAGATTTCTTATGCCAGCTTCCCACCGGTCCGTCAACCTTGAAATGATCGATCATCGTAAAGCTGCCGGGTTCATTATCAGTTGTCGATATCAGTATTATCAATGAGTCCTTAAAAGTTCTGTCTATCGCTCCGCACCAGAAGGAAAGTGAATCGCCCTTTTGTATGTTGTAAAGTTTTGGTGTTATGATCCAGTCATCGATTTGATTGAACCTGTTCACACTCTCGAATCCAAACTTCACAAAATAGCTCGGACTTATCGGTTCAAGATTTCCGACGTCAAAGAATTCAATCCTGCTGAAGAGTTCTATTTCGGTACCGCCTTTATCATTGTTGAGAAAACTCCAGCCGCGGGAAACAGGTTCGCGGTCATCAAAGCTTTCGGTCCACTTTATTCTTTGCGAAAGGCAAACATTTGAAAAGCTGAGAACGAAGAGCAATATTATTAATGTAATTTTTTTCATGTCAGCAGGAATAAGATACTTGTAAGATCTGTATGATTTCTTTTAAAAATGAAATTCCGTCGCCGGCTGTCTTTATACCCTCAGGCAAAGTGTCCCTGCCGAAGGCGTGAACACTTGCAAGCTTAATAAAACTTTCCTGGAATTCAGTCAGCGGCTTGTTAAGGAAAAAATCCTTGTCGCCCTGAACATACTCCGCGCGCGGTTGTGTCACAGGCCAGTCCGATGGATTTCTCGGACTCTGTAGATTGAATACATTCGCGAGCGATGGGGAAGTGAGGTCTCGGTTATTAAGATGTCCCAGCCCCCACTTATCTGAAAGTGTTTTTATTATGGAAGTATGCGTAAGCGATTCATTGATGACCGTTCCGCTTCTTATGTAAGGGGAAACAATGACTGCCGGCACTCTTATGCCAAGACGATCAAATGGAAAATCCATTTCGTTTACTGTAGTGTTGCCCGGTGGAACAGCCGGAGGGGGCTGTACGTGATCATACAAACCGCCGGCTTCATCATAAGTGATTATGAATAATGTGTTCTGCCAGTTGCTTCCGAGTGAGTTATTTGAATTTTTTATCGCGTTATAAACTCTGTGTATCAGCTTTTCTCCGGGAGTTACCGAAGATGGAAATGTTGTCCACGCCTTATCTCCGACAAGCGGTGCGGGCGGATGTTCATCATTATGGAAAAATATCATCCTCGGTTCAATGAAAGTATATTCAGGCAGTCTTCCTCTTTCGCAATCATCAAAGAATGCATCCATACTGCAGATGTTGGTACTCGCATATTGCCTGAGCGCGTTGAAATGTATAAGCAGGCTCATCGGCAATACATCAAGATGATCAAAATATAATTTCCATCCGAAGCCCCTGTTCTGAAGTCTTTCAAAAATTGTTTCGGCGGTATTCTGCTGCCACTTGGTATAGGAAGGACAGGAGTTGGTTACAAATCCGTTAGACTGCGCGCTGTTGAGGAATGACCTGTTGCAGAATGTCTGCGACGGAACCGCGCAATGCCAGTGGTCGCATACAGCAAAACCTCTAGCAAGTGCGCTGATGACAGGCACAACCTGCGGAGGGAAACAACTCATTATAATTCTGTACTCGCTGTATGTCGGCATTCTTCCCTGTGAACTCGTGAACTTATCCACATAATCCTGTACAAAACCCTTCATCGGATAATTAGCCGGAAGTGAATCAGGCAGATTCCACGGAGATGTCATATCACACGCTTCCTTGAACCTGTTTGAATCCGGAAGTACGGTACCGAACATAGTAGTATTGATGTGAGGATACTCTTCACCGGGATCCGGATTAGGATTATTCATTATTGAATCAGGATAAACCCTGACGTTTCCCACGAATGATGAATCCGCATAAGAAGGTATTGGATTTGACAGATCGTGATAAGCCACGCCTTCGAAACTCTGATTGTTCGGCGGCGGATTATCGGGTGTATAAAGATATCCGAGTATATTGTCAAAGGAACGGTTTTCCATCATCAGCACGACAACGTGTTCGAACTTATCGATATTATTAATGACTTCCTGGTTGCGAAAGACTGAAGGAAGTACCGATCCCATTGCGCCAAGGGCGACGGTTGATCCGGACAGTTTCATAAAGTCCCTGCGAGAGATTTTTTTCATAAACAAAATTCCTTTTTGAAATGTAATATTAGATTGAGGTTGGTCATAATAGGGTTATGTTGGCAAATATAGCAACGCTAACGTTGTAATCAAGACTAAATAGGAAGGATAAGGGTTCAATTGTAAATTAGAAATTACAAATGTTAAATGGAAATTGATTATGTGACTGTCATTTACAATTTAAAATTTATAATTGAATTCTCCTCCTTTCCAAGCCACGGCTTGGGGAAGGCAAGGAATTTAAAATTGTCTCAGGAACGCTATCGACTTCTCAAGCGCATCTTTGCCTGCATCCGTATCGAGATTGAACTGGTATTCGTGCGGCAAAATGGGTTTGTAATCCTCAGGGTAAAAGAGCGTGTCAGTGCGGACATTCAATGCGGATAATTTTTTTGCGAATGCCTTTGATTGTGAAAGCAAGGGATCCCTGTTGCCCGCTGAGATAAAAGCCGGCGGGAATTTGTCGGTGATATGATCGATGACTGAAACCGTCTTAAAATATTCATCATTCACAAAATCCTTCCTTCCGCTGTAAGACCAAAGTACCGTTCGCAGGAAGCCGCCGAACTCTCCTTTAAGATCCAGCTCGCCCGCGCTGTAAATACCGCAGTAGAGGATCATTCCCTTCAGTTGCGAAAGTTTTATGGAAGTTGTGATCTTAACAAGTCTCGAATAATCTTCACTGCTGATGATGCAGGCAACCTGTGCTGCTATAAGTGATCCGCCTGAATCTCCCGCAAGGAAAAGCATAGCAGTATCAGCGTGCAAACGAACAGCGTTCTTCAATATATATTCCACTGCAGAATTCGCCTGTCTGACCGGAAGTGGATAAGTATTCTCCGGTGCAACCGAGTAATCGATCGCCGCAACTGTGTAACCCTTTGAGGACAATATCTTACAATAATTCGCAACCAGATCCTTACTACCTGATACCAATCCTCCGCCGTGTATCCATACGATCACCGGAAGTTTTTTATCCGAACCTTCAACACCCGCCGGATAATACACATCAAGCTTCGCGTCTTTATCACCGGGGATGTATTGTTCGTTTTTCAATGTGACAACGTCAGCCGGAACAAGCTTTTCAAGCGCTTCATTTACCTTTACTCCGTCCTTGTTAAAAGCATATCTGATCAGCATTGCCGACGGCCACGGCGAAATCTGAAATCCAAGGAAGATCAGCATTATAAAAGCAACAAGCCCTATTCCTATTCTGATGACTAATTTTGTGTAATTGAATTTGGGTTTTGGATGTGAAAGTTTTGAGGTAGCGGGCATTATTATTATTTATTTTTGAAGATGTATTCTCCGGTTCAAAATAATTCTATTAAGTGAGGGTTTCAAGATGAATCACAGACTTAAAGAAGAGTGTCCGTTTCGCGTATTGATTAACGGTGCAAACGATAAAGAGCTCTCAGACCTTCCACACATTCTGTCATCACCGCAATATTTTGTAGGGGATCCATTCACATCTCTTTATATTTCTCCATAAGATTTTTACCAAACAGTTTTCCTAAAGTTTCAAGCACAGTCGGGTTACCTGTTTCTTCTGAAATTTCATATTCACCTACTGTACATTTTTGACATTTCTGTAGATTTTCATAAATGTGATTTTTTGAAATGAAGTAAGTTTGTCTTAAGTTAAAAGTATGTATAAATTTTTTTTAATTTTTTGAATTTGAAATTTATGAAATTAACCAAATGTCAGATAGAATTTCCTATTTTTACAACTGATAATTTTGTGTCCTCTTCTTCCCAAGCCCCGGCTTGGGGAAGGCAAGGAATTATTCCCGGCTTTTCACTTTATTTACTATCGCTCTTGCAATAAATCAGATGCCGGCGATGATACCCGGAACATTGAGCTCTTCAAATGCCTGCTTTATGAAAGGTGAGTCGATAATCCCGGAAATATAAATTTTTTTTCATAGAAGAGTTTGTTTGGTGAAGGAAAATTTCTAAAAATGATTTTGTTTAGCGATAATTATAATTTATCTTAAGATAAAATACTTCGATTATCCGTCATCCTATTGGTACATTTCAAATTCATTATATATCACTCCTAATGCTGGGTAAAAAACATTCAGCATATATAATCTGAAAATAAATCGAAATCGGAAGATGCTAAATTACAGTCATCTTCCGATTTTAAGAAAACAAAAATTAAAAATTAAAAATTAAGAATTATTTAACAGCAGCAATTCCGGTAGCAGAGTTTGGCAAACCGGTTGTTGTACCGATTAGATTTAAATTTCCTAAAAGTGTTCTTCTATATGAACTAATGGTATGAGAAGCGGAATTTAGCGCATAAACAAATTTATTATCATCAGCGACTATTATTTCGGTCGGTGCATCTCCGGATGCAATAGCAGCTTGAATTAAATACAACCCTCCGTTAAGCGAAATATAGTAGGAAGATATATTATCACTTGCTGTATTAGTTACAAAAGCAAACCTGCCATGCTTTGTAATTGCTACCCAGCATGCAGCCGCCTGATTATTCCCGACTGCACCGTTTACAGGTGAGAGATTACCGGTATTTACTCCATTGTAAGAAGTAGTCGAACTTAATCCGGGGGCGCCACCTGCAGCGTTTGAGACAACTAAATATTTATCTCTTGCCAATTCAAATCCAAAAGGAGTCTGACCTGTAGATGATATCGAAGAGCCGGCACCTGCAACACCGTTATTGTTTACAGGAAAAATCGTAATTTTGTTTGTTGCTTTTTCTGTTACATATAAATAATCACCATTAGGTGCAAAAGATATTTGCGCTGCTCCTGATCCAGTTGAACTTAAAGATTGAACAGAACCTGCAATAGCTGTTAATGATCCGCCATTACCTACACGAAATCCCGAAATATTATCGCTACCCGCGTTGACAACATAAATAATTCTATTATGACTCGTGACGCTAACCGGTCTTATACCTCCGGTCATAATAGTATGAGCAAGATTTATGTTTCCGGAATTTAGAATTCTGAATGAAGAAACGGAGTTGCTTCCTGCATTCACTGCAAACAACCACTTTTCATTTTTGTTTGTAGTAATCGCTCCTTGATTTCCGAGTCCGCCGCCTGATCCATTTCCACCCGATGAGACAGTAGATTGAAGAGTAAGAGTACCATTATTATTTTGTTTGTAAACTAAAACGCTATTTAATGAAGCATCATTGCTTTGCAAATAAATGTAACCCAAATTTGATGGATTATCATTATCTAAGGATAAAGTTGACTCATCCGGATTTTCTCCATTTTCAGAAACATCCGGAGTTTCAGAAGATGTGTTTGTAGAAGTGCCATTCCAGGATACCACATTAGAATCTTCTTTTGAGCAGGAAGAAAATACGAATGCTACTAATAAAATAATCGCAGCAGATAAAAATTTTTTAGTTTCCATTTCTTTTTTAATTTAAGTTTATAAATGATATTATCGAGTTTTTTTAAAGCTTACAAAGCTAAAGCATTTTAATACTATCTGCAAAAGAAATACAATTTTATACTTTCTTTAAATAATACATAAGATTAAACATGATTTTGTGAAAAATTATATTCAATACTTTAAAATTACTGTATTATTGGCTAAATTATTGATAACAACATTGGAAATTTCTTAAGCAACCTGCCGGAAAATATCATGAAAGAAATAAAACTTTACAATTTATTGAACAGTTTTTCAAGAAAAGAGCTGAATGAACTTGAAGATTTTGTCAGCTCGAGAATATTCAATAAAAATAAATCCTTAATAAAACTGCATGAATATATATCTAAGAATTATAAAAAATTCATAAATGATACATATTCAAAACATGAAATTTTCAATTATATCTTTAAGAATGAGAAATTCAGTGAAACCAAATACTGGAAATTAATTTCCTCATTTGCATTAATTATTGATAAATATCTGATGTTCAAGGAATATTCAGTAGATCATTATTATCAAAAGAATCACCTATTGGAGGCATACAGAAGGAGAAATATAAAAAAGCAATATTCATATTTATCAAAAGAAATCAAAAAAAATTACAGCAATGAGTTTAATAAAGGATTAAATTTTTTCTTAAATCAAACTCATTTTCATTTTCAGAATATCAGCTATCTCGGTTCAGGGGAAAGTATTATCATGCGTAATGATATAGAGAGCATGTTTGAAAATCTCAGAATGTTTTTTATCATGACTAATATTACCAGCATAAGTATTATTTCTAATTTTAAAAAAGATTTCTTGAAATCTTCATCCTCCAAACTCTGGCTTCTCGATGAAATACTGGAGTATCTAAGGAAAAAC
>JAWXBH010000086.1:0-14254 GCA_034439935.1 bacterium
AAGCTGCATCTCCTGAAAGTTAGCTTCTATTCCTGCTTTAAGCTTGCTCTTCGTATTATAATTGTGAGAGTAATCAAACTTCGCGGACATTTCGTCTACATAATGATCATGCCAGGTAAATGGATTACCAATGTCATAAAAACCATCGCCGGGAATGATGCCTGTGCGCGTGCTGTCAATGCCGTAGAATTGGAACGGAGGTCTGATAAGATCGATCGGCTCGACATAGTCGCTCCAGTTTGTTCCGTTTGCATCTACTCTAAGATGAGTGAAAAATTTATTTAATTTTATTTCGTAAAAAGTTCTGGCGCTTGTTGTATGAGTCCAGTTTACTGTATGAAAAAAACTGTTTTGTGTGTAAGTATTTGCATTCTCAAGAAGCTTCTGAAAATCGTATTGATATCCGGGTGAAGGTTCGACATATTCAAGATTAGTCTGAAGCGTGCTTGAATTCTGATTGATTGAAACAGACTGGTTGAAAGAATAGCCAAGCTTTATAGTCGGTGTGAATCTCCATGTTGCCTTGCCGAGCCAGTACCAACTGTTATCCTGTCTTGGAGAAAATCTTGTTCCGCCGAATGTAGATGAACGGACCTGACTTGCCTTGAACCCTCCCTGATTGACAAAGAACCCGTCCGATAATCCCATGAAGAAGCTGCTGAATAAAGTTATCTCTCCCGGTGGTTTTATCTTTAATGCTTTAAATAAATACTTGGTGATCGGCTCCGGACCGCCAAGGTTCATTTCAAGAATATCAGTATTAAAGCTTGTACCGGAATTCTTGCCCGTCCCGAAATTATCTCTTTTATAGGAAATGAAAAAATTAATATTATCATAGCGACCTTCTTTTGTTCTTACATTCACCACACCGCTTGTTGCCTGACCGTACTCAGCGTTGTAACCTCCCGTGATCACCTCAACTTCTTCAAGCGAATTCGCTGAAAGCTGTAAACCGTAACCCGTTCCTGAAAGTGGATCCTGTACAGAAACTCCGTCAACTAAAAACGAATTTTCATAATTTCTTCCGCCTCTTATATGTATTTCATTGTTATCCTGCACAACACCTGCCTGCTGAGTGATAATATCGGTAACGTTAGTCACGATAGACTTACTTATGTCATCGCTGGTAACAATATGGTTACTGCTTGTCTGTTCGATATCCATCAAAGGTCTGTCCCCGACAACTTCAATTTCCTGATCTACAGAGTATGATGTCGATTTAAGAGTCACATTAAAATCCTTACTTTCACCCGATCTTAGTTTCACATCGGTATATTCAACAGTCTTAAATCCTTCGTAAGATACCTGTAAAGTATAGCTTCCTTCGGTAATGCCTTCAATTTTGTATTTACCTTCTATGTCGGAAACAGCTCCGAGGTATGTACCTTTCAATTTAAGCGTAACACCGTCGAGAGGAATGCCTGCAGAGTCAGCGACAATACCGGACATTGATCCGAATTGTTCCTGAGCATTGGCATTAAATGAAAAGAGAATTAAAAATAAAATCAGTAGATATGTTTTCATAAAATTTTAAATTTATTCACAACGCGTTTAATAATCTTTTTAGAATTAACCTGGATGTTAATTATAGCCGAACTCATCAATGAAAATCCTTCTGAACAATGCTACTGCAGACTGGGGCTGACGGTTTAAAAAATAAACAGGCAGCGCAAAGTAAACTATTCTCGGATTAACAGGTACATCTTTTATTGCAATGTTGATTGTATCAAAGCAGCCGGCTTGTTTATAATATTTATAAAGTACCTGGGAATTACTTGCATATAAACCCTTGACCGAAACTATGAAAGAGCTTGAACCAAGCTGTGGATAAGTATTGTCAATTAAAGTTAAGAGTGCATCGCCCGTGCTGTAGAAAGGAATAGAACAGCTTGTCACACTGTCCACAGGTGCAAAGTTGATAAGGCTTCCCTGACCTGTTACATCAGGTCCCTGAAATCCCGAGCTGAAAAATATCTTACCGCCGCTCTGTACATAAAAGGGGAGTGACTGCTGCGCGAGATCAAAATTAGCCGCGCTCGTTACCGAACCGTTCCCGCCAAGCCAGAAAACAATTGGAAATAGTTTTAATGTATTAACGAACATCGGGTTAACGATCTTAGGAATGAGAGCTCCTCCGTTAGCTTTGATGTCAAGTATATCGTAATGGATTGTATCGAATGCGTTTGTCAGGTAAGGTAAAGCAAGTGAAAGGTCACCCGAAGGCACGTCTCTTATTAGTAAGATCTTGGATGTAACACTCTTTACATACCATGTTCCGGAAGTATCGGGCATTCTCTCTATCGGACTTAATGATCCTGCGTTATCTTCTGCGCGTAAATACAGTACGTTATTTGCATTCAGGATAAGTCCGCTGTCCCTTGTAAGCGTAAGTAAATTTGTTAAGCCGGATACTCTTCTGAAATTATTTGTATCGTTAAGTGAGTATTGATAAAATCTTATTGTTTCATCACCGTCGGGATCGCTTCCTGTCCATTTGAATGTTGCCACCGGAAAAGTAGTATCCGGAATTTCAGTGCCCGCGTCGAATGAAACCGCAGGCGGAGTATTTATCACCGGATAAAGATTGGTTGCAGGAGTTGGATCTGTGAGGTCATCATTATCAACTGCAGCTACAAAAAATCTGAACGTGCTGTCATTGCCGCTTATTGAAAGAATGAAAGTGCTGTCATTTCTTGTCGTGAATCCCCAGTTAATTGAATCAAAGGAAATCCGGTATCCTTTTATGAATCCATCAGGATCATCGCCCCACCAGTTAATTCTTTTCAATGTTGAACCGGGAGCAATAGTGCTGTCCGGAAAAAGCGATAGATAAGTGTTTGGCGGCTGATTCTCTATCTTGCCTGAAATAGGATCACTGCATGAAAAAGTAAAGGCAACTAAACCCGTAATTATTAATAGTAATAAATATTTTATCATCAATTTTTATTTATCAGCTTTGAATAATCAGGGCAGGCACAAGGCCAGCCCCTACTGTCTTATGAATCTTTTGAATAATCAGGGCAGGTACAAGGTCAGACCCTACTGTCTTATGAATCTTTTGAATTTACAGGTCAGGCACAAGGCCAGCCCCTACTGTCTTATGAATCTTTTGAATTTACAGGTCAGGCACAAGGCCAGCCCCTACTGTCTTATGAATCTTTTGAATAATCAGGGCAGGCACAAGGCCAGCCCCTACGATCTTGCAAATTCTATTTAATCAACAACATCTTCTTTGTCATTAGGAATTTGTTTCCGTTAATTCCTTCTGCTTCAAGCTTATAAAAATAAACTCCGCTTGAAAGCTCGCTTCCGTTGAAGCTTGCATTGTATGTCCCTGCATTCGCAAAGCCCGATACGAGTGATTTTACTTCTCTTCCGATCATGTCGTAAATTTTTAAAGATACACTTCCTGAAACAGGGAGGTTGTACCTTATGACTGTTGCAGGATTGAAAGGATTAGGATAATTCTGCATCAGATAGTAGCTCTCAACGTTTTCAATTGTATTTGATATTCCGACCGGAGTAACTATTCCAAAATCAGGATTCTTTCTTGGTGTCAGTTTGTAATTGCTGAATGAGTAATAAAGGATACCTTCAACATAAGAGATGAGATCATTCTTTGTTAATAAAGTAAATCCCGGCTGTGGTGGATTTTGTGTTCCGTCCCAGTTGTTTGTATATGTATGGTTACCATCTTCAAGCTCGATTCTTGCATCCACATTTGAACCGTCACTTACAAGTATCTCACCGAAGTTTCTTCTGAATGTTGTATCAGCAAGCGGCTCGGATGTTGTACACGATATTCCGATACCTGCGTTGACACAATTTATTTTCACTGATGTATTGAATCTGATATAAACACTTTCCCATTTCTCTACTGCGTTATCACCATCCTGTGTTGAATTCGGGATCTGTGAAGTTGTCATTATTTCGGGAGTTGGCTGTGCATTACCTGTTGAAAGAACCTGGATGTTACCGGAAGTCGAAATATTAACTCTCGTTACACTGAAGTTTTCTTCTACTGTTCCTTTTACTCTAACACGATCTCCTTTTCTTAAAGCGTCAGTCGGATTTCCTGAAAGCCAGATTCCGCTGTAAGCGCCTTGTCCGTTCTGAATGTATACTCTCCTTGGAGCTGTCTGATTTCCGCCCGGACTTGTAAAGTTGATTCCGGGAATATCATTCGTGTCTGATGTTACAACACCTTCGATTCCTCTTACATCATATCCTTCGTATGCTGACCTTCCGCCGTTGTTAGGACAAAACTGAACATCCTGAACCGTCATCGAGTCGCTGTTTCTTACTATATAAAATAATTTTGACTTTAGTGTATCTGACGGAAGAAGTTTTACTCCGCCTGAGTTATCTTCAGCTCTGATAAAATATTCAACTAATGTTCCTAAAGGAGCAGGAGGCATTTTTGTTGAAAATATATTTCCTGTAATTAAAGGCATATTTTTATTTGTGAAAGATCCACCGTTAAATCTCCAGTAAACTTTCATGTCCGTGATGGTCATTGCATCACCGGGATCTGTCGCTGTAACACTTACCTGAACACTGTCAGGTGGCGTAGGAACACCGGGACTTCTTGTCGGACTTGCAAGCACCGGCGGAGCATTTCCGAGATTAAGATCATTTGGATAAATAGGAACGATAACATAAGGAAGCTGACTTCCAAAAGCTCCTTCATTATTTGAATTGATTATAACACCCCTGATCGAATTTACAAGCGTTCCGATAGATGGCGGTGTCCATGGTCTTAAAGTATCACCAGATGGTGATGTTGAAAAGAAATTTGAAAAATCTCTCATATACATTCTGTTACCGTTCTCATCAATTATGCTGAACGGCTGTCTGTTGCCGATACCGCCTGCAACTGTTACGTTCCTTATCTCAACATACATTCCTTCATATTTTTCTCCGCCGATATAATTAATAGATCCGCCGTTTGGATAATCACCATTTGCAAAATCTGAAATGTTAACCAATTTTGCAGTCGGTCTTTTTGTAATTCCACCGATTGGTGTGATCGAATAAGTAGGTGAAATATCGAGTGCGAGCTGTGTAAGAGTGTTGGCAAAATTATTTCCTGATGTTGCGCCGAATTCCTGTATGACGCCGCGAACTCTTACCATTTGTCCTGTATCCAATGCGGCAAGTCCGATATTTATATTCTGATCTGCCTGTCGGATAACAATTCCTCCGAATAAGCCGTTGGCTGTATCCTGAAGGTAGCATGTAAAGCTTGTTGTACCTCTTAATAAGGTCTTGTTCTGATTATTGGCAGGACTGACTCTTGGCGGAGCTGTTATTCTTGCTACGAACTCTACCGAATCGCCTAAGAGCGGTGACTTATCTCTTCCCAAAGCAAGAGAATCATCTGGCTTTGTCTGGATCTGCTGGATTGTAACGCTGTTAAAACCCAAGCCCATAATACTGAAACCGAGCGAATAGGCAATGTACACCGTAACAAGTATCAGGGGTAAGTATTTAAAATTCTTCATGATATTATTTTTTATTAATTTAAAATTATTATAAGTTAAAAAGTTTATTGATATTATTTTATGGTACATTTATAAATTGAATGCAAAGAAATTATTTCACTATTACAAATTTACCTTTCTTAATCTCGCCTGTATTTGAATCCTTAACTGTAAAGATATAAAGTCCTGTCGCTATTGCCTGTTCATTTCTTGTAATGAGGTCCCAGGCATGTTCACCGCCTGCGAATTTTTGTGTTCCGTCTGAAAATGTTTTAAACCATTCGATATCACTGCCGTTATATGTACCCGCGTCATGCTCAAATTTATCTACAAGATCACCCGCAATACTCCAAACAGAAATTTCACATTTGGAAGGTAAATTATAAAAGTAAATTTTCCGCAGAAGTTCTTTCTTATTTCCTCCTCCGTCCCACGTTGCACTGCCGTAATATGGATTAGGATAAACTCCAACTTCTGCATCGGCATTATTATTTGCAGGAGTTCCGACAATTATTCTTTGGGAATTACCAAGAATGGAGCTTTCTAGTGAGCCAAGATTTTGTGTAATGTCACCCTTGTCAAATGCGGTCACGGAATATACATACTGAAAGCCGTTAAGCTGATTTGTAAAATCAAATCTGTAGTAATAAGGAGTCGTGTCGCCGTCAAAGAATTTTGGCGTCTGCAGCTTTATATAATTAAAACCGGTATTGTTAAAAACATTATTGTGCGCGCTGTCAAATTCACCCACTATTTTCAGCAGTGAAGTGAGATCCTGTCCTAACCCAAGCTCGGCTCCGGGATTGGTTCTATATACTCTGTATCCTTCAAAATCCTGAATGTTTGAGATCGGATCAATTGTTCTCTCTGAATTAGCAGCCCAGTATAAAGTAACATTCTTATCCGCTATCACAGATCTGACTTTCGGAGCGTCAGGAGGAGAGGGAAGCTTGTAGCCATTGTCATAAGCGCTTTGAGCCCATCCCGCGGAGATGTCAAGATTTTTTCTTTGTGAAGCAGAATCCCATGTTGTAGGTTCAGTACCGAATTTCTTGGCACAGATCACTGCATAAACAACATTAATTGTATCCTGTATATATCTTAATGTAAATCTTTCTCCGGTAGGTTTTTTAATTGGACCGTATGAGATAAGTGTTGATCTGTTGCTTGGTGAATGTCTGAGTACATCATTTCTTGAGGGCACAATAGTCGGATTGTTGATTGAATCAAGAGTGGGATTGATCGATAAATATCCCTGCATCTTCTGATACTTGCCTGCCTGATTGTTGTTTACATTATCTGTTGTCGGTGAAAAATAAATAGGATCGGTTGTGTTCCTGAATTGCCAGATGGTGTATTTGGTTCTGTTATTGGTTGTTTCAATTGAAGGCATCGGTGTTACTCCGAGAAGCTTGAAAGCAACATAGCTGTCTGTGAATCCCGGATCGCCGTTATAATCATATTCATACCACATCCTGTTGATACTGTCATATCCGTCCGCGCCCTTGCTGTAAAAAGATGAGCCGCCGGGCGGAGTGATGTTTGTATTCCGGACAACGCCGTCACACCATAAGCCGAGATAAACACTGTCGATGCTCGCTGTATCACGCTGTGCATTCTGTCCGACATACCCAATATTAACTATCTTATAATTAAGTATGACCCAGTTATTGGCAAAGTTGAAATCATAACAGTAAGTCTCAAGCAGAACCTTAATTCCAAGAGGAGTATGATTCTGGATCACAGTACCGTTGGCTGTTAAATTAGTATCAAAGAACTCACTCACAAAATCCTGATGTGAGACCGCGTCCGGTCTGAAGTTTGGCGACGTCTGAAGTGAAGACCTTTCAGTAATTCCCGAACCCGCTGCATTTGTAAATTCAAATCCTTCTGTCCTGTTTGCTGCCGAAACATCAACAGCCGCAGTTGTTACTGTTACTACACCATTCTTTACACCGCCTAACCAGAGTCCTCCTATGAATAAGTTCTCTATGCCTGAACCTTTTGGATACTGACACGATGGCTGGTTTGGAAAGCCGACAAATCCGTTACCGATGGTACCGTAATTTGTGACAGTCAGTGCAATGTTACCGACAGTTGTATATTTATTATTTACGTCATCCTGAATGTCGTGAGGATAGTAAAAAGCGGTGAGTGTTATCGATAAGAAGAGTAAAGAAATTACAAAACAGATCTTTGAAAATGATTTATAATCAAGTCTGGAAAATAAAAACAGTAATCTTGGGGTCATTAATTATGATGATAAGTATTTAAAATTGGTTTTATGAAATTAGGTTTTTTATAACTGAAAATAAAGATATTGTTTTCTCTAAAGTTGGAATTAAAAGAAGTGCTGTCCAAAAATTTTTTTAAAAATTTAAATAATTTTAAATTCAATCTGTTTTGGTAATATTTTTGCACCAATATCGAATTTTTAAAATCACACCATTAAATAATCTTGAAGATATACTTATGCTGTCCAAATAAATCTATGTTCATTCTGTTTTTAAAATTAGTGATAATATTTTTAATTCGTGATCATTCGTGAAATTCGTGGCAAGTTTTTTCCTTATTTTGGACGGATGTGAATTAAAAGTGTAATATTATCAATTAAATATCTCTTGCATCCGATATCGAAAAAATCCCAATTAAAACCGCTTTCTATAATAGTTCACCTTTACCTTTGCCGGCACAAGATAGAACATCTTTTCCGAGATCCGCTCATAGCCCATCGAACTCATTTTTGCATTAAGCGAATCATACTCCTTATTATCACGTGAACTGTAGTCGCTGATAAACCAAAGATTATTCATATCCTGTCTCTTACCAAGTGAATCAAGCTGCATTTTCATGTCCCACCCTAAAATGTTCGGCTGCTTAAGATTCGTCCCGCTGTGTGCTATATGGTAATCTATGCACCATCCCATAAAGTGCGGCTCCGCTATTATCTCATCTTCCGGCTTAAAATCTTTTTCAATATATGAAATTATTCTTCTGTAATCGTTATTCTTAAAGTTATTATTATAATAAATTTTTGTTCCGTAAATGCTTGCCGCGGTAAAGAAAAGAATTATTGCAACGGCAGCACTTCTTTTGAATGATTTAAATGAATAATATACAATCAATATCAAAAGAAAAGGGACGATAATACTCAGATATCTTGAGAATACTATGCTTTGGTTAAATGAAATGATCGCCGCGATCAATAAGGGAATAAAAAAGAACAATGATATTGTATCTGTCATTGTAAAATCTCTTTTTCTGACCAGCTTTATTAAGCACACTATCAGGAAAGTTAAAAAAACAGTCGGCACCAACAACGAAACATAATACGCTGACATGCTCTCATATCCAATGTACGGACTAAGAAAGATCTCCGTCAGATATCCTCCGGTATTCATCGCAACTTCATAAAAGCTTTGCTGAGTTCTCCAGGGTTGTCCTTTTGATATCTGCTGAAAAAATGTCGGATACCACGGCAGGTAAAAGATATTTATTACAAGGAAATAACCCGCATACTTTTTTATCGAAAGTTTACTTACATTTTTTGTCAGATAGAAAATCATTAGTACAACTACTTCCGTGAATAATATCAGGAAAGCGAAGTAGTGTGTGTATATCGCAAGCACTGTGAAAAGCGTATATAGCAGTCCGTTCATTCCAGAGCTTTTGTTTATAAAGCAGTAAAAGAAGTATACAGAGCCCAGACAAAGCAACAGATTCAGATTCAGCATCCTGACTTCCTGCGAATAGTAAATGTTTAACGGTGAGACAGCATACATTAACAGGATCATTATGACCGGAAGATCATCTTTAAAAAACAGCTTCGAGATCCTGTAAATAAAAAAGATGCTGAGAAGACTGAAAAGTACACTCAGTATACGCATTGAAATTACCGAATCGGAGAAGAGCTTGTTCCAGTTTTTCAGGACGGTATAATAAAGAGGAGGGTGAATGTCACCAGAAGTTTCACTGACTATCTGCACGACATCGCCCTGTGAGATTTTCCAGGAATATATCTCATCAAACCATAAGTTCTTCTGATCGATATTATAAAACCGTATTGCGGCTGACAAAATAATTATGAGAAGTATTACGGTTTTGGTTTTCAAAATATTTATTCTCCGGTGAGCTGAATAGCTATTCTGCGGTTTCGTTTCCTGTTGTCAAAATCAATGAGAACTATCTGCTGCCACTTCCCAAGTATTAGTTCACTCTTAGTGAATGGAATGGTAAGTGATGTTCCGAAGATCGCTGAACGGATATGCGAATGCCCGTTGCCGTCGCCCCACGTCTCATTGTGATGGTATCTTGAAAATGAAGGGATCATTTTTTCCAGTATCTTTGGAATGTCTTTAAGAAGTCCGGGTTCGTACTCAATTGTTGTCACCGATGCTGTTGAACCTATCGAGAAAACAGTACAGCTCCCTTCCTTTAACTTACTGTTGTGAAGGATATCGATGACCTTGTCTGTAATGTTCTTTATGTCGCAGTTGCCTTCAGTCGAAATGTTAATTTCCTTTGTTATTATTTTCATTGCGAAAGAATTAAATTTATTCCTTTCAGTACAAGGTGGCTGTCGGTTTTATTTATGAACTTTGTCTTCGCTGAAATCAATTTTGAATATCCTCCGGTTGAAATAACATACAGTCCTTTATGCTTTTTCCTTAACTCCGTTATTATCCGTTCCACTGTAAACAATGACTGAAACAAAACCCCCGCTTTTATATTATTTAGCGTGTCTGTGTTGATCAGTTTTTTTGTAAAGTTAAGTCTGACCTGCGGCAGGGAAGTATTATTAATGAGCGATGACAATGACGTCTTTATACCCGGAGCAATAAGTCCTCCGTTTAAAATGTTGCCGTTAATTAAAGTATAAGTTGTCGCTGTACCGAAATCAATCACAAGCATATCCTTCCTTCCGTAAATAAGGTACGCCGCTACTGCATTGCATATCCTGTCGTTGCCCAATCCTTTTGAGTAATTTATTCTTATTGGTAATTCAATCTCATCGGAAACAAACCGGGGAGTGATCTTATATTTCGTTTTGAAATATTCTTTTAGAAATTTTTTGTTATCATTACTTAAAACCGAGATACCGATTTGATTGAAAGTCCTGCCCGTTGTATCCGGAAAATTCTTCTTAAGATCTTTTTCAAACTCATTTTTTGAATGTGAAAATCTTTTCAGCAGCTTTACTTCCGCTGTTCCGGAAACCGATGCCGCTGCTTTAATGTCAGAATTGCCTATGTCAATTAAAAGATTGTTCATTCATTAAATAAAAAATGCGTAAAAGAAATTTTCCTTTACGCATGTTTAAAAATTTTAATAATATTACTTCAGCGGAAATTTCAATCCGGCGGTAAAAATGACTCCTGATAAGTTCGCCTTATCATTTATTATAAGCTTATACTTTCCGTCGAATAAAAGATTGAATGAAGTGCCGAGATTGGTAAGCTCCACGCCACCTCCTGCGATGATGCCAAGCTTTGTGACATTGCTCTCCTGTGAGTTATAAAAATTAATGCCTAATCCGCCGTCAATGTAAGGCATGAGCGCTTTCTTTGTCAGATAAAATCTTACTAAGCCCGCTATCTCAAAGTTGGTCTGCTTCTTTACATTCCAGTAATTTGTCTGAGGAAGAAATGAGATACCTCTTGACTTCAGCTCTGCAAAGGCTCCGATCGCAAATCCTACTTCGCTTTCAATTGATGCAACTCCCATATTGAATCCCATGCTTGCTCCTGATGAAACATCAACGCCGGGTTTATTGAAAGTGCTTCTTTGATTTAAACTTAGAAAGGGTAGCTGTTCTGTCTGGGTTTTATACTGTGAAAAGGAAGTGTTGGAAATTAATATTAACGTTAACGTAAGTATTAAAAAAGTTTTTTTCAATTAGTATTCTTTTTATTTAATAAAAGTAATTCTGCTGCGGCTGATGCCTGCTAATTAACGTTTGAGATCTCAAGTTTTTTTATTTCATCTCTCAACTGTGCGGCTTTTTCATAATCTTCTTTTGTGATTGCTTCATCAAGATCATTCTTAAGCTGAACAAGTTTCTTTTCCTTATTGGAAAGATTCTTAGTTTCAACCGGTTTCGATTTTATTGCTTCCGATGTAAGTTCTCCTTCGGGCTCTTCATATTCTCCCTCCTGCTTCGGCAATACCTGCTCATCATAGTCCGGAACAAATCCTACCTCATCCATTATCTCTGTCGCAACATAAATAGGAGATGAGAATTTTAATGCAATGGCAATTGCATCCGAAGGTCTGGCGTCGATCTCTTCTATGCTCGCAGAATCAAATTTGATCTTTGCATAAAATGTAGAATCACGAAGCTCATTGATGACAATATGATTTACCGAATATCCGAAAGTTTCAATTACTTCTTTTAAGAGATCGTGTGTCAGAGGTCTCGGCGGCTTTATTCCTTCAAGCTCCAGCGCGATCGACTGCGCTTCATACTGACCTATGATTATTGGGAGTCTTCTGCTTCCCGTTACTTCTTTAAGTATGATTGCATATCCTCCGCCGCTTATGGAAGGAGTCAATGACAGCCCGAAAATATCTACCTGAATGTTATCCTGTGTGTTGTCCATTTGTCTTGATAAACTTTTACTGTTATTACTTTCAAGCTAATTTAAAAGTTTCGTAGAAACAATATAATTTATAAAATACTTTAATTCGAAACTACTTTTTTGAATTCATCTGTCAGTGCAGGTATGATCTCAAACACATCTCCGACTATCCCGTAATTGGCGATCTGAAATATGGGAGCATCTTTGTCCTTATTGATAGCTACTATGCATTTTGAAGAAGACATTCCTGCCATGTGCTGTATTGCTCCGCTTATTCCGCATGCGATATACAAGCTCGGTGATACCGTCTTTCCTGTCTGCCCAACCTGCTCCGAATGTGGTCTCCATCCCGCGTCTACTACGGCGCGTGAGGCGCCTGTCGCTCCGCCGATCGATGCCGCTAAGTCTTCAATTAAATTAAAATTCTCAGGACCACGTAATCCGCGTCCGCCTGAAACTATTCTGTCCGCTTCAGCTACGTCAAGCTTTTCATTGCTCACAACAATTTCTTTTACTACTGATGAAAAATCTTTTTCGTTAAGGTTAAGAGTGTTCACATCCACTTTTTCAATATCGATATTCTCATTCTCAACTTTATGTGCCTTGAATACATTAGGTCTTAATGATAATACCAGCTTATCGTTATTAGCTTTAACATCAATTATGCTTTTGCCCGCGTAAACAGGTCTTGATGCGATGATGTTTCCATCCTTAATTTTCAGATCAACACAATCATTAAAGACAGATGAATTTGTTTTGACAGCGATCCTGCCTATGAGATCTTTTCCTAATGATGTTCCCGAAAGTAAAATTATGTTCGCGTTCTGTGAACCTGCCACTTCACTTATTACCTTAGCGAACGAGGAAGGGGAGTACTGAAAGCCCTGTGCAGGCGCCTTTGAATTAATGTCAGCAAGATCAACCGAAAATAATTTCTTCGCACCGTATGAAGCAAGATTCTTTGCTTCGGCATCCACTCCGGTTCCGATCGAAAGTACAATTAACTCGGCGCCCGAATCCGTCGCGATCTTGTTTGCTTCAGTCACAACTTCAAAAGCTGAATTTTTAAACTTGCCGTCCTTTGATTCTACAAATGCTAAAATTTTATTTGACATAAAATGTATTATTCTCTGATTTTAATTTCTTTTAAATTTAATACTCAAATAACTTTTGCTTCTTCTCTCAGAAGCCTTACCAACTCTGCAACATCATCCTTTCCGTTGGTAAATATCTTGCCGCCCGCTTTTGCAGGGGGAAGCTTCATTTCAATTATCTCAACTGTATTACCGGTATATGTAGCTGGGATCTCTTCGATTGGCTTTGACTTTGCAGCCATTATGCTTTTCAAATTTGGATAACGCGGCTCATTAAGTCCCTTCTGCGCTCCGATGATTATCGGTAATGTTGCTTCCACTATCTCCTTGCCTCCCTCAACTTCTCTTTCGGCAGTAACCTTGTTACCTTCGATATCAAGTTTCACAACAACACTTATGCTTGGGATATTCAGGAACTCCGAAACCATTGAAGGCACAAGCAATCCGTCAAAGTCGATCGACTGCTTACCGAAGAGAATTATATCCGCATTCTGTCCTTTGAGATAATCAGAAAGATTCTTCGCGACAGTGAACGTATCAAAGTCAGCCGAAGATGATTTTATCAGCACACCCTTTTCCGCTCCCATCTGAAACGATTTCTTTATAGCATCCTTTGCTTTATCCGTTCCGAATGATACTGCAATGACCTCTCCGCCGTTTTTCTCTTTAAGCTTCAACGCCTCTTCGACAGCGAACTCGTCATAAGGATTTAAAATATAGCTAACGCCTGACTCATCGATCGATTTTTGAGAATCCGATACCTTTACCTTAGTAGTGCTGTCAGGTACTAATGAAACACAAACAATAATTTTCATTGGGTGAAAAAAGATTTGTTAAAAGATTTGAAATGATTTAATGCAAAATTAATTTTATAATTAGGGAAAATCAATTTATAACTTTATGCACAAGCGGAGATTGAGATTGTTGATTTCAATTTTACTATTGATCCACCCGTCTGGAGTTATATTCGCACAAACGATATGTCATTCCCGCATGCTCCTGGCGGGAATCCAATCATAAATATCAAAATCCGAACTAAGCCTTCAAACGATATGTCATTCCCGCGTGCTTTTGGCGGGAATCCAATCATAAATATCAA
>JAWXBH010000087.1:0-4701 GCA_034439935.1 bacterium
AATTTAACAACAAAGATCTATTACGAAACGGGTAATATCGAAAGTCTTGTGAATTTCATTTCTTCATACAGGATGTATCTTTCAAAAAACAGGTCTCTTAATAAAAAGGACCTTACCTCGCATAATACTTTTCTTAACTATCTCGATAAGCTCATACGCATAAAGGAGAATAAAAAATTTCATAAGCTTGATGACCTTGAAGTTGAAGTATCAAAGGCTAGCTTTGTTTCTGATTACTGGATGCTTGAGCAATGTGCAATGAGCAATGAACAATGAGGCAATGAACAATGAGCAATGTGCAATGAGGCAATGTGCAATGAGCAATGAGCAATGAGCAATGAGGCAATGAATAATGAGCAATGAGCAAATTACAGCGTCAGCTTTGACGGAAGTAATTATTCCAGCGGGATTTATTATTACAGGATTGAAGCGGGAAGTTTTACTGCAACAAAGAAGATGCTGCTATTGAAATAACTGTTGCACTCAAGTAAATGTTAAGCGCCGGGGAGAATAATTTTCCGGCGCTTTTTGTTTAAGGTGTAATGTGGTTTTACAAACTTTATAAACTAAAAAAACTATATAAACTTTATAAACTTTACAAACTTTCAACTTTATAAACTTTCAACTTCATCCTAATACCTTGATTTTATAAAAGAAACAATTTACGTTTATCCAACACCAAAGGAAAAAATTAAAACCCCAAAGAACATTTTATGAAAGCACTAATCTTTTTATTCTTTTTAACATTTAATTCTCTCACTGCTCAGGTAACACAGGAGTGGATCGCAACCTACAATGGCACAGGTACGGGCACATTTTTTTCAACAAAGAATGCGATCGACAATTCCGGGAATTTAATTGTCGGTGGTAATTGCGATGTCGGAACAAGTACGGATTTCTTAATTTTAAAGTATAATTCTTCGGGAGGATTATTATGGGCAAGAAGATATGACGGACCACAGCACCTTTCAGATCGTTTAAGAGATATGGTTCTGGATGACTCGGGAAATATATATGTCATCGGCAGCTCCAATCAGGAACAATCACTCGGATATTCTAACTGGCTGACTATTAAATATAGTCCTGATGGTGATCTCAGATGGGTTCAGACTATGGACTGGACATTACACAGTGAAGACATTCCATTTTCAATGGCTTTGGATAAGGATAGAAATGTTTTTGTCGCGGGTTACGGAAGAGCATTACCCGACAACATAATGAATTTTGACATGATACTCACTAAGTATGACAATAACGGAGTTTGGAAATGGAGTCAATCTTATGATTCCCAACCTTTCCACACTGACTGGGGTTATTCAGTAGTGACGGACGATTCTAACTGTGCATACATTTCAGGATATTCCTATCCCGAGAATATAATAACCATCAAGTACGATCCTGAAGGAAATCAGAAATGGCTTAAAGAGTATTATAGAATGAGCGGAGAATATGCAATTCCCTTATACTCAACAATTGATAATCAAAAAAATATTATAGTGAATGGATATTATGAGTTTTTTAATCAATCGGTTTTTGTAACACTTAAATATGATAGAAATGGTAATCTGCTGTGGGATAGAGTTTTTGACAGAGCAGAAGGGAATCAGGATGTCAAACATGCTATTTGTGTTGATGACAGTATGAACATATTCATTACAGGAAGGACTGAAACTTCAGAGAACGGACACGATATATTTGTAATAAAATATAAACCAGATGGTGATACTATGTGGACCCGAACTTATGATAATGGATTTGGAGAAACTGATGAAGGTGAGGATGTTGCTGTTGATAGTTTTGGCAACGTTTACGTAACAGGAACAACTGTCGCACCTCCAAATTCAGATGAAAGCATCACGCTCAAATTTGATAAAAATGGAGATTTCAAATGGTCAAGAATTTTTTCTAAGATTGGATCAAATGGATCAAATTCAATAAGTGTAGACCACAATAAGAATATTTTTGTCACAGGTAGCGGCAATCGGAAAATTTTAGCCGTTAAATATTCTCAATTAACAGATATAAAATTTACAAATATCATTGAGAATAAGAGTTATGGTTTACGAAATTACCCTAATCCATTTAATCCTAATACAAAGATAAATTATACTTTGCAAATCAGAGGTACTGTCCAGTTAATAATCTACAATTCATCAGGAAAAGAAATTAAAAACCTAACATATAAAGATCAAAACCCCGGAAATTATGAAGTTAGTTTTGATGGAAGCAATCTATCTTCAGGAATATACTTTTGCACTTTGATAACCAACAATTTACAAACTCAGACAATTAAAATGATTTTATTAAAATAAGATTCGCAATGTGTTATATTAAAGCACCAACACAAAAATAAAAGGGGCAGACGCTTCCTTCAATGTAGCCGCCAAGCTTAATTAAAGATAATCTTAATAGATTTATATATTAAGATTTGTCTGACCCTTTTTTTATTATTTAAAGTAAAATTTTTTTAATAAACTTAAAATATAAAATGTCATGAAAAATTTAATTTCTAACATAATCAGAACAATAATATTGTTGCTGATTTTATTTATTAACAATACCTATTCACAATCAGATTATTTTGAACAACCTGTCACAGTTCCGGTTTTTTCAGGAACAGTTGTACCGACTAACGGTGAAAAAAACATTTATTGGGATTTAAGAGAAGTTTTTGATAACAGAATTGATCTTGTAGCCGGAGTAACTCAAACTGGATACGTGCCACCTAATGTATACAATTACACCAATGGTAATTGGTATAAAAATGAAGACAATAGTAATTTTAATTATGAGGTGATAGATGATAGATTTGTTTATGGTGAAGTTTCATCTATAAATGGTATTACCGGATTGGTTTCAGTACAACTTAACAATGACCCCGCTAAAAAAAAAGATGTTATAGTAACAAGGGCAGATGGTAATTTGTATGTATATGAACATGATGATCAAAATCAAAGAATTAAATTAGATTATTCTCAAAGAATCTTCAATGTTAATGGTTCGGTGGCTGCGGTTGGAAAATTTACTACTGACACTCTTGAAGATGTTGCGGTTATATCAGGAAGTGATCTGAAAATTTATAAAAATTTAGGAAACAGTAAACTGGATACAACACCTGTTTACACAATACATGGAATTTACGCAAAAAAAGTTTTGATTGCCCAGGTCAGTAATTATATTTATCCTTATTCAATTATTGAAAATACTACAAGTGACAGGGATGAGATCATAGTCAGGAGCGGTAGCACAATTAGAATTTACAAGAACAATAACAGCAATGGAATATCAGATTCGACAAGCATTGTTATAAGCGGTACGACTCCTTCAGACTTTAAATTAACAGATATTAATAATGATGGCTTAAATGATTAAATGTCGCTTCGTTTGCTGATGGTATTAAAGTGTTTGTGAATAGTTCGGGAGTTATATCTTCCACTGCATCGTATACTAATACAACTTATGGATCCCTATCTACAATTGCATTAGAGGATTTTAATAAAGATGGATGGAAAGATATTGTAGTTTCAAATGTTGATCACATTTACCTTTTTCTAAATAACAAAGGTACATTTTCTCAAACAGCTTCTGATGATCAGGCTTATTCTATATCCGGTTATTATTTCTATGGAGTAAAGCTCGAAGTCGCAGATCTTCAGAATAAAGGTGCATTATCAGTAATTTCATCTTTAGCATATCTTAATCTGGAAGAGTATGATGATGAAGCACTTGCCTTCGATGAATCTGTAAAAAGATTTAATGCAACTGACACTGATGCAGTCCCTGCCCCTGCAGTTGTCTTTAAATCAGTTGCTTATGTTAATAATGTATTACATCCGAAGATCACTATGTTCAGCAGAGGTGATAGAGACTTTAAAAAATTTAAAATTTATTCAAAAGTCCCTGCATCATTTAATACTTACATCTTGCGGGACAGTAATTTTACAGGAAATGTTTATATTGACACATCAAGAGTTGTAATAGAAAATGAAACAACGGGTTCACCTAATCTGTTTTATTATGTTAAATGTGTTGATAATTCCTATAAGACGTCAATAAATTCAGATACCATTGGTTTCTCAGATGAAGAGTGTCCTGACTGTTCCCAAGGTGAGTCGCCTGTCTTTATCAGTAATAATGCTCCCGATGATTTCAAGATCTCAAATCATCCAAATCCTTTCAACCCATCAACGCTTATCATTTATAGTCTGCCGATTGATGCTAATGTAAAGATCACTGTGTTCAATACATTAGGTCAGATCGTAAAGGAACTGACAAATGAATTCAGGACTGCCGGAAATTATTCTGTGAACTTTGACGGAAGTAATTTTTCAAGCGGAATTTATTATTACAGGATTGAAGCGGGAAGTTTTATCGCAACGAAGAAAATGCTTCTATTGAAATAAATAAATTGTATTCAGACTTAAATAAAAAAAGCCGGTGAATAACCCCCGGCTTTTTTTATTGACTCTTCTCTGAGATGGCTTCTTATATCAAGAACTTTACAAACTTTATAAACTTTCAACTTTACAAACTTCAACTTTTAACTTTTAACTTTCAACTTTTAACTTTTAACTTTCAACTTTCAACTTTTAACTTTCAACTTTCAACTTTTAACTTTTAACTTTCAACTTTCAACTTTCAACTTTCTAATTAAAATTAAATATATCCTTAAACTCTTTGCTCTGTAAAACATCATTTAAG
>JAWXBH010000088.1:0-35676 GCA_034439935.1 bacterium
CTATATAACACAAAGCAAGTTCCATATCATATCTTTCGTCTTTTAACTTGTCTGTTAAGCTTAAAGTATTTTCAAAATCAGTATTTCTTGATAAATCCTCTAACCATTTATAAAAATCTTTATTATACATTACCAACCATGTGTTTCGTAATTCCTGTGAAGATAAATTAGAACCTCCAGTGTTAAGTCTCATAAATACTTCAAATTTTGCATTAGGATCTGATTCTTTTTGAATAATTTCAAATTTAAATTTTGATCTTTTAAAATCTAATTTTAAATTTACTGGTAAGGAATTCCAACTGTTCCCATTTAATAAATTCAAATTCTCAATTCCTTCTAAAATTAATTGAGGTAGTTTATTTTTTTTCGGTTCTTCTTTTAATTCTCCAACAAATTCTAATATTGTAGACACTCGTTGTAAACCATCTACTATTTCCCATATTCCATTTTCAGATTGATAAACAAAGATTGAAGGTATTGGGATACCCAGCAATATCGATTCAATCAAACGAGACCTTTGTCTTTTACTCCATCTAAAAAATCTTTGAAAATCTGGATTTATTACTAATTCATTATTCTTATACAAATTGATAACTTCCCCCAACGACATGGGATAACTATCCGTTTTATACTGTTGTTTCTTTTCTTTGATTTGTAGTATTAATTCTTTCGCATCGTTCATAAACTCTATTTATTTTTAATAAATTACACATTGAAAATTCCCTTTTCACTATACAAAGGTAAAAGATTTTCGATCCGCATACTCTATAATACTCTATAATACTCTATATTTAAAATGAAAGACATTCTCTGCTGTTGTTGGAAAGAGCAACAAAGCAGAAGCGAACAGAGCATCAGAATGATAAGGCTTTTACTCCTGATACTACTCCAAGTACGTGATTGGTTTTACGGGTGAATGATATGTAGCCGAATATCACTGAAAGCACCAGCAGGGATCGCGGCAACAGGCATTGTGAGTAATCCCGCCCTTCATTGTGCGTATATCTTTTCAGTGAATTTTAAAATCAAAACTAAACCAAACACACATGAGCAAAAAAATGAATCCCGTAGTGCATTTTGAAATGCCCTACGAAGACAAAGAGCGAGTTGCAGGTTTTTATGAAAAAGCATTCGGCTGGAAGCCGCAGATTCTTGGTCCTGAAATGGGCAACTATGTAATGATGACGACATCGGAGCTTGATCCTGAAACACATTATCCGAAGAAGCCGGGAATGATCAACGGCGGCTTGTTCGAAAAGACGAAGGATAACCAATACCCGTCTGTCGTTATAGCAGTAGATGACATAAAGGAAGCAATGAAGAATGTAACCGATGCCGGCGGAAAGATCCTCGGCGGTATTAACCCGGGCGAACCGGATGACATTCCGGGTGTCGGACTTTATGCCGCGTTCACTGACAGCGAAGGCAATAGGGTGAGTCTGCTGCAGCCGAAAGGAATGTAAAATTTTATGTCAGGTATATTCCTGACTTTAGAAACATTCGTGTTCCGTGATTTCAGGATTAAGCTGAACTCACGGAACATTTTGTTTGTATAAAATTCAGACGAAAAAATTCATCATTACTTGGTAATGCAGTAAGAAGTGATCTCTTTCACTTTCCCATCATCAAAGACATAAACATCACAGGAGGAAACAACAGTTGTTTTACCCTCCTTGTTGGTAAATTCCGCTTTTCCGTTTATCGCGACGCGGTCACCATCTACTATGACATTATATGTGCTGAATATATTTGTGACCTCAGAAAAGTAAAGAGCCGTACGGTCACAGAATTCAACAACGCTCTGTTTACCTGTAAGCATATCTTCTCCAATTATATTCCATTGTATATCATCAGCAAGGAAGGGATAAGTCTGTTCAAATTTTCCACCCGAAAATAATTCAGCGATATTTTTTAAAGATGTGTCCATAGGTTATAATTCAAAAGTTAATAATATTTTTAGTAATGGTCTGATTTTCAGTTGAAAGCTTGTCCATTTATTTGAATGAAATTAGTTCGCACAATTTAAAATAATTTTTACAAAAATAACAATCATTAATTTTTTATTAACAGCACGTCATTTTACATCCGCCCAAAAGAAGGAAAAAACTTGCCACGAATTTCACGAATGATCACTAATAAAAATATTATCACTATTTTTAAAAACAGGATTAGCACAAATTTATTTGGACGCATAATTATATCATCAAGGTTATTTAAAAGTTGATTTTAAAGATTCGATATTGTGCAAAAATATTACCAAACAAATAGAATTTTAAATTATTTAAATTTTTTAAAAAACATTTTGGACGGCAATGAACTTCATTACAAACGAACATGCTTAAAAACTTCTGATCTGAAATGGTTAAAGCCCTAAACTCCCTTCCCTTCTGCTTCCTTCTCAATCCCATATTCCCCGATCTGCTCCAGCAACTCCATCGACCTCATCACGGGCGTCCATTCCTTTCCGTCAAAGATCAGTCTGAACCATTTCTTATTCCTGTTCTCAAATTTAATATTCGTGAAAAGCCAGACAGCGGCAAAAGTAAAAACATGAGTTACAACTATCTGCAGACTTAACAACATCACATTCCCATTCTCAAACATTTCTGCACTAAGATAAAATGTTGTCCATACTGGAAGCTGCAGAAAAAGGATACGTGCGACCCAGAGAGTTGAAGTTCTAAGCCGCGCTAAGGTTCTTTGCGTTTCCATCACCGGTTGATTAATGTCGACACGGTGAATGATCACGAGCTGATAAATATATATTACGATTGCGATCTGGGTAAGCACAAGCTGTATCCCGGCGGAGATCAGAAAGAACGGACTCGCAGTGTTAAGAAGATTTATGACAATCACATCGCCAATGACAGACCAGATGATCCCTGCCAGAATTGTAAATATCTTCAGAGGGCTCATGGATGCAAGGAAAGATCCTATCCTGATCTTCGTAAGGTCCTCTGTATTTTTTCTGTTCAGAGTGAGACTTTCGTTAAGCTTTTTATTGTATGAGCTCCAGAGTTCTCTGAACTCATTCTCATTTGTATTAGTGTTTGTGCTTATGTTTTCCATATTAATTTTGCGTTTTTAAGTTAATGAATTTTTGTTTAAGCTGCTGTTTAATTCTTGATATCCGGGTGGAAACATTTGTAGCGGTCAGCCCGAGAATGTCTGCTGTCTCCTGCTGTGAGTTACCTTCAAGATGAAGAATGATAATCGCGCGATCGATCTCCTTCAGCTCCTTTATGAATTTATTCAGAAGTACTACATCGGTTTCAGTTTCTGATCCTCCGGAAGAATCATCCTTAATGTGAAGAATGTCGTCCGGCAATGGCGCACTTATGCGGCTGCGGGTGTGCTCTTTCCTGTAAAATGATATGGAGACATTAAGAGCGATCCTGTACATCCAGGTGGACAGCTTGTACTTCTCATCATACTTAGTGAAAGAAAGCCACAACTGAATTATGATCTCCTGGATAAGATCCTTCCTGTTATCATCATCCCTGCAGTATGTGTTGGCAACTTTGTAGATTATGCCCTTATTGGATTCGATCACATTCAGGAATGTTTGGGAATCTCTATTCAAACCGTAATATATTTAGTGCTTTCATAAGGCAAGTAACTTAACAAGTTAAAGAATGAGTTTACTAATTATTCGCATGAGATATTGAAATGTCACACCTTATAAAATATTTAATTCATTTAAGATTGACTATGCTGAATTGAAAGATTGCAAAGAGGCAGGTTATTGAATTGAAGAAGCCGTTGCGCGGTTTATTACTTTGTATAATTATATTCGTGCCTTTGTATCCATTCTGTTTCTCCCTTAAACTGTACTTCCTTTATTATAATAAAAGCGTTATTACCGAGCATATAAATGTGTCTTATGGTTGCCGGCTTATTATCGTTGCCGTCGGTACCGTCCACCTCTGTAACTATTTCAATGCTGCCTCCGTGAAGCAGCTTTCTTGAGATCACGGTTTCATCATCAAAATATTTTCCATTGTCAGAAATAGTTACAGTGTCAGCCGAATTCGCGCCCGGTTCATCGGGATATGTTCTGGAGAAAATGAACTGATTGCTTTCACCGATCTGCGTGACATTAACATCAGCGGGCATTGTGTATGGCTTGCCGGTGGAATAATCCAGGTATGTCAGCGAACCTTTCCAGCTTCCTGTGATCCTGTTAAGATCTTGTTTTGAAATTGTATCCGTGTCCTGAGCTGAGAGAACTGTACAGCCCGCGAAGAGAATTATAAAAATATAAATTGTGCTGAATAATTTCATTATTTTTTTATTTTAATTCGTTATGTATAAGCTCGAACATTTTATCTTCAAACCTTCTCAAGCGCGTCCTTAACCTTGTCAATAGCTTCGGCAACTTTTCCTTCGGGAGCGTTGGTCTCCCACGTAATCTCATAGTACCCTTCGCCGGCGGTGATATCCGCGTCAACATGAAATTTGATAAACAGGATTTTCTTGTCTGCTTTTATCTTGTATCCGTCATTTATCTTTGTGATACCTATGTTATACTCGAAGATATCATTCTTCAGGTCATCCTTAAGCTTGTCCAGTGAATTCAGAAGATCTGCTTTTGACCTGCCTTGTTTTTCTATTCGCATATTATTTTAAGTTTATAAAATAAAATTCAACCAATTTACAAAATACAACAATGAATTGAAGTCTACCTTTAGATTTTAGATTTACTTTCAACCATTGCTGTCCAAAACATTTTTATGAACATTTAATAACTCTTAAAACTAATCAACAATTAGGGTAATCATTATCATTCTTAAAAGAACCCGCCTGTGAGAAATTGCCGATAAAGAATTTCAGACCGATGGCGGAGTAGCGGTCTATGTTGCTCTCGCTACGTAATGAACAGAGCCGGAAAAACCTCGATGCTCAAAGCTCAAAGAAAAGCAAAATTTTAACTGAAGCATATAAAGATTTCAGTTCTTAATTATAAAAATCTTTTCTTAGAGTCTTTGTACCTTTGTGGTAAAAGTTTGTTTTCGAAGGATGTAACTTTCAACTTATTTACAACAAACGGCACAGCGATCAGAAAGAAGAACACTGTCATCACCTCATGATCGCCGAAGCTCCATTCGAATATTCCTGAGACCTGAAATGAAATCATTACAAGTATGCTTCCGAGGAGAAGCGCTTTGTCAGCAGGTGATGTTTCATTAAAATAAAATTTGATCTGTTTGAGAAACATCAGTATAAAGAAACTGCAGAATGAGATAAATCCGAATATGCCCGTAGTCGCAAGGATCATCATGGGATTGCTGTGCAGATGCACGCCCTCACTGGCTTCCCCGGGGACTTTGTATGTTTTGTAAATCTCCAGAATATGTGAATCCGCGATCCCCGTAAACGGATGGTCTCTGAACATTTCCCAGCCAACTTTCCACATGCTCAATCGTGACTTGTTGCTCAGATGATTCAGATCAACAATGCTTCTCATTCTTTCAGTATATTCAGTGGGGAGAATGAACCAGCCTATTGCGGCAATAATGATCATCGCAAGAAGAAATTTCCGGTTCATCATAATACCGTAAACAATAAAACACAATGCGAGAGCTACGTAAACATTTCTTGACTGAGTAAGGATCATTGAAATGAAAACCGGAACCAGTAGAATTATGAGATACTTTTTTTCAAGAATGAATTTTTCTTTAATGAAAAGAAGGGGAAACACTGACAGGAATACCATCATTTTTATCTCACCACTGGTAAGCGGATAATTAAAATAATTTATCCTTATCTCGGAGAACGGCATTTGAGATATCATTTCATTGAACTTCAGCCCATATCTTATCAGCTCATAAATTGCGACTGCTGAGATCGAACACACAATGACCAGCATTATACGCTCGAGTGTTTTGATATTCACGATCTTAATTACCGAAACATAAAAGATCAGGAACAGCAGCAGACGTTTTAAATTTATGAACGCGCCTTCAGGGTATAAAGCAAAAAATCTCGAAAATATTTCAAACAGAATATAAAGAAGTATGAATAAGTTGATGAGCTTTAACTGATCAAAGGTCTTTGTATCATAAGTTAATTTTTTTGAAACAATGATTTGTATCAGCCATAAGCCAACCCAGATCCCAAAGCAAATGGAAGACAAAGCAATTGAAAAGCTTACAGAGGCGATCTGCGCTGTAAGTAAGATCAGTATCAGATCATTGAGGACCTTCGGAAATTTGTTCTTCAATTTGCTCTGCTTTGATTTGCGGAAGGGAAAATTCTCTTTGTTACAGGATCCATTAGTATCAGTATCTTTCTGAGCCAGTCAGGGTTTTGCTTTTCAAGTTGCGGATCAAAATCCCATTTGCTTTGAGACACCCTTTCGTGCATAACCTTTGGATGTGTTTCAATAAATTTTTTGAGATTTCCCAGATCATCATAGTTCTGAAATGAAGCAATATTCTTCTCAGCTTCATGTCCTGTATTGTAAAGTAATTCAAAGTCAGATCTTTTTTTAATGAGCTTATCCGGAGGTTTGACCCAGCCGTAATGATATATTTCAGCGTTAATATCTGTTGATCTGATCTTTGAACCGTCCGGATGCCGGAAGTCCAGTGCGTCTCCCCACGAAACTATGTCAGGCTTATTTTTTATCACCCGAACCTCACGTATGTACCAGTTCCTGTAATTATCCTGATAATAATCATAGCTTCCGTAAAAATGTTTGTACCAGAATCTGAGCCCTTCGATCTTATCCTTATCAAGATTCTTCTTCATTTCATTTATAATTGTATCGTGATACTTCTCATGCACGACCTCATCACTCTGAATGTAAAAACACCAGTCACCGGTGCACTCTTTGAGAGCCCTGTTCGTTTCCACCGAAAGAACTTTCCCGCCTTTAAGATCCATGTTCCAGCTACTTTCTATGATGCGGATCTTCTTATCATTTATCGAGCGAACTGCTTCAAGGGTTCCGTCATTTGAAACTCCCACATTCACAATCATCTCATCACACATAGGAAGAATTGACAGAATGGCTTCTCTGAAAGGATAAGCATAAAATATCCCGTTCCTGATAATGGTAAAACCCGAAA
Organism: bacterium; assembly: GCA_034439935.1. GTDB lineage: Bacteria > Bacteroidota > Ignavibacteria > Tepidaquicellales > Tepidaquicellaceae > JAGPCH01. The sequence goes on from JAWXBH010000088.1 coordinate 7,074, forward strand.
CTTTCATAGTTGAGTTGTTGTCAGATAATTAATGCAGGCGTTTCACCTTTGGAATAAATTACGAAACTTGTTCCTGATGCCTGAATTGCAGGTCATACAATTTTTTATAAACTCCGCTTGTCATGAGTAGCTGCTCATGTGTTCCTGTCTCCGCTATCTCACCTTTACTGATCACAATAATTTTATCCGCGTTTTGAATTGTAGAAAGTCTGTGAGCGATGACTATCGAAGTTCTGCCGTGCATAAGCCTTTCAATCGCCTGCTGCACAAGGATCTCCGATTCTGTATCAAGTGAAGAAGTAGCTTCATCAAGTATAAGTATCGGCGGATTCTTTAGTAGCGCCCGAGCTATCGAGAGCCGTTGTCTTTCTCCTCCGGAAAGTTTTACTCCCCTGTCACCAATGATCGACTCATATCCGTTCTCGAAATTGGTAATGAACTTATGGGCATTCGCCGCTTTGGATGATTCAATTATCTGTTCAAGCGGTATCGCGCTTTCACCGTATGCAATATTGTTTCTGACCGTGTCATTAAACAGTATCGTCTCCTGTGTAACAATTCCCATCAGCTTCCTTAATGATTCTATATTTACATCCTTAACATTAATATTATCGAACAATAGTTCGCCGGCGCTGACATCATAGAATCTGGGAATAAGATCAACAAGTGTGGACTTACCTGCACCGCTTGGACCGACTATCGCTATGATATTTCCTTTGTCGATCTTTAGATTAATATTCTTTAATACATAATCGCTTTTATCATATTTAAATGAAGCATCCCTGAATTCAATTCGTTCAGTAAACTCTTTCAAGTCCTTTGCATCAGGAGCATTTATAATGTTGACCTTCGTATCGAGAAGACTGAATACTCTTTCGGCGGCGGCGCTTCCTTCTTTGTAGCTGTTGAACATTTGTCCGAACAGCTTCAGAGAAGGCATCATCTGGAAAAAAACTGCAAGATAAAAAATGAATGCACCCGGAGTCATATCACTTTTACCGGAAATTATCTCTGCTCCGAAAAAATAAAGTATGATCACTATCGTAAGCACTCCAATGAATTCCGAGATCGGTGAGGCAAGAGCACGCTTACGAAAAAGCTTTACAAGCAGATCAAAGTATGTAGTGTTCTCCTTTTGAAATTTTTTCTTTTCATAATCCTCCATCCCGAATGCTTTTACAACACGTATCGCACCGAGAGTTTCGTCAAGCGTTGATGTGATGTCTGATATTTTTTCCTGTGACTTAATGCTGCTTCTTTTGAGTGAATTGCCGACCTTACTTAAAATGAATGCCGTTACTGGAGCAAGCAGAAATATTATGATGGTAAGCTTCCAGTTGAATAAGAACAGAACAACAGAGTATGCAATTATCGACGGCGGGTCACGGAACAGACTGTTCACTACAGCGACCAAAGAATCCTTTACTATCTGAACGTCATTGATTATCCTCGATATAAGATTTCCTTTCCGTTCATCCGTAAAAAAACTAAGCGGAAGATCAAGATAATGCCTGTAGAGAGCAAAGCGAAGATCTTTAACGATCCCCTGCTCGACAGTTGCCATGAAATATGTCTGAAGATAAGTAAAAAGATTTTTGAGAAAAAAAGTAACAAGTATTAGCCCACATAAAAATTTCAGCACGCTGATCTTATCATAGTCGCCAATCAGAGTTCCGAAGAAATTTGTAATTATGTCCTTGAGATCGAATATAGAGGTAATGGTTTTTTCAGGATTGATCTTCCGGGCTTCGTTGAACAACAGATCGATAAAAGGAAAAAGCATCATCACTGACAGAAGGCTGAAGATCACCACCAGCAATGTGAATACATTGGCAAGTATCAGCTCCTTTGTATAAGGTCGTACATATTTAAAGATTCGCTTGTATAAATTCATTAACAGTTAAATTTTCACGAGACCGTTCTTACAAAAATACTCATTCTGCTTTTTAACTTCATTGAAATATTTCATGTTGACCGGCTCTTCAATTGTTTTCGGATGATAGAGATGATACTGGATTGCGAGATTTCTTACGGATTTAAATTTTGCATCAATAAGCCGCAGTCGGTATTCAATATCAGAATCCTCACCAAGTCCGGGTCCTTCATAATTTTCATCGAAGCCGTTTATCTTTTCAAGCTGCGCTTTTTCAATTGAAAAATTACATCCGAGAATATGCTCATCCTTATTCGTCAGAACTTTCCTTAGTGTTTTATTTTTATAAACAAATGCTTCTTCTATATTAAAATTGAAATCAGCTTTACCTTTATTAAGTGAAGAGTAAATGACTTCAGAGAGTTTTACTTTCTCATAGTCTTTGCTAAGGATAATTTCTTTTGTAATTTTCTGCGAAATGCTTTTTGTGAGATTAACCCTTCTGCCGCATAACACTGTACCGGATTCTCTGCTTTCAACATGAGCCCTGATAAAATCGCTGTGGGGAATGCAGTCACCATCAATGAATATTAGATAGTCAGTGTAGGTATTTCTTATAGCTTCATTCAGGATCTTATTTTTTCTGAAACCTTTATCTTTTTGGATTAAATGTTTTACCGGAAATTTATTTTTGGCTGTCCACTCATCCATCAATATTTTCATGCCGGCATCCTGCCCGTCCTCAGCAATTATGACTTCAAATTCATTGAAGCTTTGGATCGTAAGTGCATTCAGTATCAGATCCAGCTCAAAGGTTTTTTTGTAAACACTTATTATCAGTGAAGCTTTTTTGTTACCTGTTAAATTATTTTCCGGCAATTAATAGTTATGTTAGTGTAATTAAAATTAATTTAATTGGAATCAAATTTCAGTGATAATCATAAGCTTAGATGATCAGGCTTAGGATCACCAGCGATCAATGTTAAAAGATTCCTTTTTTTTCTTTTGATTAAACGGTAATTTATTTCACAAAAAAAATGATCTACAATTAAAATACTTATCAGGAATAATTATTTATGATCGAAATTAAAAATGTAAGGAAGAGTTTCGGAGAAAAGGAAGTTTTAGCCGGTGTTAATCTTACTATTGGTGACGGTATAACTCTTGTCATAATCGGAAGAAGCGGCTGCGGTAAATCAGTATTGCTCAAGCATATAATCGGGCTGCTCAAGCCGGACGAGGGTGAGATACTTATTGAAGGTCGTGACATTGCAAAGATGAAAGAAAAGGAAATTTATGAAGTCAGAAAAAAATTCGGATTTCTCTTTCAGGGTGCTGCGTTATTTGATTCAATGAATGTCGAAGAAAACATAGGTCTTGCATTGAAAGAAAACACCAATATGAAGAAAGACAAGATAGCGGAAGTTGTCGCTGAAAAGCTGGAAATGGTAGGACTTCCTAACATACAAAAGATGAAGCCTTCAGACCTTTCCGGTGGGATGAAGAAAAGAGTCTCTCTTGCGCGCTCGCTTGCTACAAATCCAGAATACATTTTATACGATGAACCCACCACAGGGCTTGATCCGGTAATGAGCGATCAGATAGATGATCTTATAACCGATCTTTCCGACAAGCTAAAGGTGACTTCAATAGTTGTGACACATGATATATTCAGCGTGTATGATGTTGCTGACGAAGTTGCGATGATGCACGAAGGTAAGATCTACTTTCACGGAACACCTAAAGAACTAACCGAAACAGACGACAAACTTATCAGGGATTTTCTGAACAGAACTGATAAGAGAATCTAAGGATTTTTGATTTTGGATTTTGGATTTGGGATTTTTTATTTGAGGTCATGTTGTCATGCAGGATGAAAACAAATCAACATTCAGATATCTAAAATCTAAAATTCAAAAATTATTCAATCTCACCGCCTGCCGCGTTCCATCCTTTCCAGCCGCCATCCATTGAGATCACATTTGAATAGCCCATCTTCTGAATTGACTCCGCCGAAAGTGCTGACCTGAAGCCGCCGCCACAATACAACACTATCTTCTGATCATGCGACGGAACGTGAAGATGTATATCCCTTTCAAGAATACCTCTTCCAACATGCTTTGCTCCTTTAATATGAGCCGCATTAAATTCATTATCTTCCCTTATATCAACAAGATGAAAGTCCTCACTGTTCTTCATCATGTCCATAACATCATTTACATTACATTCCTTAACGTTCTTCTTTGCATCCGCGCAAAGCTCGGCAAAAGTTTTTTTTTCCATATAGGTTTAGTTAAAAGTTAAAAGTTAAAAGTTAAAAGTTAAAAGTTAAAAGTTTGTAAAGTCAAAAAGTTTGTAAAGTCAAAAATTTGTAAAGTTAACTATCATAATATGATAATCTACATCTTCACTATTACCTTTGTCATGTTCACAATATCATTTGCGGTGCAGCCGCGGGAAAGATCCATTACAGGTTTTGCAAGTCCCTGAATTACCGGACCTGTTGCAAAAGCACCACCGATCCTTTCTGTTATTTTATATGCAATGTTACCTGAGTTCAGATCCGGAAAAATAAATATGTTAGCATCACCCATAATCTCTCCGCCGGGATTTTTTCTTTTTGCGATCGCAGGAACAAATGCGGCGTCGAACTGCAGTTCGGCGTCACAGATAAGCTTCGGTTCTCTTTTTTTTGTAAGTTCAAAAGCTCTGATTATCTTTTCAATGGACACATCCTTTGCGCTGCCCTTTGTTGAAAACGAAAGAAAAGCAAGCCTGGGAGTTTTGCCCGTCAGCTTTTTAAAATTAACTGAAGTCTGAATTGCAATATCCGAAAGCTGTTCAGCAGTTGGCGAAGGTATAACGCCGCAGTCCGCATACGCAAAAGTCCTCTGGCTAAGTTTATGTTTTTCAGGGAATGTAAATAGAAAGAAAGAAGAAACGGTTCGGTTTTTTTTTGCAAGCCCTATAATTGAAATTGCATTTCTCAAAACCTCTGATGTAGAGTAAACACTTCCCGCTATTATTCCATCTGCAAAATCATTCTTCAGAAGCATACAAGAAAAAGTCAGCGGATCACTTAATTCTTTTTCTGCTTCTTCTCGTGTCAGATTTTTTTTCTTCTTTTTAACACTAACGTATTCCTTCCACATATCTCCGGAAAAATCAGCATCAATAATGGTAAGTCCTTTATGGGGCTTGATGAGCTTCTGAAGCCTTTCATCTCTTCCGATTGATACGACTTTTGCAATGTTCTTATTAAGGATTTCCTTTACGGCTGAAAGAACTCTTTCATCATAAGACTCCGGAAAGATAATTGTTTTTATTTTACTCAAGGAATGTTTGTATATTTATAAAGGAGAATGGTAAAAGAAAAATTACTTTATAATATTTTCAATAATGCCGCCGCCGATGACATTATCACCGGAATAAAAAACCGCTGACTGCCCCGGTGTGACAGCTTTTTGCGGCACATCAAATTTTACTTTAATGTGAGAATCATCTGTCTGCTCGATCATTGCTTCGCTGCCTTTGTCGTTATACCTTATCTTAACTAAAGCTTTTATCGGCTTATCAATTCTATCTGTAAGCATCAGATTAATCTCTTTTGTAATAAATTCAGAACTGTATATTTTTTCCTCTTCATCTACTATCACGACATTATTCTGAGAATCAATTTTTGAGACATATAACCTTTTACCAATTGCTACATTCAGACCGCGGCGCTGCCCGATAGTATAGTAAGGGTATCCTTTGTGCGAGCCGATCTTTTTATCCTGATAGACAAGGTCGCCTCCGGATAATTTTTCATTGAGACCCGGATTACGCATTTCTAAAAGCTCACGGTAATTATTATTCGGCACAAAACATATTTCCTGTGAATCGGGAGTTTCAGCAGACTTGAGACCGAGCTGTCTGGCAATTTTTCTAATATCTGTTTTATTAAAATTACCCAATGGAAAAATTGTTTTGCTCAGCGCGTACTGCGAAACTCTCCACAAAGCATAAGACTGGTCTTTCGCTTTATCTTCAGAAACAGATACATAATATCTCCCCGTATCATTATTATAATTCATATTTGCATAATGACCTGTAGCAATGAAATCAGCGCCAAGTGATTCTGCTTTTTCAAGAAGTGCTCCCCATTTAATTGATTTATTGCAGAGCACGCAGGGATTTGGAGTATTGCCTTTCAGGTATTCAGAAATAAAATTAGAAATTACCACTTCATTGAATTTTTCAGTAAAGTCGAGAGTATAATGATTGAATCCAAGATTTTGCGCAACGTTCCTTGCACTGTATATTGTTTCCAGCGAACAGCAGCCTGAGTCTTTTTCCGGTATATCATCATATCCCCAGGTCTTCATCGTAGCTCCTATCAGATCATAACCTTCATCTTTGAGAAGTGCAGCGGCAACCGACGAATCAACTCCTCCGCTCATGGCAACTACAACTGTTTTATTTTTATTATTCTTAATCATAAATGTTATTGTAAAGTATGAATCATATCGCTTGAATTAAAGTGAATAAAAGTTACAAATTAGGGTTGTAATTCTATCATAATAATCATATTTTTATCCATTCAAAAATTTATAGAAGAGGAGAAAGCATGTCAAAAAGATCATTATTAATAATGTCTTTTTTATTTGTTTTTACTTTTGGTGGTGCGGTAAGTGATCTATCGGTGCTAAATGCAAAATCTGAAAGTAAAACAGAAACAACAGCAACAACAGTAAAGCCAAAAAAAAATAAAAAAACCGTAAAAAGCAAAGTTGTAAAGAAAAAATCAGGAAAGCGTTCTTCAGGAAAAAAGATTTCTAAGAAACGTTCTTCAGGAAAAAAGAAGGTTACCGGTCAGAAAAAAGTCGGTAAAAAGAAATATTACGGCAAGAAAAAATCCAAAGGCAAAAAGAAAAACACGAGAAAAGTTTCAAGAAAGAAAAACAGAAGCTACAATTCCAACAAAAGCTATAACACGGGGACATATACACCACCAAAAACTTATGACAACAGCGGAAGTTCAGATGATAACGGTTCAAGCAGAGAATACAAGAGAACTGAAACCCCTGAATCAAAAGAAACATTCAGAAAAGAACCTAAAAAAGACGGTGAATAAACTGTCAGAAATAAATATAGAATCTTTAAAATCTACCCGGATGAAATTATCATCCGGGTTTTTTTATTTTATTTTTTGAAATTCAATTCTAATTCATTATTTTACTTAACTGAATCCCTCTTCACCCAAAATCAAATTCAACTCAATGAAAAATCTTATTAACATTACAATCATCACCTTACTGATCGGCTTTATAAATTTTGAACCTGAAAGGAATATGGCCTCTGATGAAATTTCTTTCCGACAAAATACTCCCGCCGTAACTGACAGCTTCGAAGTTGCTAATATTTATTCACTGGGTGAATTGCCGGTAAACTTTGGTTTCCCTGATACAATAAGTGTTCAGTTTATGAAAAAAATTGCGGGACCCAGGATCATAAAATTACGCACTGTCATTCGTAATGATTCTATAAACGGTCCCATCAAGGAAATTGTAGAAAACATTCTAACTAATACGGCTTCCTATGATACAATCATAAAGGTTACTACGAATAATAATGGAAATGTGAAAACAGATTTTATCGTAGTTGAAGCTCTGCCGGGAGATGTTGGATTTATTTTACAGGATGATACCGTTAATAATAAGCTTATTAAATGTTACGATGCTACAAGCAATACTTTTAATCATGCTAACACCTGCACTGTAAGTACGATTCCTATTGGGTTCTCAGGTACTAAGGGAAATTTAGTCTGCGCTTTTCAAAACAATGGTGTAGCAGATTACTTTTTAAGACAGATAGATTTCTCCATTCTTGGCAGCACTAACAATGGTACTAAACCGTTTAAGCTTGTTGTATTCAATGATAGTAGAAGCGGGAATCCGGGGTCACTGATATATTCTTCGGACACTTTATTTCCTCCCTCCGGGATCAATATTCCAACACAGGTTCTTTATGATCTTGATTCTGCAATTGAAATAAATCCAAACCAAAGATTTTATGTGGGATGTCAACAAATTTCCGTTAACAACATTAATATTTGCTCACAATCCGAGATACCGGTGCGGCCCAAAAGTTTTTATTTTAATAACAGTGATACTTCAAATATCTGGCATGATTTTCGTGATTCGGCAAAAAATAATATTCCCGACATTGGTATCAACGGATACAGAGCAGTTCTCAATCTCAATGAAGTTGTCGAAGCAATGCATCCTGTGACAAATGATACTATCAAAGCTTATCTTTATAATATTCTTCCTCCTTACTACGTAATTGATTCTTCAAAAGCTCCCGATCAAAATGGAACAGCAAAATTACTTTTCTCAAAGCCATTTAACGGAGATCCATTCTATCTCGTGATGAAGCATAGAAATTCACTTGAGACATGGAGCGGAAACACTGTTTCCTTCACTAACAATAATTTTAATTATGATTTTACAGCTTCGTCATCTCAGGCATATGGTAATAATATGAAGCTTGTTGGAAGTGAGTGGTGCATCTTTAGCGGAGATGTAAATGATGACGGAATCATTGAGGCAGCGGATCTGATAATTGTATATAATGATGTTATAAATTTTACTTCAGGTTATGTTAACTCAGATCTGAACAATGATAATTTTACTGATATTACTGATATGGTATATTGTTATAATAATTCGGTCAATTTTGTAGCGAGAATTATACCTTAGAATGTTTTTTTTTCAGGAGCTCATTTGATTTCTCAATTAGCCAACTCTTATTCACGATCTTACTTTCTTTTTCTATCTTCTGCTTAATGAACTCAGGTGATTCTTTGCTGCTGTGAGATTTAATTTTTAAAATATCAGAATAGTATTTCACAAAATTTCCGATAATCTCCCTGAATGAATCCGGAATCTCCTTCGAGTTTGCGAGAAAATGCTTATAGGAATCGATTAGTGAATATGCCTGCTCGAAATATTCCAGCTCATAATAAATTTTGAGCATCAGCGTCTTGAAATCCGTTTTAAATAAAAAGAACTCATTGTTAATTTTGGAGCATTCAACAAGCGCCTTCTCATATTCGCATTTTATAAAATATAAACTGGCAAAAGACAGATTCTTAAGATCATCTCTTATGCCGGGCTGAATTTTATCGGAATACATCTCAAGAAAAGTTTCCAGCCATACAGTATCTTTTAAAGAAATGCAATATTGTACAATGTTGCGGTAATTCACAACATCCATATAATCATCTTCGAAAAATGAATATGAGTTACTGCTAACCATTCTTTTATAAACTTCCAGACCTTCCTTTTTGAATTCAACCATATCCCCTACCGATCTTGGGACACAGTAATTTACCAGCTTGCTGAATACAAGGCATCTTTCTTCCCTGTCATACTCTTCAAGACTATTGTAAAATGTATCACGAAGTTTATAGTAATAAGAAACATTATCCGGCTCTTCATAAATTTTAAGAATATAGTAATGAAGCGTAATGAGTGATTTTTTATCATAGTTGGATCTTTCAAGAATTGAAAGCAGATTTTTTATATCAAAGCTTTGTGTAATCGCATCCACCATTAGACTTTCCATATTATTGCCATAAGTATTCATTGCAGGTTTTTTTATGCTCATTATTTCCGAAAGATCTATTATAAATTGAATAGCAGACACTTCAAAGTAATTTACTTTTGATCCTATCAGATTGCCAAAATCATTTTTTTGAATAAAATAAGCTCCCTGCAGATGAGTCAGTCTTCTCAGCTTTGATACATAGTCAAGGCTCGGTGAGAAGCCGGGTCTTAATTTTTTTTGTATTAATTTATTTACACGAAAAGATTCATCCTTTAGATTTTTGTTTAAATAGCCTTTGCTGAGATTGAGGAGAAATTCTGTTTCATCCTCCTTCAGGGTATTATGGGCAAGGAAATCCTCTGCAGCTTTTGTAAGATCAAAGATAAGGTTGAATAATTTCTTTTCATTATAATCTTCTCCTTTAAATAATTTTCCAAATACTTTTTCCTTTTTAATGTCTTTCTCATGATATTCAGGATAATATTTTGCGATGTAATCAAAAAGTGAGATAGTATTTCTTGCAGGCTTTAAGAAAGGAGATTCGAGAAATTTCCGGAATGACTTCAGTTCTTCTTTACTGAAAGTCCTTATTAACCTTATCAACCTGCTATCTTTCATTAAAAAAAATAGCTTTTTTATTGAGTAAAATAAACAAAGAAATTCTTTGTTTTAGAACGGAATTAAAGAAATCTTATCTATTATGACCTCAATTAGTGAGGAATTGAAGGAAATCTTTCTTTTGTTTTGAAACACAATTCTGATAAGTTTGAAGCAATGAAATCGAAACTATCTCTTAATTTAAACTCAATCATGATGAAAACATTCTCAACAATTTTAGCTTTAGTGTTTATTTTTACTGTCAGCAATTCCTTTTCACAAAATTTTCAATGGGTCCGTAGTGGAGGAAGTAACACAACCGATTTCGGGAATGGTGTAGATGTCGATGCTTCTGGAAATGTTTACACGACCGGTTCATTTACCGGTACCGCCACATTTAACCCAAACTCCGTTATAAGCTCAGGAGGAGATGATGTATTCTTAACAAAGTATAATGCCGCGGGAATTGTTCAGTGGGTCCAGAAAGGTGGCGGAATCTCCGCTGACCAGGGCACTGACGCAGCTTGTGATGCATCAGGAAATATTTTTATTACAGGCGATTTTTACGGTACTGCTTCGTTCGGTTCAAATAATCTGATAAGCTCAGGAAGCAGTGATGTTTTTATTGTTAAATATAATTCATCAGGTAATGTTATCTGGGCTGTCAGTGCCGGAGCAGGTAACATTGAGAGAAGCATGAGCGCAGCAACAGACAACTCCGGCAATGTTTACATCACAGGTGTATATTTTAATTCTACTACCATCGGCTCAACAACACTGAACGCTAATGGTACACAGTCTGATATTTTTATTGCAAAGTATAACAGCTCTGGCGTATTTCAATGGGCAGTTGGCGGAGGCGGTCCTGATCCTGATGCAGCATATGGTTTAGCAACTGATCTTTCAGGAAATTTATTTGTCACAGGGAAATTTGGAAAAAATGCATCATTCGGAAGCGTAAGTCTTACTGCAAGCTCTGTCAATGATTCAGCGGATATTTTTATTTTAAAATATACCTCATCAGGAGTCATACAATGGGGCAAAAGTGCCGGCGGACTGAGCTTTGATGAAGGCAGAGACGTAAGTACAGATGTGAATGGTGACTGTTACATTACCGGTACATTCAGCAGCAGCAATGCATTATTCAGCAATACACTCATCACACCATCAGGCGGAAATGATATGTTCATAGCAAGATATAACGCGCAGGGAAATTTGTGCTGGGTTAAAAAAGGAGGCGGAAATTCCTCTGATAAAGGCTTCAGTATAAAAACTGATCCCCTTGGTAATAGCTATGTAAGCGGTACTTTCAACTCTGCAGCGGCATTCGGAAATTTAAACCTGATTGCCAGCGGTACAGATCTTTATGTTGTTAAATATAATAATTTCGGAAATGCAGTATGGGTAAACAGAGCGGATGCAAATTTTAATATTAATTATATGAGTCTCTCTGCAAACTCCGCTGGTGATGTCTATGTTACAAGCGGCTATATCGGCACTGCAAATTTTGGAAGTCCCCCGATTACGATCATAAGCGCAGGTAATGATGTTGATGCATTTACTGCAAAGATAAGTCCTCTTGCAAATCTTATGACAGGTAAAGTTTTTATAGATTATAACAACAATTCTATTCAGGACTTCGGAGATATTCCTTATCCTAATTGCCTGATCTCAATTAACTCAGGAAATTCATACGCCGCTACAAACATTACAGGAAATTATTTTATCAACTGCGGTACCGGAACAAATACAGTAGCCATTCCCAATGTTCCTTCATATTATAGCGTAACCCCGTCAAGCCATTCTTCAAATTTTGGAAACTTTGGTAATACTGCGGCAAACAAGGATTTTGCATTGTTCCCTTCTGTGAATATAAGTGATTTATTAATCACACTAACCAATAGCAGAAATGCAGTTCCCGGAATGGATTTAAAAATAATTGCGAGCATAAAGAATATCGGAACAAATGTTAAGACAGGAACAGTAAGCTTAATTTTTGATAACCTCCTGACTTATAACTCTTCGATCACAAATCCGTTGCCAAGCAGTGTTACAGGGAATAATGCAGTCTGGAATTATTCCAATTTTCTTCCGAATGAAACCCGCAACTTTGAGTTGGGAATGAATGTACCGGTAAATGCGATCGTAGGTACATCTCTTAATCATTCAGCTACTATCACACCCGTAGCGGGAGATATTAATCCTGCAGACAATGTAACTACATTAGCACACCTGGTGCTGGCCAGCTATGATCCGAATAAGAAAGAAGTTGTGCCTGCTGGTCCATTCTTTCAGCAAAATGTGACTAATCAGGACTGGCTTACTTATACCGTTCATTTCCAGAATACAGGGAGTGATACCGCAAGGAATATTGTACTAGTTGATACAATTAGCACAAAGTTAGTTGTTCCAACTATTGAAATGCTTGCATCAAGTCATTCGTACACAAGCATTATAAAAAATTCCGGTATAGTGGAATGGAACTTCAGCAACATCATGCTGCCTGACAGTACTACAAATGAAAAGCTGAGTCATGGATTTATAAAATACAGGATCAGACCAAAAAGCAATCTTGTTAACGGAGACATAATTAAAAACTGGGCTGATATTTTCTTTGATTATAATTCTCCTGTCAGAACCGATACTGCTCAAACTCCGGTAATCATTCTTCCGACGCTCATTTCTGTCACTTACAGTCTTGAAGTATGGTTGAACATGCCTCATGAAATGAGTGTGTATTTGTGCAGTTCGACATCGCCTTATCAGATCATGGATTCGGCTAAAAAAATTGTAAGCAGTACAATTGTCGGTGGAGGATACTTTGATAATTTTGAATTTCTAAATGCTAATACATCAAGTGAATATTATATTGTCATGAAGCATAAAAATTCACTTGAGACATGGTCTTCCGGACTTGTTACATTTGAGCATTTACCTGCATTTTATGATTTTTCTTCGTCAGTTTCACAAGCTTACGGAAGCAATATGAAAGCAGTCAACGGGTTAGCTGCCTTTTACAGTGGTGATATCGGTAATGACGGAACAATTGACGCCGATGATGTAATCTCTGTTTACAATGATGCGATCAATTTTGAATCCGGAAGTCCCAATACAGATCTAAATGGTGATGGGATAGTTGATGCCGCAGACCTTGTTACTGTATATAATAATTCCCGTAACTTTGTCAGTGTTTCAAAACCGTAAGTTTAGATATTATATAGAGTAATAAAAAAGATGCCATCGGATTTGATGGCATCTTTTTTTATTTATAAATTTAAATGTTACGGAATGGCTACTTTATCAGCATCATCTTTTTTATTTCTGTGTACGAATCGGTTTTGATCTTGTAATAATAAATACCGCTCGGATAATTCGAAGCATCAAAATTATACTGATAGCTTCCCGGTGAAAGATTCTCATTTACAAGTGTTGCAACTTCTTTACCAAGCATATCGAAAATTATTATGTTTGTGAAAGAAGATTTAGCAATATCAAATTTTATGTTTGTAACAGGGTTGAACGGATTTGGATAATTCTGATATAATGCAAACTGATCAGGAACTAGCGAGCTGTAATTTGAAATTCCAACATCAATAGTATCAAATATTGCTTTCTGAATTAATGTCATGTTCATTGTGATCTGTGCAACAGGATTAGGTCCTGTGTAAGATCCGTTTCCTGTGCCTTCCCATCTGTTGAAATAATATGTTCTGCCGTTAAACTGAACCTGTACAGCAGACAATGTTATGTCGTTTACAGATGATGAATCCAAATAACTGTTTGAACCATTTACTGTTGCAGGAATCCCTGTCGGCTCAGTCACACCCAACAACCTGTACTGCGGTTTGTAATTTGCTGTGTATCCACTTTCCTGTGTACCGATTGTAACAGTCTGAGTCTGTGTTCCGCCGTTACTCCAGTTTGTATAAACATATCTTACATTTCCAAAAGTCTGTGGGGAAATTGCCTCAAGCGTATGAGTGGAATTAAGATCCCATGTGAACACTCTGCTTGTAGAATATGCAATGTTATCAACTTTGTACTGGCAAAGGTTTCTGTTCGTTCCGGTAATTATGTAGTTTCTACCGACCAGATAAGTAAACGATGTCTTGTGAACCTTGCCGCTTGCGCTTGTTCCGGTCAATACAACTTTGTACTCACCTACAGGTACACTTGAGTTAGATGCTACATTCACTAAAAGTGAATCAGGAAAATTATTTATTGAGTTACCGTTTGGGAATGAAACTGTAATACCTGATGTAGCAGGTATTATTTCCGATGTAAATGTAACTGATGAATTAAATCCGTTAGCAATTGAAGGAATGTGAGCTTTGAAATTTTCATTTTGATTTTGACCCGCCTGAACTGTTCGATAAGCAGGTAACGAGATCAAATTAAAATCGGTAGTTAAAGTTGCAGAGTTAAGTATCTCAAGTCCGCTTTGAACAAAAACCACACTATTAACTTCACTTGCCTGCCAGCTTGCATCGATAGCATAAGTATATTCAAGTGTTATTTTTTTTCCCGGTAAAAGTGTAACTGAAGTACCAATACCTGAGGGAAGCATTTTTCTCATTACATCGTAAAAGATTCTTTCTCCGTTTGTTCCCGGAGGTGAAGCATACTGAACGAGTCTTTCGGCTACAACGAACTGAACGATCGCGTTCGGGTTTGCCAAAACAGTTTCACAATAGATTTCAACTTTCGCATTTACAGTATTTCCTGTCCTTGTTTCGTTAAGGATGATCGTTACAGGACTGAGCAAATCTGTTCTTTGATTGTAAGCGTTTACAAGCTGAGAGTTCGATCCGCCTGTCATGCTTATTACACCGTCAAAAAACCAGTTTGGTATTGCATTCACGTTATACTGACTTCTTCGTGTATTGTTATCAGCGGTGTTAGCAAGGTACATTGGATCATTGCCCGGTGAAGGCCAGTTCATGTGATAGCTTAAGCTTGTAATTTTATTGGGGTCTGATGCTAGTAGAAATGCGTCAAGTGTAGGATTGTTTGTAGCGCACGGTCCGCAGGTCGAGCTTGTAAATCTTTCCTGAAGAATTTTTCTGTCTCCCGCATCGGATGTATTCAATTGGAATACAACAATGGAAACAAGAAGAATTAAAGAGAGAACAAATTTTCTCATATTTTGTGGTTTAATTGTTAGTGGAATTCTTTTTTATTTATTAAAATTAAGACAATTTTATTTAAGATACAACATTTTTTTATTCTCACGGAAAGAACCCGCAGTCAAAGTATAAAAGTATATCCCGCTCGGATAATTACCGGCACCAAACTTTACTTCATAACTGCCCGAAGAAAGTTTCTCATTGACAAGTGTTGTGATTGCTTTTCCAAGTATATCATAAACTATTAACTTAACATCTGATGTTTGACCATTAATATCAAATCTGATAACAGTCAAAGGATTGAACGGATTGGGGTAATTCTGATAAAGCTGAAACTGCGAAGGGACTTCATTGGAAACAATATTAACACTGCTCACATCATCATTCCTGAAATAATAAATTCCTCCTTTTGTATTTCCTATAAACAGATCGAGGTCAGTGTCAGCATCAATGTCTGTAAAGAAAGTGCACGCGCTCTGACGAACATTAATGTTTTTGTAGTTAGCTGTTTGCAGCACAAAATTTGCAGATGAAGGGCTGCCTTCATTCCTGTAATATGAAATTGTTCCGTCAAGTTTTCCTATGAACATATCAGGATCACTGTCTCCGTCAATATCAAAAAATCTCGGAGTGCTTTCGTCCCCCGCATCAATCGAATTATAAAAATTTGTTACAAGTGTAAAATTAAAATTCTGAGCAGTGCCTGTGTTTTGATAATAGATCAATCTGCCGTTAGTACCGCCAACAAAAAGATCTTCATCACCGTCAGCGTCGATATCAACAAAAGCAGGAGTGCTGCTCTGACCAAGTGTAGTCAGTCCGAACTGATTTCCTGTTCCCTGAAAAGTGAAATTGAAATTCTCCGGTGTGCCTGTATTTTTAAGATACCACAGTGAATCCTTTATATAGCTTCCCAACAACATATCCTGATCACCGTCATTATCAAGATCGGCAAACGCAGGTGCATAATTGAAGCTCGATGATAGTATCGGCAATGAATCATTCTCAAGAATAAAAGACGGAGATTGTATAGTGCCGGTGTTTTTGTAAAAAGAAATTTTTGCATAATCACTTCCGACAAACAAATCCTCGTCGCCGTCGTTATCAATGTCGGTAAAGGAAATATTGCTCGTTCCTCCGGCATCAACATTTCTAAGATAATTATTTGTATTAAACTGGAAGTTCGGCGATGAAGCGCTGCCTTCATTCTTGTATAGAGTAAAATTCTTACTGTTTTGTGACAGATATAAAACCGAAATAAACAGATCCTTGTCACCATCAGCATCTATATCGGCAAATCGTAAGGAATTATAACCGCTTGAAATAAAGGGCGAGTTTTGCGGGTATGTCGAATCAGCAATAACAACGTCTGGACTTGTTGCAGTACCATCATTACGGATAAAGTAAATTCCTTTTGAAAAAAGATCTCCCCAAAACAGATCAAAGTCATTGTCATTATCAATGTCCACGAACTCAAGTGAATTAGCTCCGTGTCTTTCATCAAACGCAGGAGAAAGTATCAGCAGGTTCTGCCAGAAATCTGTTATGTATTTAAAGCTGAAATTATTTGGTGTGCCAATGTTCTCATAATATGTGATCGTGCCCAAAGATTGTCCGGTGAAAAAATCCTTATCACCGTCTCCGTCAATATCACAAAATATCGGAACACAATTAGACTCGCTATATATGACTGTATCTGAATTTGTATGGAGCTCGTTTATTATTAATTCAAAATTTGGAATGTTGATTGTCCCGGTGTTCCTGAAGTATTTTACTACCTGAAATTCACCGCCTGTAAACAGATCATAATCACTGTCCGCGTCCATGTCTGCAAAATAAAACCAGTTATTGAAATGAAGTCCCTGAAATCTTTGTGTCCTTAGTTTGTAACTCGCATTCTGCGGTGTGCCGGTATTTTCATAATAATACAACGACGTATCAGCGTCAAAAGTGAAGAGGTCAAGATCGCTGTCACCGTCAATGTCTATGAGCTGAAATCTAGAATTGTTAGCTCCCCCGTTAAAGGGTGCGTAAGAATTATTTCCGTTTATGTTAAAATTTATTCCGTCGAATTGCTGTATGAGTTGTTGTGAATAGGAGCTTTTAAATAAAAGTAGTAACGCTATTGTTATGTATAATTTCAAATGTTGTCTTTTTATTAATTTTGTAATTTTTGTTTTTTAATTTTTAATTGATGATACCGTCGCCATATTTGAACTGACTGCTTATAGTTACAGGTAATTTGCCATTGAACTTTATAGTTCCTAAAATTGCATTTATTCCTGCTGTTATTGAAGTTTCTGCGTCAGCATAAGCGCACACATAGCTGCTGACATCAGCAAAGCCCTGTATGAGGTAAGGATTGCCGAATGATACAACAACAACCTTCTTTCCCCTGCTGACAAGATCATTAATTAAATTTATCTGTGAATCAGGAAGTCCGACTGTTCCGGTCTTGATCTTTACTTTCGCATAAATGGGGACTATGATAACATCATAATTTTCAGAGTCTTTCAATATCTCATTTGCATTTGATACCTCACCTGTCAGATCATAATACGATGCCTGCTTGAAATTATTTTTCTCGCTGAATTGTGACAGGAAGAGTTCAGAGTTAGCTTTCTCATTCCCGTTATTCATGGATATAATAAGACAGCTTTTATCTGAAGCATTATTAAAAGGAAGAAGGTCGCCGTCATTCTTAACAAGTGTAATTGATTCATCAGCGATCTGTTGTGAAATAGACATTGCCTCAGAGTTATTCACCACTGAAGACACTTTACTTACATCAGTGAATTTGTTTTCATTAATTCTGAGCCAATTCTTTGCATATAATATCTTCCTGACAGATTCATCTATTTTACTTTCGGAAATTGTACCGTTATTAACCGCCTGCTCGATGGTTGTTATAGTCAGACTTTCACCCTGCGGCATCAGAATAAGATCAACTCCGGCATTAACACATCTTAAAGCGACATTCTCGGTTGAAAAATGCTTTACTACACCCGCCATATTAAGCGCGTCGGTTACAACTAATCCCTTGAATTTCAGTTCACCCATCAAGACTCCTTCTATTACGTTTTTTGAAAGCGAAGCCGGAACATTGGTTTCATTATCGATTGCCGGCAGAGAAAGATGAGCGATCATCACTGACATCACATCGCTTTTGATCGCATTCTTAAAAGGTATCAGCTCAATATTATCAAGCCGGTCTTTACTGAAATTTAAAACAGGAAGATCATTGTGTGAATCAATATCGGTATCGCCGTGACCGGGAAAATGCTTTGCCGTTGCAATTACATTTCCGTCCTGAAGACCTTTGATGAATTTATCTGCAAGCATTGAAACAAGTTCAGGATCCTCTCCATACGAACGAACATTTATTATTGGATTTTTCGAATTGTTATTCACGTCAACAACCGGAGCATAATTCTGATGAACACCGATCGCCCTGCATTCCTTCGCTATCTGCAATCCCATCCGGTATGCAAGGTCAGGATTTCTTGTTGCGCCGAGAGCCATGTTGCTTGGGAACAGACTTCCGTCGTCAAGACGCATCTTCGTGCCTCTTTCAAAGTCAGCGGAAATAAGCAAAGGAGTTTCCGATAGCGCCTGAAGTTTATTGATCAGCTCGGCTTCCTGTATCGAATTACCTTTGAAAAAGATCACTCCTCCAACCTTTTCATTTATTATCAGATCACTCAGTCTTTTAAACTCGGCAGAATTTTCCGCGATCGCGAACCCATCCGAATATGTTACTATCATCTGCGCGATCTTTTCGCGGAGATTCATCGATGCGATCTTCTTCTCTATAATTTCTTTTTGTAATTCTTCAGGAGTTTTTATTAACGCTGTAGTTTGAATCGATTCAGTTTTTATATCAGAGCCGGGAATGAAAATTTCATTTGAACTGAATAGTGTAATTAAAAATGTAAGCGCGGCAATGTTAAATGAAAATAATTTATGAGGCATTTTCTTTTTCCCTCGTTTCTCTTTCAATTTTACTCGTTACTGTAGTAAAATATTTCATTATTTCGATTGGTAACGGAATGATGAGTGTTGAATTCTTTTCAGCCGCGATCTCAGTCATTACCTGAAGGTATCTCAGTTGTAACGCGTTTTCACTACTGCTCAATATTGCGGCTGCTTCAGATAGCTTCTGAGCTGACATAAACTCACCTTCGGAATTAATTATCTTCGCGCGTTTATCTCTCTCAGCTTCCGCCTGTCTTGACATAGCTCTTATCATTTCCTGAGGCAGATCAACATTTTTAAGTTCAACATTCATTACCTTTACTCCCCATGGCTCTGTCTCTTTGTCTATAAGCTCTTTCAGTCTGCTGTTCACCAATTCCCTGTGTGTCAGTAATTCATCAAGATCTCCCTGTCCCGTAACTGTTCGCAATGTAGTCTGTGATATAAGTGAGGTCGCGTACATATAATCTTCAACCTGTATGATTGCTCTGTTAGGATCAACAACCCTGAAGTAAACAACTGCATTAACCTTTACGGAAACATTATCTTTTGTAATTATATCCTGTGACGGAACATCAAGAGCTATTGTTCTCAATCCTAGCTTTATCATTTTATCAAATAAAGGTATCAGTATTATGAGCCCCGGACCTTTGACCGCTGAAAATTTTCCCAAACGGAATATGACCCCGCGCTCGTACTCATTCAATACACGGAATGAACGAAGTATGATTATTAAGAGTATAAACCCGAGTACTCCTCCGAACCCTATCAGTACACCTGCCAATGCTTCCATTATTATAATTTATGATTTACGATTTTAGATTGTTTTGCTCAACCCACTCTAAACACTCAACCCACTCAACACACTCAACACACTCAACACACTCAACTCACTCTAAACACTCAACACACTCAACACACTCTAAACACTCTACACACTCTAAACACTCTAAACACTCAACGCACTCTAAACACTCTAAACACTCAACGCACCGCACTCTTCCTTAAACCTCACAAGTTTTTCCTTTAGAGAATCAAAGTCATTTAGCTGCATAAGCTCCAGTCTGAATTTACTTACATCAGGAAGACCTCTTAAATATCCTGAGTAATGTTTTCTGAATTCTCTTACACCAAGCGGCTCGCCTTTCAGTTCACACGCAAGTCGGAGATGTTCGATGCACACATCAATCCGTTCATCAACCGGGGGATCATCCAAATGCCTGTTATTTTGCATATAAAATTTTGACTGTCTAAATATCCAGGGATTTGTAATAGCTGCCTGACCTATCATCACAGCATCCGGCTCAAATGTTTCAAAGGCAAACTTTACATCTTCGGGCGTTTTTATATTTCCGTTTAATATGATCGGGATCTCAACTCCGCTGTCCTTTATCCTCTTTACCCAGTTCCAGTCAGCTTCTCCTTTATTACCCTGTGAACGCAGCCGGCAGTGAACAGTCAGCGCCTGTATGCCTACCTTCTCAAGGATTTTCGCGACTTCGACAATGACAATTGAATTTTCATCCCAGCCAAGCCGTGTTTTCAAAGTTACAGGAAGCTTTACATTATTTAAAACTTTCTCAGCGATCCTTGTCATCTTCGGGATATCTTTAAGAAGTCCCGCACCTGCTCCTCTTAATGCAACATCCTTTACCCAGCAGCCGCAGTTAATGTCAATAAAATCGGGATTGGCAGTTTCGGATATCTTTGCCGCCTCAACGAGCACGTCTTCGTTACCTCCGAATATTTGTATCGAAATCGGGCGTTCTTCTTCATAAAAAAATAATTTCGCTCTTGCTTTGCGGGCATCACGGATAAGACCTTCGGCTGAAATAAATTCAGTATAGACAATATCAGCTCCCAGACGTTTCGCTATCAGCCTGAATGGCGGCTCGGAAACATCTTCCATCGGGGCTAAGACGATCTTGTCTTTAAATATTTTTTGAAATTCGTTCATTGGTTTTGATAAAGTTAAACATTGTAAGTGAAAGTTGAAATTATAATTACATACCACTAAAGTACTTTAGCAAATTTAATAAGATAATGCAGATGACTGTTTCAGTTAAGTTGTCTTGCCATTGCCGTCCAAAATATTTTTTTTAAATTTAAATAATTTTAAATTCAATCTATTCTGGAAATGGTTTTGCACCAATATCGAATCTTTAAAATCAATCTTTAAATAATCCCTTTAATATTTACTTATGCTGTCCAAATAAATTTATGTTAATTCTGTTTTTAAAATTAGTGATAATATTTTTAATTCGTGATCATTAGTGAAATTCATGGCAAGCTTTTTTTTTATTTCGGACGGAGTGATGTCATGCAGCAGTGCCGTCCAAAATAATTTTTATCAACACTAAAAGGTCTTATATTAATCAACAAACATGCTAATCATTATTGTTTTTAAAAAAGAACCCGCCTGTGAGAAATTGCCGATAAGAAATTCAGGGCAATGGCGACAAGCAGGAATTCCCGAGTCAAGTACCACGTACAAGTCAGCACCCCGTTTCGTGTTGGAATTCCTGCCGCCATTAATCTGAATTTCCGGCAATTTATCACCAGCGGGAAACTTTTCTTTGCCAAGCTTTCTTTTGGTTTTTCAAAAGAAAGCGGGATTAATCGAAACTAAAAATTTTCAATTTCTAAATCATATTTTTTTGGACGGATGTGGTCATGCAGATAATTAATTTCAGAATTTGAATTTTATAACATCTGTATTATTCATATTTTAAATTTAAATTTTCTTAACAATTACTGATTGAATATGAAAAACCTATTACTGCTGATACTAACGCTGATGATATACAGCACTTCATATCCCCAGAAAATTAAATATGATGACGTTAAGGTAGATCTTTCCCGTCTTAAGAATGACAGGAAGAAGTATATTTCTTCAAGAAATGTATTGTATAATGCTGACAGTCTCCTCACACTCGGATATAACATCCCGCTTTCCGGCAATGAGCAAAAGTTCTCCGACTATCTGACAACATTGCAACGAAGCTTTATAAATACCACGGGAAAGGATTTCCCGCCTTCAAATTTTTTTTATGAAGGGAAAAACATGATAGACACCAACCTTGTCTTCACCATTTTTAGAAAGATGCCAAAGGGCGGACTACTTCATTTACATCCCAGCGCGGGAAACAACGCGGAATGGATGGTAAAAAATCTTACTTACATGGATAACTGTTATATGTACACACTTAGTGATGGGAAGGCTCACTATGGTGCGATGATGTTCTTTAACCCGGATTCCGTTTCCTCAGGATGGGAAAGCCTGAAGCTCCTTCGCGAAGAAAATAAGATCACTGACGAGGAAATAGTGAAGATGCTTACATTTGATCAGAGCGATAAAGATAACAAAAAGATCTGGGGTGATTTTGAACAGATATTCAGGCGGGTCGGCTTTATTAATTATGAACCCGCTTTCAGATTGTTTACCCGGTCACTGTTCGATTCATTGCTCGCCGACGGATCCCAGTACATAGAGCTTAGAACTTCACTCGGCGGAGTTTATGACATCAGCGGAAAGAAATTTACTCCCGAAGAATGCCTCCTGATATATAAAGAGATCATTGCTGATGTTAAAAAGGAGCATCCGCAATTTGACGCGAAGATAATTTTTTCGGGTTTCCGGGGCGCGACAAAAGAAAGAGTCATGACTGATCTGCTGACTGCTTATGATCTGAGAAAAAAATATCCGGATCTTCTGCTGGGATATGATCAGGTATCTGAAGAGGACAGGTGGAATAAAACCTCTTACTATCTGGACGAGTTTTTTGCAATTGACTCGATCACAAAAAAGCATGGACATGATCTCCCCTTCTATTTTCATAACGGCGAATCTACGCTGCCTTCAAATGACAATCTGATCGACGCTGTTATGCTCAATACCCGCAGGATCGGACACGGAATAAATCTGTTCCGCTTTCCATTACTTGAGCTTGCGGTAAAGAAAAAGCAGATCGCCCTTGAAGTTTGTCCTTTAAGCAATCAGATACTCGGATATGTTGACGATCTGAGAATGCATCCCGCTTCAGGATACATAAAGAGAGACATTCCAATGACACTTAATACCGATGACCCGCAGATATTCAATTACAACGGTCTTACTTATGACTTCTGGACAGCATTCATGGCTTGGGAACTTGACCTTAAAACAATAAAAAAGCTTGCGCTAAATTCGCTTGCCTATTCAGGAATGAATAAGTCTGAAAAGAAAAAAGCTTTAAATTATTTTAATACAAAGTGGGATGAGTTCATTCAGGAACAGGTGAATTTAATTCCTTAGGAATAGAATCAACTTAAACGAGTTACAAGTTGCAAGTTACGAATTATCACAGACTTTAAATTAAAAAATCCCCACCAACATACATTGACAGGGATTGCAAACCTTATGGATATTACAAATCTTACGAATCCATCTACTTCTCTGTTTCCGCTATTTTATTCTTCACTTCTGCTTCCGCCTCAGTGATCCTATCTCTGGCAAGCTGGAAATTTGTCACGATCTTTTTTACACTTGCTTCGGTCTTGGACAGGAATGTATTAGGATGAACTCCAATCCAGACAATAAAAATTATGATCGGAACAAAAGACAACACCTCCATTTTAGAAAGGTCGGGAAGGTTCTTGTTTTTTTCGTTTTCAATCGGACCGAGCATCACTCTCTGAAACATCCACAGAAGATAAACTGCCGCAAGTATGACCGCTGTTGTTGATACTATGCTATATGCGTTAGTGCCGAGATTGGTTGAATAGAATGACCCAAGCAGTATGAGAAACTCACCTACAAAACCGTTGAGTCCGGGCAATCCTATTGATGAAAATAATACGATCATAAAGATCACCGAGAACACCGGCATCACTTTCATTATTCCTCCGAAGTCTGCGATCTGCTTGGTGTGTCTTCTTTCATACAATACACCGACGATCATAAACAGCGCTCCTGTTGACAAGCCGTGATTGATCATCTGAATTATACTTCCTTGAAGAGCGACATCGGTTACCGCGAATGTTCCGAGAACTATGAATCCAAGATGACTGACAGAAGAATAGGCGACTAATTTCTTAATGTCCTTCTGAACAATTGAAAGCAGTGCTCCATATACTATCCCGATCACGGCAAGAGTCGCTATATAAGGAGTAAGCTTTATGAACGCCGCGGGAAAAAGCGGAAGCGAGAACCGTATGAGTCCATACGTTCCCATTTTCAAAAGAACAGCGGCAAGAATTACGCTGCCTGCCGTAGGCGCCTGAACGTGTGCGTCGGGCAGCCAGGTATGAAATGGAAACAGAGGGACCTTTATTAAAAAACTTATTGTGAATAATATGAATAAGTATATCTGAATGTTGACGGGAATTGCCGGTGAAAAGAGTAACAGCTTTGTCAGATCTGTTGTAAATTCATTCGTGAATGGCTGAAGAGTGAACATAAGCCAGATAACTCCGATAAGCATAAGCAGACTGCCGAACATTGTATAGAGAAAAAACTTAACCGTAGCGTAGATCCTGTCCTCTGCACCCCATACCCCTATTATGAAATACATCGGTATCAGAATAAACTCCCAGAAAATATAAAATAATATCAGATCAAGCGATGAAAATACTCCTATCAAACAGACATCAAGCAGGATCAGCAGAAAATAAAATTGTTTTTGATTTACTTTGATGCCGTTCCATGAGGCAAGAATGGCAAGCGGAAACATGAACGTTGACATAAGGATCAGCAGCATAGAGATGCCGTCTATGCCTAAGAAGTAAAAAGTATTTGTAATACTTATCCATCTTGTTTTCTCTACAAACTGATATTCGGCATTTGCAGGATCAAAGGCAAAGAACAGCCAGACCGCAATGCCAAGCGGGATTATTGAGATAATGAATGCATAAGTTTTTATTAAAGTCTCTTTTTCCTTTTTAAAAAAGAACAGCGGAATGGATAATGCCAAAGGCAGAAAAATCAGAATCGATAAAATATAGGTCAAATGATTTTTAATTAATTTGAAACAATATAGTTATTGAAAGTTTTATTTTTAAGTCAAAGAACACAGTTAATAGTTAGTAGTTAATCTCTTTACGTATGGATGTTCTTAATTATAGTATTATAAATCACCTTCATGCTCATTCAGTCTGTTTAAATTAAACCGTATTGATTTAAAAAAAATATTCTTTGCACATATACCATTCAATATAAAAATTTACGTAACTAAATATTATTTACTTATAACAGGATATTAAAAAATACTACCTATTAACTTTTAACTTAAATGAAACCTGTTTCACTTGTTTCCGTTTAAGATTTAAGTCACTTTAACCCGCTACTATTTGCAAACTTTAAATCACCGCTATGAAAAAAACATTACACAATTCAATTTCCATTTTAATCTTAACTTTAATCCTTATGGGCACACTAACAACCGGCGCCTTTGCTCAAAAAGTCAAAGGTAACGGAAATATAATAAAGGAAACAAAGACGGTTTCACCTTTCACTTCAATAAAAATGGAAGGCGTACTGAATGTTTTTCTTTCACAGGGCACTTCCGAGAACATCATAGTTGAAGCCGATCAGAATCTTATGTCATACATCGAGACTTATGTTATAGGCAGCCAACTTGTTATCAATACAAAGGAAGAAGTTGAAATAAAAAGCTCAACGAAAATGAATGTATATGTAACCCTTGTAGATATAAACAGCATTGAAATTTCAGGTGTCGGTAATATGATTACGGATTCCAAACTGAAGCTTGGAAACCTTACGCTTGTAAGCAGCGGGGTCGGTGACGTTGTACTTAATCTTGACTGCTCTAATCTTAAAGCCGATATAAATTCAGTAGGCAATGTAGAGCTTACCGGAACCGTCAGGAACGTTGAGATCGATAATAACGGAGTCGGTAATGTTAAGGCATTTGATCTGATGGCTAATGTTCTGAAGATCCAAAATAACGGAGTTGGAAATGCGGAGGTTAACTCAGCGGGTGAGATCTACATTGACCTGAATGGTATCGGAAACGTTTCCTATAAAGGTGACGCCATTGTGAAAATGCTGAATGTGAACGGAATGGGGAAAGTAAAAAAGCTGTAAAAGAATTTATCTTAATTAATGAGAAAGCCGGAGAAGTGATTCGCCGGCTTTTTGATTTTAAAAAAAAATTGTGATTTCGTATTTTGAATTTAAAAGCATTTTGGATTTTTGATTTTAGATTTGTGCTGATTCCGGATTAAAGGATTTAATAATAAAAATAAAGGGACTGAAGTTTTACTCCAGTCCCCTATTATTTTTGTTCTCCCTTTTAGATTTTCGATTGTTTCCTGAATTGGGATTAGTCAATCATTCAAACGTGAAAACTTTAAATCAAAGACCTATCTAATCTCAAATCCGCTACGGTCTTGCAACTGTTACAAAGTTAACGGAATTGTTATACGCGATAGTCAGATCAGAAACATCGGTAATGTCATCACCATTCAGATCAGTTACAATATATCCTTCATCAAAATTCAGGGCATCATTATAAATTGCGACAACATCTCCCACATCTACATTTCCTTCCTGATCAATATCTCCGCTGTAGAGACAGAACTTTGTTCCTTTCTGTGTAAGGTTGCTGCCGAAAGCTTTTCCCGCACTTGAAGTAAAGTCGTAATTCAGTGTATTGCCGACAGTATAAGGTTCGCCTCCGGACCTGCTCCAGGTTTCGAGCGCGTTCCTGTGCTTTGTCTGAATGTAGTAAGTACCAGTTGTTGCATTTGGAAAATTATAAGCTCCGTTGAATGTGATTGAATCAATGACGGATTTTCCGGAATCCTTGATTGTATAAGGTGAAGAAATGTTACGGAGATATGCTCTTACGGTATCTTTTATGCTCAACCTGTTCGTCATTACTCCATAAAATCCTTCAACGATCACTTTCAGCACCATTGATACTGAATTGGAGTCTGCACTCCATCTTGAAAATGAATTCAACTTTACAATTGAAATTGTATTGTTCACCGCGTTAGGAGCACCGCCTGCTAATGCCCACGAAGTGCCTGTATTGGTCGATGAAAATAATTTCAGGGATGCTTCCGGCTTTCCATTCAATTCCGAATCATCATATTTAAAAACCAATGTCGCGTCAAGTCCTGAATTGTTTGCCGGCGTGATATCAAAGTATCTGGCTATGCTTGAACCTCCATTAAGTCCTGTCTGGATAGTATGCCCTCTTCTTACTTCAGTGCTTCCCAGATTTGAACCTGTTGTTAATACCGCCCCGAGTCCTGCTACATTCAATGATAAAGGTGCGTTTATGTTTCTGGTATTAGTCATATAACCTGTGGTACCGGTGACAGTATTGCCGGCTGTTTCTGTCAGATAAGCTGTCGCTGACATTGTTAATATTTTACCGTTAAGGTTCAGATCGCCGAGAAGGACTGTCAGTGTATCATTGACAGTTGTGTTACCGAACAAACTTGTTCCTGCTGAATTGTTGATCTTAAGTCTGTGATAATTAAAATTTGTAGTAGATATTATCTGTGTTGAAACTCCGTTGTATTCTATCGTGCTGTTCGTGTTTGAGAATGCACCATTTTGAGTAATCGGATTTGAGGCGGATAAACTAAGCACGTAATTTGAAATGTTGAACAGTCCGCCCGTATTGATATTCACACTGAGCATTTTATGATTGCTACTCAGATTAAGAGTGCCGCCGCTTAATACAGATGCGGGGACGGAAAAGATTCCCGTTCCCTGCAATGTGTGTACACCGGTCTGAAATTCTACGTCCCCTATTCCTGCAAAGATCCCGTTATTAATGATATTTCCGAAAATGAAAAGTGTGTAACTGGAGGAATTGTTTGTATTTAATGTTGCTCCCGCATCGACTGTTACATTTCCAAACAATCTTCCATTGTGAGGTGATGATAATTCCGAAACAATTGTTGTTCCTGTATTTACGTTCAATGGAGCGTTAAAGAATGAACCTGTTCTCGTATTTATACTTACAGTGCCCTGCGTTCTTATTGTTCCGGAATTTGCAATTATTCCTCCGCTTAGAAGTTCTAGCGTTCCTGAAGTAAATGTAGCAACTCGTGTGTTTGCTGAAAAATCACCGCTGCTGCTTATAGAAAAAATACCGGTGATAGAGAAGGTCAAATTGTTCGATAGAGAAACATTTCCGTTTGCCGAAATAAATATTGCACCCCCTGTCCAAGTACCTGTACCTGAAACTGTTGTAGTAGAATCAAAGCTGAATGTTGGTGAAGTAATGGATCCGCCATTAGCTAAAGTGGCTCCGAAAAATTTAATTGTATTCGTAGCTCCTGTCCCGGTAATTGTTCCGTTGTTTGTAAGATTTCCGTAAATGAAAAGTGTGTAACTGGAGGAATTGTTTGTAAATAATGTTGCTCCCGCATCGACTGTTACATTTCCAAACAATCTTCCATTGTGAGGTGATGATAATTC
>JAWXBH010000089.1:0-3272 GCA_034439935.1 bacterium
ATTTTCAGGAATAGAAAATGAAATTGTTGTGCTTGGATTAAATGGGTTCGGATAATTTTGATATAATATATATTCTTTTGATATGACTGAACTTTGTTGGTTGTCTGTTTCTAACTTTTCATCTTTCACCAGTATAAACATATCATCAATTCTTCTCTTTTCCAATTCTTCTTTGCTCAGATTCTTAAGCTCGAATATATTTCTTCTCGCTTTCTCTTTTTTGAATATATCCTGTTTGGTTTCAATAGAAATTTCTGTTGTTGCTAATTCATTATTTTTTGATTCTTCATTTCCTTTATTAATTGTTCTGTCAGTTTCTTTAATCTGCTTTTCTTTTCTTTCTTTTTTTTCATTATTAACTTTTTCAAAACTCTCCTTCATTTTTCTCATCACAGGATTATCATTTACTATTTCTGTAATTCTTTCTAACTCTTTAGTTTCTCTAAGTTTTGTCAGCTCTTCAATTCGTAATTCGTAATTTGAAATTTGTAATTGTTTTTCCCCGCCTCCCTCTCCAAACAGCGACGTTATCTCCGCATAATCCCACGAAGCATTCAGTCTTACATCAGGATCAGGATGAAATAGTGATATAAACTCATATCCCGTTGCTGCATCGTTAAAGTTTTGCATATTCACATCACACATCAATGTAATATTGTAAGCATCTGATAAGAATCCTCCGTCGTAATCTCCATTTTCAATTTTATCGTCAAGATAAATTTTTAAGTTTCCGTAAAGCAAATCTCTGAAAGCTTGATTAGAGTTTGTGTCAAGATATTCATAACAACTGTACAAATCATACAATGAAGACGGCAAATCATAAAAGTAATTATATGTATCAATCAAATCTTTCAAAGTAGAAATTCCTGCAGTAAACATTGAAGCATTTTTATAATTCTTTCCCTGATTATAAAGAAGTTCTTCTTCAGTTAAAAAACTGCCTGTTGTATCTGAGTTAACTAGCAAAGTATCATACAATCCATTCCCGAGATAATAAATCCCTAATTCTTCTGCCGGTGGAGGTGATCCGCAGCCAAG
The DNA here is from genome assembly GCA_034439935.1 of bacterium. Classification (GTDB taxonomy): domain Bacteria; phylum Bacteroidota; class Ignavibacteria; order Tepidaquicellales; family Tepidaquicellaceae; genus JAGPCH01. Next base: position 1,039 of record JAWXBH010000089.1, read on the forward strand.
TGTATATCCTGTTTCATATTGTATTTCTAACTGGTTAATATATTTTCGCAAATAAATTTTCGCAACATTACCGGAATTCCAGCAGTTCTTTCTTGCAAAGAATTTATTTACTGTCGAGTCTACATATCCGTAAATATGATAATTATCTGTTGTATCAATTGTAAATTTATTCTCACCGAGATTCACATGCACATTTTCGGGAGTTGCCAGTTGAATATTATCAGAGTTCTGACTTGATAAATTATTCCTGCCTGCTTTCCACATTTTGTTTGTTCCTTCTATTATTGGCGAGAGATCAGGATATGAACTTCCGATAGCATGCAAAGATACATTTGCAGAACTTATAGTATTATTATACAAAGCAGGTGAACTGCTCACAAGATGTATTCCCATTGGAATACTGTAATTCAAAATTCTATTGTCTCTGATAGTTCCATTGATACTTCTTCCGAGAATTCCAATTATGGAAGCAGAAGCAAGATAGTTACCTTTTACAAAAACCGGAAGGTAAGATGAAGTATAATTTGCCATAATAATAGAAGCTGTTCCATTATAGAATGAATTGTTAAGAATGTAAATACTGTATTGTGAAAGAGGAGTTTCATTCTCTGTGACAGACGAAACGCTTGAGTTTCCTTGCGTATTATAACTCTTCAGATAAACTCCGAAAACATGGGAAGCAGGATTTGAAGGCATATTGAAAACATTATTCTCAATTGTAATACGAAAGTTATTCACGCCGTAAATTCCTTTATTTCCTTCCCCCGCCGGAATATTGAAAGTATTATTCTTTATTACCCGACCAACAAAAGATGATGATGTATCACTTATAAATGTCAAAGCTGTTTTTGCTTTAGAAAATGTGCAATTGGAAATTGAATCAATACCGGAATTTGAAAGTGTAATTCCTTCCCAAAGTTTTGTAGAATCTAAAGAAGTAAATGTTGCGCCATTTGCTATCAGAGTTGCTGAACTGTCAAATAATATTTTAGAGCCCACACCTAATTGTATTTTAGAATTTGGACTCATTCTTAATGATGTTTGTTTTCCTGTGAAATGCAAAGTAGTGCTGTCAGGAATTTCGAGAACTGCATTTGATTCAAGAATGAATTTTGTACTGTCTTTAATAAGGTAGTCAGCCAAAGTAATGCATTGTAAATGGTGTATACTTCCACCTTCATAAACAATTCTTCCGTTACCTCTAATCAAAGCTCCATTATTACAAAAAATCCCGCCTTGTTTTACTCTGATTTCTGCTCCATTACCAAGATATAATCTGCTATTGTTTGCAAGTTTTAAACGGTTTTTATTTCTAACTATAATTTTAGAGTTTGCATTCAAAATTAATCTTCCGTCGTTTTCAACATTCATTTCGAAATAAGCATCAGGATTACTTGATATTACTTCAGTAAAGTCCAAAGTTTTATCTACACTAATGGTTAAATGAACTTCAGGAAGTACAGAAACAAAAGTCGGGAAATCAATTAATTGTGAATTGTTAGGCGTTGCAACATTCTTATCAATTGTAAGATTTAGAGTAAGGTTACCACTTCTTGAATCTTCAAAAACTTGATTTTGTTCTGGGACTCCTGAAAGAACATTACAGTCTCTTCTTGAATCTGAAGGGAATTTAGTATATAAATTTGGGTTTTGAGTCGTCCCAGTTCCATATGATAGATTCCCAAAATTTTTTTGAGTATTTTGAGTCGGACCGGAAGGTTTCCATGATTGAATTATATATGAGCTTGATGTTAGTTTTATTCTCGGATACCCTGTGACTTGATAAACAATTGAATCATTATAAAATGTAACAACCATATCATCTACTAACGCGCTTGCATCCATATCTAAAATGATTGAATCAAGAAAAGCTCCAGTTAAAATTATCTTGTATTTCCCATGACTATAAATGCCATAAATATCTGAGACACTTCCAGCATCTGGATCAAATTCAAGAGCTCTTGATTCCTGTCCAGTCACTTCAAAACTATTGTAAATAGCATTGTTAAAATCGTAGTAAACACAAGCAATGTAATCTGCTCTATTAAATGGGCTGGAAATGTTGGATCTTTTTTTAGCCACTAGATTATATTCATTATCTGCATTAAAAATCATGCCTATAGGAAATATAGAAATTTGTATATTTGTATCACTGGAATTTACAAATATCAATTCTTCATTATTAAGATTTTCCTGCGATAATGAAAAATTGTTAGTTAAAAATAGGATAAATA
>JAWXBH010000090.1:0-23838 GCA_034439935.1 bacterium
GGCTGGCCTTGTGCCTGCCCTGTTACCAGTATTCGCACTCTGTACAGGGGCAACCACAAGGGTTGCCCCTACGATTTTTTTATCATCAGCATTTGCATCATTAATGAAAATAATCGAATGAAAATGATTTGGCATTACTACATATTCATCCGGTGTAATGTTTTTAAACCTGCTCACGATCTCCAACCAACTTTCATTTATCATCTTACCTGCATCATTCAATATCATTTTCTTATTTTCAATTTTACCAAACCTGCATTCAAAATGCTGAACGCAAATTGTAACAAAATATGCGCCGCACATTGAATAATCATAACCTTTCAGTCGAATGGATTTTCTGTGATGAATCTCGGGATTATAATTCATAATGTCTTTTTAATTAGATTTGAAAAATGTTCGAGTCCTAATCATTAATTCTTATTTCTTCCAATTTGTCCTATCAACATTTGACTTCTTTGTGATAACTTAGAAGATTCTATCTTTAAATTCTATTCTATGTTTTGTTTAAATTAATTGTTTCAATATCGGAGAAAAGCGATTTCACAAATCAGAAAAATTGCTGTTTGACAAACAGATATTTGTTTGATAATTTTACAAGTATCTGTTAATTAAAACGAAAATTATATGAACAGCAGCATGAGCAGTGAGATAATAAAATTAAGAGAAGAAGTGGAACTATTGAATTCAAGACTGGATAAGATCTTAAATCCGGATTACCGGTTCAGCAAAGAAAGTTCATTGAGAAACAAACCTCTGAGCTTTATTGAATGGATGAAAGAAGAAGGCAAAAAGCAGGAGATAATCGGTGTGAAGGATGTTGATCTGAAGTAGTAAGTATCCTTCATAACTTATCCCATTATTTTCTTCTTAAGGCATTGCAAAAATACACTTCCGTCTAAAACAAAGGGATTGAGACAGTAAAAATTTTTTAGTTTCGACTAAGTCCGCTTTCTTTTGAAAAACCAAAAGAAAGCTTGGCAAAGAAAAGTTTCCCGCTGGTGATAAATTGCCGGAAATTCAAATCAATGGCGGCAGGAATTCCAACACGTAACGGGGTGCTGACTTGTAGCCGGTGCTTGACTCGGGAATTCCTGCTTGTCGCCATTGCCCTGAATTTCTTATCGGCAATTTCTCACAGGCGGGTTCTTTTAACAATAATAATTACCCTAATGTGATTAGTTTTAGACTATTTGAATGTTTATAAAAATATTAGGACAAGACCGGCAAAAAAATTACCATTGTTCTCATTCTAAACTTTAAATTCCCTATGGTAATTGTTATATTTGCAAATATTTTAAAATTACTTGATGATCATAACCTTACTTTGCAAAAAGCGATGCAGTGTATTTTTGTTTACATTTTTTTTCCTTTTAAGCTCCCCTCTCTTATATTCACAGATAAAAGTTTTTGAAAGACCAACCGATAAAGACCTGATCAATACCGGGCTTTTTTTTGAATCTGATACCCGCCGGAAGATCAGTCTTAACGGTGAATGGGAAATATCATTTAACGCAGGAAAGAGCTTTGAGAAATTCACGGTTCCGATCGCTTATGATTTCAAGGGAAATGCCGTGTTCAGAAAGCGGACAAACATTCCTGCAGAGATGCTCGAATCATTCAGCTTTATACTTGTTGCAGAAGGCATAGATTACGAGTCGGATATAAAGATCAATAACAATTTTATTATTAGTCATACCGGAGGCGGAACCCCCGCCATAATGCCTCTTTCAGAAGGAGTCATTACGACATCAAATGAACTGGTCATCAACGTGAATTCGGCTCTGAATTATAAAAACACAACTCCCCTTTCCGACCAGATAAATTATTCAAAGATCTACGGCGGAATTACAAAAGACATATACCTGATCGCTGTTCCCAAGCTTTACATCTTCGATTGTAATTTAAAATACTCCATTGACAATCTTCTCTCGGTAAAGGTCACCAATACTCTCGATGTAAGATCCTCGAATTTATTTAAGTATATAGATACTTCCCTGACAAAGGAATTTTTTATTCAGACAAAACTTGTCAGGAAATCAACCGGAGAAGAAGCGGCATTAAGTGACAAGACCGGCTTTACTATCGGTGATAATAACTCCATCAAACCCGTAAACGAGATCATAATATCCAATCCATTTCTCTGGACTCCTGAAACTCCTGAGCTTTATGATCTGATCGTCGATATTACAAATGAATCGGGTGAGCTGATAGATGAGTTCATTACTGAAACAGGATTTACCAACGTAACCAAAAGAAGCAACGAGATATTCATCAGCGGAAAGCAGATAAAGCTTAACGGAATTAATTACTATGAAGATCAGCCGAAGTTCGCATCAGCGCTTGACTATACTGAAGTAGAAAAGGATCTTAGGAACATAAAGGTGCTTGGATTTAATACAGTAAGGGTACCGGGTAGATGCGCTCACCCTTATATTGTAAACCTTTGCAACCGTCTGGGATTATTTCTTTTCCAGGAAATTCCTTTTAATGAACTTTCATCGACATATACAGACAATGAAAAGTATGTCCGCCAAAGTCTAAATTTTCTCTCCGACATAACGGTAAGAGATAAAAATTCTCCGTGCATTATCGCTATCGGCATAGGTAATGACTTTGATGTTTCGAGCAATGCCTCACTTGAATTTGTAAGATCTGCCGTATCACTTATTGATTCACTGAACGAGAAGTTTACTTACTACACTTCGCGTTCTTCAAATGAGGATATCTGCTCTGAAGAGGTGGACTTTGTGGGAATCAATTTTTATGACAACAGTTATGAAAAAATAAAAGCGGAGATCGCCAATCTCACCAACAGGACAAAGCCGGTTTCAAACAGGAAGAATCCGAATCTTTTTGTATCGTATTACGGACTAAGCATCGAGAATAATAACAGCAACGGATTTAGTGACATAAAGTCACAGGAGTCTCAGATGAAATTTCTGCAGGAAAGTTATTCGAGAATATCACCGGTTATGCTTGGAAATTTTATTTCATCATACGCAGACTGGAATTCGGAAAATCCACTTAACTATCCTCTTGATAAAAATCCCTCACTCAGAACTAATGGTCTTTATACTTATAACAGGGAGCAGAAACGTTCCACGGAATTTGTAAAGAAGATGATCAGCAATGAAGATTTGCCCAGAATACAGGAAGGTAATAATGTAGCTGAATTTCCTTACGTTTTTATTATTACAGGTCTTACTGTAATAATAATCCTGATTTATTTTGTTAATAAGGACAGGAAGTTCAGATCAAGCCTGATACGGTGTATGTACAAGCCAACTTATTTCTTTTCACTGGTAAAGGATCAGATGATAATTTCGACCGGATATAATCTGCTACTCGCCTTTAGCATATCCATTGGGCTCGCGCTATACTTCGCTTCAATATTATTTTTTTTCAGGGAGAATAATTCCTTTGATATGATACTCGCGAAGCTGTTCTCTAACGATTCCGCTAAACTGAGCTTCAGTGAAATTGTGAACAATAAATTTTATCTGATAAGCGTGCTCACACTGTTGAATTTACTTTTAACTTTTTTCACTGCTTTCTTTTTATATTTCATCTCATTTTATACAAAGGGAAAATCGTTTTTTAAGAATATCTATACTGTCTGTGTCTGGTCTACATTGCCGATGCTTGTGTTCCTTTTTATCGGTACAATACTTTACAAGCTGACCGAGACAAATCCCTCAGTCATAAAAATATCCATGTGGCTTTTTCTGATCCTATATGTTCTATATCTCAACAGGATTATAATGGGAACGAAATCATTGTTTGACATAAGGACCGGCAAAGTTTATCTGTACGGAATAATAATCAGTGTCAGTCTCTTTGTAATACTATATGCCTACTTAATATTTTTCACCGGCGCGCTTGAAACAATAAACCTTGTTTCGAATTTAACTTCATAAATATTTGTATTTATCAAAGCTTGAAATATTCGGATTTAAATCTTTTGCAGATAAAACTACCATAGAGTTTGACAGTGGAGTCTCTGCAATTGTAGGACCTAATGGTTCGGGCAAATCCAATATTGTCGATGCATTGAGATGGGTTCTCGGTGAACAGGGAGATAAAATTTTAAGAAGCGGTAAACGCGAAGACGTTGTTTTTAACGGGACAAAATACAGAAAACCTTTAAGCATAGCGGAAGTAGCGGTAACAATTCAGAATAATAAGAATAGACTGCCGACTGAATACAGTGAAGTTCAGATCGCAAGAAGATTTTACCGCAGTGGTGAAACGGAATATTATCTTAACGGTACTAAGGTGCGTCTGAAGGATATTAAAGAATTGTTCATTGACACAGGCATAGGACCCGACGCTTATTCAGTGATCGAATTAAAAATGGTTGAAACCATTTTATCCGACATCAAACACGAACGAAGAAAGCTTTTTGAAGAAGCTGCAGGAGTGGTATCATATAAGCATAACCGTGATCTTACATTCAACCGACTTGATGCCGTTCACGAAACCCTTCTGCGCGTCAATGACATCATTCGTGAAAAGCAGAGAAATGTTAATGCGCTTGAACGGCAGGTGAAAAGAAATGAACAGGCAAAGCTGGTTTCCGAAGAGCTGAGATCAGAGGAATTAAAGTTGTCGAGGTTTGAGTTTCTGCTTCTCGTAAGGGAAATTTCAGAAGTTCAGTCAAAGGAAAAAGATAACATTGAACTTAAGACAAGGTTATCGGAAGAGCTTGTTCAGTTTGATTCAGAGCTGGATAAATTCAGGAATGAGATCGATGAAATGGAGAACAGCCTCGCGGCAATAAATGAAAAGCTTGCTGCTCAGAAGGAAAGAACAAACCTGATCGAAAAGGAAAATCTTGTCCTGCTTGAAAAGATCAGCAACTTCACAAGCAACGCTGTCCGTCTTAAAACTGAAAATGAAAATCTAAGCAGATCTCTTGAAATAAATAAAGATAAACTTTCAGAATCAGAGAACAGGGTAAAGGTACTCAACAATACTATCTATGTATCGGAGATCTCGCTTAATGACAAGAGAGCAAAGGTTGATGCATCGATCAGAATTATAAATGAAAAGAAGACCGAGATGATCGAGCTGGGAAAGAAATTGAAGCTTGTCAACAAAACCGTTACCGATAAAAATTCTGATTATCAGAAAAATAAGATCAATTATGAAAACAATCTGCTTGAGCTTGAAAAGCTTTCAAGAATAAATGCCGAGCATCTTGTCAGCATTGAAGATCTGCAGAAGGAAAAGAATAAGTTTGAAGATGAGCTGAAGGCGCTTTACATTAAACGCAGGACAGCGGAAAAAGAGTTAAAGGATAATGAAGAGATAAAGAAAAGCCATGCTGCAATATTGGCAACGAAAGATAAAGAAATTTCGGAACATAATATCAGCGGACAGATAGTTCAAAATAGAATTGATCATCTGATAAGCTTGTCGGATGAATTTGAGGATTACATTGAGGGTGTCAGATTTCTGATCAAGGATATAAAGGAGAGGAATATTCTGACTATACTTGATTCAATCGAGGTTGAAGACAAATTTAAGATCGCGATCGAAACAGCGCTCGGCGAAATTTCCAACTATCTGATCGTGAACGATTCAAAGGATGTTGACGGACTGATCAGGCTGCTTTCTGAAAACAAAAAAGGTAAAGTTACATTCATACTTAACGATCAGCTCAATTATAAAGAAAGCTCCGAGATCTTTTTTCTGGGTGAAGAGCCGGATTTCATAAAGAACAAAGGCGTATACGGGTTCGCCGATAAATATGTAAAATGTGTTGATAAAAAATATCAGGTTTTAATGAGATATATCCTGGATGAATACATCATTGTTGATAATCTTGAAACTGCAAAAGTTTTAGCGCAGGATAATTATTATAAGTTCATTACTCTTGACGGCGACATTCTGACAAAGGGATTCATACGTTCCGGAGGAAATGTAAATGAAGAGTCGGTGCGGCTTGGCAGAGAAAAGAAGATCGCCGAACTGAATCTTGAGGTCAACGGTATTAAAGACCTGGAGAACATTTCCATCAATGAACATAAGAACATAAAGGCACAGTTTGACGCGATAAATATTGAGTCATTTAAAAAAGCATTTGAATCAATAAACACAAACATATCAGATATTGAAAATGAGATCTCGAAGATCGACTTTAAGAATGATCAGCTTGGAAAAGTAATTCAGGACAATGAAACATCATACGGCATAATTAACGGAAGCAATAAGACATTAAATGAGCTGATAAACAGACTCATTGAAGAAGTAAAGAAGTCCGAGAACGAGCAGTATAATCTTGATAAAGAACTGATCTTTTTAACAGATGAATTTAATATCATTGAACAGAATTTTTCACAGGTATCCGTGGATTACAACAACTTTAATGTTCAGTTTATCAAGCTTAAAAATGAATTTATAAACGATGAACAAAATTTATCAAGAACAAAGAACAACATAAGCTATAACGAAAGAAAGTTATCAGAGAATGCCTTACTTATTGAATCAAGCGAGAAAGATTCACAGGAGCATAGTCTGCGTTTAAATGAAAATCAGACAACGCTTGAGGTTTTAAATGCTGAAGTTGAGATTATCTCTTCGGAATACGATTTGGAAAAAAAATCTCTTGACGTTTCAAGGTCGCAGCAACATAAGACCGATGTCGAACAAAGACAGCGCAGGATTGACTTTGACACCATTTCTCAAAAGCTGATAAATGCACAGATAAAGATCAAGGAAAATGAAATTAAGTCAGAGCAGATAAAAGACTACATACTTAAGAAGTATGAGAAAAACATTTCATACACCGATCCTGAAGAAAACCCTGAGACAGTTTACCATGACTTTGATCATTTAGAAGCGAGGAAGTCAGTCGATGGGCTTGCGGAAAGACTGAAGAGTCTTGGCGGCGGATACCAGCAGATACTGTTTGAAGATTTTGAAAATGAAAAGGAAGAGTTGAAGAAATTAGTTGAGCAGAAGGAAGACTTACTGGAATCTGAAAAGGATATTAGGAAAACAATAGAGCGTATTAATAAGGAAGCACGTGAAAGATTTCTCGGTACATTTGAAAGGATCAGAGAAAATTTCATTACAATCTTTAAAGAATTGTTTACCGAAGGCGATGAAGCTAATCTAAGGATAGTTTATGAAGAAGATGAAGACGGTAAGCTTGCACAGGATCCGCTTGAAGCGAAGATAGAGATCATTGCAAAGCCGCGCGGGAAAAGACCTACATCGATTGAACTGCTTTCAGGCGGTGAGAAAACACTTACCGCCATTGCGCTGTTGTTCGCTATTTATCTTGTAAAGCCTTCTCCATTCTGTGTGCTGGATGAAGTAGATGCACCGCTCGATGTTGCCAACTTATCACGCTTCAACAAGATGATAAGAAAATTTTCCGAGAATACACAGTTCATACTCATAACTCATAATGAGCGGACGATGGAATCTGTTGACAGGCTCTATGGCGTTACTATGCAGGAAGCAGGAGTTACAACCATTGTTGAAACAAGATTTAAGACTGTATGAAAAATTACACCTTAAAGATATTCAGTGATTTTGACGGTACAATCTCAAAGAATGATGTCTGGATAAATGCGCTTGGGAAATTCATAAAGGACAAAGAAGCATTCAACAAAATTTGCACTGATTATACAACGCAGCGGATTACTACAAGAGAATGCTGCGTGAGGCAGCTTGAGCTGATGAGTGACTTCTCTTACGAAAAGTTCGACTCTTATCTGGATGAAGAAGGAATTGATGAGCACTTTCCTGATTTCGTAAAGTTCTGCAGCGAGATGAACTATGAACTTCGCGTTGTCAGCGGTGGTCTCGATTATTATATAAGTTATATTTTGAATAATAACGGTCTCGACATTAAAACTTACGCGTGTAAAATGAATTACGACAAAGTCAGTGATAAAGTCAGCTGCGAGTTTGAGCATACGGACGAATATTGCAATTTATGTGAGACCTGTAAAAGAAATATTCTTATCAATAATACAAATGATCTCGATGGTGAGATATCCGTTTACATAGGCGACGGAGTTTCGGATTATTGCGTGAGCGGTCACGCGGACATAGTTTTCGCAAAGGGAACGCTGGCTTCGTACTGCTGGAAGAATAATATAACATACTTTGATTATAAGAATTTTTCTGACATTAAGAATAAGCTTATTAAGATAACAGGCAGCAATAAGATCAGGCAGAGACAGGAAGCAAGGATCAGGCGCAGAGATGTTGTGATGGGAGGATGAAATACGAATTGGGATTTACGATTTAAGGTTTTATATTTATTATTTCAGATGTGATTGAGTTCTAATTAATTTTATAATGTGAAAAATTTAGGAAATTTATTCTTTAAGTACAGAAGCTATATACCTGTGCCGTTCCTTCTTGTGATGCTGGTTTTCATGCAGCCGACATTTCTGAGTATTGTCATCGGTTTCATAATTGCGGCATCCGGAGAGTCGATCAGGCTATGGTCGGTAAGCTTCGCGGGAAGTGAAACGAGAACGACTTCAGGAGTAGGAGGTACATATCTGGTTACTCAGGGTCCGTATTCAATGGTCAGAAATCCTTTATACATCGGTAACATAATGATCTATATCGGGCTAGGCATTATGAGCTTTGCACTATTTCCCTATCTGCAGATCTTTGCATTACTCTTCTTCATCTTCCAGTATTACTGCATTATCCTCGCCGAAGAAGATTTCCTTCAGAGTAAATTCAAACAGGAATTTACTGAATACAAAAATAGCGTGAACAGGTTTATTCCGTGGAAGAACAACCTCAATGACAATATTAAGTCAGCACTTACTTATGATATTAAAAAGGGGTTTAAATCTGAAAGGCGTTCACTGCAGGCATTCATAATTTCTTCCGCGATAATAATAACGTATTACCTTATAATAACCTTTGTCATTAAATCCTGAGATCACGCTCTGGGATGAGACTGCTTGTATGCTTTCTTCAATCGTTCAGGAGTGACGTGAGTATAGACCTGTGTTGTAGAAAGGCTCTCATGTCCGAGCATATCCTTTACAGCTCTTATATCTGCACCGTTATCCAGCAGATGAGTTGCAAAGCTGTGTCTTAAAACGTGGGCGGACCTTTTCTTAAGATCGGTAACAAGTGATAAGTTCTTGTTCATCATCCGGCGGATCTTCTCCGGATAAAACTTCTTTCCGTTATTACTGATAAAGAGGTTTGGCAGATTGCCGGTATTGCTTATCTCTCTGATGCTTAAATAATTCTTTATTGCTTTGTCGGCTTCATTTCCAAATGGAACAATTCTTTCCTTTGAACCTTTACCGAAAACCCTGATGGTCTTATTCTTAAAATCAACCTTGTCTAAAGTAAGCTCGATAAGCTCTGAGAGCCGTATTCCTGTACTGTAAAATAATTCGATGATAGCTTTATCAGTTATGCTGATCCTGGTAATAAATTTTTGACCAAGTAGATTTGTGAGTTCTTTTTCTGTAAGGAATGAAGGAAGCTTCTTTTCCATTTTCGGAAAACCGACACCTGCTGCAAAATTCTTTCTTATGTATTTTTTTTTATATAAATATTTATAAAAAGATTTGATGACAGATATCTTGCGGGAGATTGTTTTTTTTGAATATTTCTTTTTGTAGGCGAAAGGATCTGAAAGATTCGCAACGAATGTCTTAATAAAAGTTGTATCCGCTTTATCAAAACTGAATTTCTCATTTCCGGAAATGTTCGATGAGGTTAATATATACTCCCCGAACTGTTTAAGATCTGTTTCATAGGATCGGTAAGTATGTCGTGAATAGTTACGGTTTACCTTTATGTAGTTAAGATATTCTGAAAGATATTCATTAAATTTTTTTTCCAAAATCAGACCGCGTCAGAAATTGTTGAAAAATTAAATTCGGAGATCTTTAATGCAGGAACAACTATTTTTGTATCACCTGTTTCGCTGCCCACAACTTTTTCAGAGGCGGACATATCAATAATATTATTCAGTATATTCAGAGGAGATTCATTAAATCGATAGTTATTGATTGATTTGGTGATCTTTCCGTTCTCAATAAGAAAAACCCCATCCCGGGTAAGTCCCGTTAATAAAATTTGTCTCTGATCCACAGTTCGTATGTACCAGAGTCTTGTAACGAAAACTCCTGATTCAGTTGAAGCGATAAGTTCATCGACTGTTTTATTTCCTCCGGACATAATTACATTTGATGGATAAGGAACATATTCACTACCCTTTTTATTTGCCCAGTATCTGTTTGAAAATAAATTCTTTAAGATACCCTCGCTGTACCATTCAGTTCTGCCGACAGGGAATCCGTCGCCTGAATACGGTCTTCCGGGAGCATCTTTGTCCTGCGGATCAGAATAAATATTAACTTTGGAATTAAGGATCTTATTACCGATCTTGCTTCCCTTTTCTTTATCTGAAAAAAAACTTCTGCCTTCATCAGCGCTGCGTCTGCTCATAAAGCCAATGAGATTATCAACCATATCGCTTACGGCGGAATGATCAAGAATGGTAACATATTTTCCCGGCTCATGGCGTACAGGATCTTTGGAAAGGACAGCTCTGTCAATTACAGTATCCGAAAATTTTTTAATATTAAGTTTACTGATGTCAGCATAAGATCTGTCGATCTTACTTGAACCTCTGCCGTCTATTGTTCTGATGGTAGACGCAAACCCTGCTGATGTATCTTTATGATAGGCGAACAGATCATTAGTATTACCGATCGCAGAAAACTCCGAGCTCTTTTCAAAAAAACCTGCGGCAGAAAGTCCCTTATCTATGGATTTGTTTATTGTATATGCTACGCTGTTTGAAATGTCCTGAGGTGTAAGCTTATCAGTATCTTCAAAGAACTCTTTGACTTCGAGGTAACCGTTTTGCTTTTCAAGCGGAGGCATGAACTCTTCGTTGTCCGGAGTTAATTTGGCAATTTCCTCCGACTGTCTTACGCCTTTCTCGAGCATTTCATCATCTATAGAAGTAACCGTAACACTTCCGGATTTTTTACCAAAGTTCGAGGTGATGTTCGCTGAAATTGCATCAATTGCTCCGCAGGTAGAAACCGTATTCAATGCAAATCTCAGATTATTTGAATTGCTTCCGTAAACTGAAACTGAAGCTGAATCAGCTTTTGAATAAGAAAGGACTTTCTTTACAAGAACTTTTGCTTCATCTCTGTCGAGTATCATAAAAATTAAATTTGAGATTGAGTATTAAGAATATTTATTTGTCTGAATCTTGACGGCACAGCACCGTGGCTTACAGGAGATATCTGTCCCGGCTCACCCTTTCCGCAGAATAATGAACCTCCGAGATAATATTCACTTTCGTCGCATATCGCGTCACACGAATTCCAGAAGTCAACAGTGTTTCCCTGATACGCTACATCATTTAGCATCCCGGCTTTCTTGCCGTTCTTTATTTCCCAGAATTCCTGACCTGTGAACTGAAAATTATATCTCTGCATATCAATGCTCCAGCTCCCATCCCCTATCACAAGAATTGCATCATCGGTATCAGCGATAAGGTCTTCAAGACTTCGTTTATCCGGAGAAGGTTTTAAAGAAATATTCGGCATTCTTTGAATAGGAAAATGAGACCAACTGTCTGCATAAGCGCAGGCAAAAGAAATATCCTGATCAATATACTTTGCCTGCTCGCGTGTCGTCTGATAATTTACAAATACACCATCTTTAATGATTGGCCATTCTGTTGTTTTAACTCCGTCATCGTCATAGCCTCTTGTGGCAAGACCGTAATCCTGAGTTCTGTCGGCAACAAGATTAATGATATCAGAACCGTATTTTAATTTTCCTAATTTATCGGGTGTCATAAAGCTTGTTCCGGCATAATTTGCTTCATAGCCGAGTGCTCTGTCAAGCTCGGTCGGATGACCGCATGATTCATGAATTGTAAGGAACAGATTATTGCCGTGAATGATAACATCCTTTTTCCCCGGCGTGACAGTAGGTGCTTTAAGCTTCATCTTGGAATGCTCTACAGCGGTTTCTATTTCACTTTCAAAAGCATACTCATTAAAATATTCATAACCTTTGCTCATCGGAGGCGAAAGAACTTTTCTTGATTCAAATTTTCCTTCTCCCTTATCAATTACGGTTGGTTCTGTCTGAGCCCATATCCTGAAAAGGTCCTGTGTAATATACGAACCTTCGGATGATGCGAAATATTTCCATTCATTAATAAACCACATAAATGAATCGACATAATCAGCTCCAAGAGAAGATGCAAGCTTATTATACTTTAATTGAAGATCTATTTTTTCCGTAATGGAAATATCGAAAGGATTTATTTTGATCGGAGTTTTCCAGGTGTCTTTATATGGTTGCGCAGGAATCAGTTCAACCGGTATTTTCTGAAGAATCGAATTCGCCCTTGATATCTGACAAGCTAATTCTGTTGTTTTGACAACAACATTTTCATTTACAAAAGCACTTGATGCAAATCCCCATGTTCCATTGATCAGTACTCTCACGCCAAATCCGATATCATCGCTGTCTGATATGCCCGTGATCCTTTCCTCACTTGTACTTATCATTTGATTCCTGTTCTTACAGATTCTTATATCTGAATACGAAGCTCCGTTTTTCTTTGCTGTTTCAATTGAAACGTCGGCAAGGTGCCTGAAATCAACCTGAGTCAGATGCAGAAAATTTTTTATAGCTTCTTCACCTGCATTCTTGTCAAATGTATTATTCCCGAGGGCTTTTTCAAATATGCTGCCTGCAATCACAGCTCCGCAGCAGGTTACAGCAGTGGATCTTATAAAATCTCTTCTATGCATTTGTGTCAAATTTTTATGCTGTTTAATATAAAGTTACTGGTTCTCAATTTATTGAAAAAAATATTATAGCTGATGCTATCATTAAAGTTAACACAGTTTTTACAAGATAACCTAAAACCGG
This sequence comes from bacterium, assembly GCA_034439935.1. Classification (GTDB taxonomy): domain Bacteria; phylum Bacteroidota; class Ignavibacteria; order Tepidaquicellales; family Tepidaquicellaceae; genus JAGPCH01. The sequence goes on from JAWXBH010000090.1 coordinate 12,922, forward strand.
AGGGTAGTTTGCTAAATTGTTTTTTAGACAGCTTCCTGCTCAACTTTTTTATCTTCAGTAGCTTCATATCTGCTCTTACATTTCGGACATTCGAGATAATCACCGTCCTTCTTGGTAGTTTTTTTCAGCAGATATTTTCCGTCACAATTTGTACAGTCTTGTATGACCGGCATAGTGTTACTGATGAAGTCGCAATCAGGATATTTAGTACATCCAAAGAATGCGCGTCCCCGCTTTGCTTTTCGCATGAGTATTTCACCGACATTGCACTTAGGACATTTTATTCCGAGTGTAACCGGCTTGATTCCGTCGCACTTAGGATAGTTTGTGCATCCGTAAAATTTTCCGTATCTGCCGACTTTGATCTGCATGTCAGCTCCGCATTTATCACAGGTAATACCTTTTGCCATTTCAATATCTTTTTCACTCGGCGGCTCAAGCGGCATGGCTCCCTTGCACTTCGGGAACAATTCGCAGGATAGGAACTGACCGTTGCGGCTCCATTTCTTGATCATCTTTGCTCCGGTCTCAGCGTGACAAACAGGACAATCTATATCCGTAGGTTCAATTAATCCTTTCTTAATATCAGCAGCGATTGAATCTGCCTCTGTAAGATCCTTATTGAATGGAATGTAAAAGTCATCGAGGACTTTCTTATAAGTGCTGTCACCGTTTGCAATTGTATCAAGCTCTTCTTCCATCTGCGCCGTAAAATTGACATTAATAACATCCTCAAAGTGCTTTGAGAGTATCTTATTTACTGTTCGTCCTAAAGTAGTTGCGTACAGCTTTCTTTCCATCACTTCAACATACATTCTGTTGATCACCGTTGAAACAATTGTAGCGAATGTACTCGGTCTTCCTATACCAAGCTTATCAAGCTGCTTGATTAGACTGCTTTCAGTATAACGCGGAGGCGGATTTGTAAAATGCTGTTCCTTATTTAAATTTAAAACCTTAAGCATATCCTCAACATTAAGATCGGCGGGAATAAGCGTAAGATCATCATCATCCTCGATGGGCTCATTGTCAGGCTTATCAGTTGTGTCATCCTTTACATCCTCATAGACTTTTAAAAAGCCGCTGAACTTCAGCACGCTTCCCGTTGCCTTAAATAAATAAATATTCTTTTCACCTTTGGGAGATAATGCTCTTATTATAACTGTCTTCTGGTCAAGCACCGCCTGAGACATTTGAGACGCTACAAATCTTTTCCAGATAAGGTCATACAACGCGTGAAGATCCTTACCTAGCTTTTTCATCTGTTCGGGTTTTCTGTTAACATCGGTTGGTCTTATGGCTTCGTGAGCATCCTGTGTATTTTTCTTTTTTGTTTTAAAGACCTTAGGCTCATCAGGAAGATATTCCTTTCCGTAATTCTCATTTATAAAACTGCGCGCTGAATCAATGGCTTCATTACTCACTCTCGTCGAATCGGTTCTCATATAAGTGATCAGACCGACAAGACCATCTTCCTTATTTCCTTCAATTCCTTCATAGAGCTTTTGCGCAAGCATCATAGTTTTCTTCGGTGAAAATCCGAGACGTGTTGAAGCTGTCTGCTGCAATACGCTTGTGGTAAACGGAGCAGGTGCATTCCTTTTCATCTCCCTCACCTGAATATCGGTAATTCTGTATTTGTTATCTTTTAATTCAGTAAATATCTTATGTGCAGCTTCAATGTTTTCAATACATGGCTTCTCACCATCATATTTCATTATGTTATCATTCACCTTGTAAAGCTTCGCCTTGAAAGATTTCGTGTTACCTGATGGCTTTGTAAACAATCCTTCGATGGACCAGTATTCCTTTGGCTTAAAATTCTGTATCTCGTCTTCTCGTTCACATATCACTTTCAGAGCAACCGACTGAACTCTTCCTGCAGAAAGACCGAAGTAAAATGTCTTCCATAAAAACGGGCTCACTTTATAACCCAGTATCCTGTCCATTACCCTTCTTGCGACCTGCGCTGCTACAAGGTTCTCATCTATTTTTCTTCCGTGAGTCATGGCATGCTCGATGCCGGATTTTGTTATTTCATTAAAGAGAACTCTTCGTATTTTTTTCTTATCTGTTACCACTTCATCCGCAATATCCGAAGCTATGGCTTCACCTTCGCGGTCAGGGTCAGTCGCTATGTAAACTTTATCTGAGGACGCAGCGATTCTTTTAAGATTATTGATAATGTTCTCTTTACCGGGGATCACAGCAAACGTTCCTTCATACCCGTTCTCAAGATCGACGTTCATTTTGCTTTTCGGAAGATCCTTTATATGACCGACAGTCGCTTCTACAACATAATCTTTTCCTAAATATTTATTTATCGTTTTTGCTTTTGATGGAGACTCTACTATGACTAATGATTTACCCATGTATGGTTTTAATTAACGAAAAAATTTTAATGAATGGTTTCATTGTTTTGAAGCACAAGACGGTTGATCGAATCCGGTTTGGCTTCAAGATCGAAAAGCAGGGTGGAAATTATAAGCTTAATTTCTTCAACGCCCGCTTTCTGATAGCCGGAGATAAATATTTTATCAATAATAAGTTCTTTATCAAGATCTGAAATAATGCCAAGCTCGCGCATTTGTATGAGATAGCCCATTGCTTCGGTACTTAGTATGCTCTGCTCTGAGCTGTGGAAAAACCTGTGAGATTTTGATTCACGGCTTCTGTCATCAAACAATTTTTCACCTGAATCGATCTTGGAAAATATCCATGCAAAGGCGGTATTGATCTCAGCATCGGTATAGCCGTCCGTATTCAGTTTCTTCAGGTCGATCTCACTTATTCTCTTACTTTGCCTGATCTCATTCAGTATATAAACTATTATTTCAATTACTTTTTCCTGCATTCTCTGTTTGTTTTAAATAATGATTTTCTCTTTTTCTTATCGCTTTTTTTTGCAAAGCTGTTTTGTCCTTATATCCGCATAAATGTAAAATACCGTGTATTGCAACCCTCTTTAATTCACTGTTGAAATCTGTCTTAAATCTTACTGAATTTGTTTCTACTGTTTCTATAGATATAAGAAGTTCACCCTGTACTGCACCGGAGTCATCAGTATCGTGGAAAGTAATTATATCGGTATAATAATCATGTCCCAGATAAATCTTATTATACTCTCTTATGAATTCATCATTACAAAAAATAAAGCTCAACTCACTTATCTTTTTTTCCTCTTCCCCTGAGACAGCATTTGAGATTTGCTTAAGGTCTTTTCTTAAAATTGCTTTTTGTTCCCTGTCTTTTAAAAATTTAGTTTTATATAAAATATTTATTTTCAAGCAATGGAAATAACATTTATAGAATGTAAAAATTCCTTTCTGAAATAAAAGGATATTTTGATTCACTGTAAGGAAATTAAGAATTAATTTACCGTATCTGATATTGATAACGCTACGGCGGCAAGAAGCTTTTCAGAATTTAATTCAGTGAAATCCGAACGCAGGACATTTTTATCAACATTAGAGTATAATGCACAATCACCCTGCTTCGAGATAATAAGACCTGAAAGAGTTGATCCGGTTTCCGATATGAATAAAATTTCTTCAAGCATTTCACTTACAATAAAATTACTGCATGCCTGAAGCTGCAGATGGGTATTATTGGTATAAACTGAGATCAGATATTTGTCGTTTTCTTCCGGAAAAATCTCGACACTTATACTGCTGTTAATGTTTTCATTCCTGATATTTATAGTGTACGAATTTTCTGTTTCCGTGAATTTTTCTGAAAACAGATTCTCAATTTTACTTATTTCATCTTTCCGGATTTTCAAATTTTGTTTGGTCAAAGGAATTCGGTTTTTATTCAAAAACCCTAATTGAAATCTTCAATCAGGGTTATAGTTAAAATTTTCTTAATTGAACTCTTAGTTGATGATTTTAACATCAGATGCTTTAAGACCTTTTTTATCTTCGGTTAATTCAAACTCGACTTCATCGCCTTCATTTAATGTCTTATAAGACTGGTCCGATGCAATGCTTGAGAAGTGTACAAACACATCTTTACCATCGCTGGTAACTAAAAAGCCGAAACCTTTTTTTGCGTCAAACCACTTTACTTTGCCTGTCAATTTAATTCTCCCGTTTAATTTTTAAGATTTCTGATATTTTTTTTATAAAAGTTGATTACAATTTATGGTTGAATATTAAAACGTCATAAAAATATCTATATATTACAACTTTGTCAATTGACAACCAACTTTATAAAATACCCTGATAAACAAGATCGAAATAGATCAACATGGAAACTCATTCCTCAATAAGCCCACTTCACCAGTATCGAGCCCCACGTATATCCGGCTCCAAAGCTCGACATGATCAGATAATCACCTTTCTTAACTTTTCCATCGTGCCAGTATTCCGATAAACAAGTTGGTATAGTTGCCGATGTCGTATTGCCGTATTTGTGAATGTTAACCATTACCTTATCCATAGATAATCCCATTCTTTCTGCACACGCAGTAATGATTCTTAAGTTTGCCTGGTGTGGTATAAGGTATGAAACCTGTTCAGGCTTAAGATTATTCTTTTCCATTATCTCAAAAGAAATATCAGCCATGCCTTTTACAGCTTCCTTAAACACGGTCTTTCCATCCTGATAGACATAATGCATTTTTTTATCGACTGTATCATGTGTCGCGGGATTAAGGCTGCCTCCGCCAAGCTGGTAAAGATACTTTCCTCCTTCACCGTCAATTTTCATGATCGCATCTATCACTCCGAAATTCTTGTCTTCGGTAGGTTCAAGCAGAATCGCACCGGCGGCATCTCCAAAAAGCAGACAAGTATTTCTGTCCTCCATGTTAGTAATGGAAGACATCTTATCGGCCCCAACGACTATAACTTTCTTATGTGATCCGCTTTGGATGAATTGTATTGCAGTGGTCATTGAGAATATGAAACCGGAGCAGGCAGCGAGGATATCAAATCCCCACGCGTTCACTGCTCCTATATCTTTTTGAATTACACATGCTGTTGATGGATACATCATATCGGGTGTTACCGTTGCAACTATTATCAGATCTATCTCTTCGACTCCAATACCCCTGTTCTTAAGCAGCATATCTATCGCTCTGACTGCCATGTAAGAGGTCGGCTTATCCTTATCAAGCCTTCTTCTTTCCTGAATACCGGTCCTTGTTCGTATCCATTCGTCATTTGTATCAAGATATTCTTCAAAGAATTTATTATCTATTACCCTTTCAGGAATATAATGTCCGACAGAAGTTATCATTGCATTGTAAGGACCTTTATTCTGCATTATGATTCCAGATTTTCCTTTGTCTCTTCAAGTTCTTCGACAGACTCTTTATCACCAGTATCTTTTTTATCATCGACAAAGGTAAGTTCTGTGTTACCTTTTTTATATTTAACTTTCACCTTACCACCCCCCTTAAAGTTACCTTTCAATATTTCTTCACTGAGCGGGTCTTCAAGATATTTCTGTATTGTTCTTCTTAAAGGTCTTGCGCCATAATTCTGATCAAAACCTTTCTCTGCAAGAAACTCAAGAGCAGTCTTGCTCACGTCAATTTTAATTCCGTGTAGCTGTATCCTTGTTAAAAGTTTATTAATGGTTATCTCAACTATCTTTACAATGTTTTCCTTATCAAGCTGCTTGAATACCATCAGCTCGTCGATCCTGTTCAAAAATTCAGGTGAGAAAACACGTTTGACAGATTCTTCAACCGTACTCTTTATCTTTTCATAATTACTCTTATTCGATAACTCTCCGAAACCAAAGACCTTATCAAGCTTAATGTCCCGTGTTCCGATATTTGAGGTCATTATAATAATGGTATTCTTAAAATCAACCTTTCTGCCTAAGCCATCAGTGAGGACACCATCATCCAGAACCTGTAAAAGTATATTAAAAGTATCCGGATGAGCTTTTTCTATTTCATCAAGCAATACAACCGAATATGGCTTCCTTCTTACTTTCTCTGTCAACTGTCCGCCTTCTTCATATCCTACATATCCCGGTGGTGCTCCGACAAGTCGGGAAACATTGAACTTTTCCATATATTCACTCATATCTATTCTGATCAGTGAATCTTCCGAATTAAATAAAAATTTAGCAAGCTGTTTCGCAAGCTCTGTCTTTCCCACACCTGTCGGTCCTAAAAATACAAATGAACCTATCGGTCTGTTGGGATCCTTTAATCCTGCTCTGGCTCTTCTGATCGCCTTTGAAATATTTGTCACAGCTTCGTCCTGTCCGATCACAACATTCTTAAGATGTTCTTCCATCTTAACAAGTCTCTCTGTTTCGGCTTCCGCGATCTGGTTAACAGGTATTCCCGTCATCATTGCAACAACATCGGCAACACTCTGCTCGCCTACTTCATATATCTCGCTCTGCGATTTTATATCCCAGTCAAGCTTAAGCTGTTCAAGATCAGACAATGCTTTCTTTTCAGTATCCCTTAATCTTGCGGCTTCTTCATAGTTCTGGTTCTTTACTACCTGATTCTTAAACACCCTGATCTTTTCTATCTCAGCTTCGAGGTCAACAATTTCCTTAGGAACAATTATGTTCGAAAGGTGAACACGTGAGCCTGCCTCATCCATAACATCGATCGCTTTATCCGGTAAAAACCTGTCAGTAATGTAACGGTCACTTAGTCTTACAGCTTCATCGATTGCCTTATCTGAATATTTCACATTGTGGTGATCTTCGTATTTATTCTTAATGTTTTTCAGGATCTGAATCGTCTCATCTGTTGTGGTCGGCTCAACAATTATTTTCTGAAATCTTCTGTCAAGCGCTCCGTCCTTTTCAATATATTGTCTGTACTCATTTAATGTAGTCGCTCCGATGCACTGTAATTCGCCTCTTGATAAAGCAGGCTTGAAAATGTTTGAAGCATCCAGTGAACCGCTGGCACCGCCGGCGCCGACTATCGTATGCAATTCATCAATGAAGAGTATGACATCCTTGGCTTTTTCCAGCTCGTTCATCACTGCTTTCATTCTTTCTTCAAACTGACCGCGGTATTTTGTTCCGGCAACAAGAGCTGCCAGATCAAGTGTTACAACTCTCTTATTGTGCAGAACTCTTGAAACATTTTTATTGATAATTCTTAACGCGAGTCCTTCGGCTATAGCTGTTTTACCCACTCCCGGCTCTCCTATTAATACAGGATTGTTCTTCTTTCTTCTGCTCAGAACCTGGGCAACCCTCTCGATCTCTTTTTCCCTGCCAACAATAGGATCAAGCTTATTTTCAACAGCCATTTTTGTCAGATCTCTTCCAAAGTTATCAAGAACCGGAGTTTTGCTTCTTTCCTGCTTCTTTTCGGAAGTTGTTTTTGCTGTGCTCTGAGTGCTTGACGGCTTACCGCTTAATATATTCATAAGTTCCGTTTTGACGGATTCATAATTAATATTAAACTGATGAAGGATCTGCGCCGCAAGATTATCATCTTCACGAAGAATGGAAAGCAACAGATGCTCAGTTCCGATGACTTCGGATTTAAATAATTTTGCTTCCAGATATGTGATCTTCAGGACTTTTTCTGCCTGCTTTGTAAGCGGAATGTTACCTACTGTTAATGTCCCGCCTGATTGTCGTACGGTATCTTCAACTGACTTCTTTATTTTAAACGCATCTACTCCAAGATTTTTGAAAATTTTAATTGCAATTCCTTCTCCTTCTCTTATTATTCCTAATAAAAGATGTTCAGTGCCTATGTAATCGTGCCCAAGCCTAATTGCCTCTTCTCTGCTAAGTCTGATCACATCCTGAACCCTGCTTGAAAAATTACTGTCCATTTTTTTTAAAATTTAAATTCACAAATAATTTTGGGTAAATTATTCTTTCAATCTTTGCAGATGAAACTGCATAACGTCTGACAATTTTTTTAAAAACGAATCAACTTATGATTAATTATACCATATATCAAGTCCGAACACATAACCGTTAAAGTTACTGCAATTAAAAGAACAATTCAAAATTTGTATCTGATGATAACAACTTACTATCCTCACAAATTAATTCCATAATGCTTAAGCATCAACTTTTGTGCAGTACTCCTTTAATACACCCGCGACCTTGTTAGCAACCATATTGGCGTCATTGTTTTCAATATCGTGTCTCTGGATCATGTGAACTAATTCCCCGTCCTTTAATAACGCGATTTGTGGTGATGAAGGAGCGAAGCCTGTAAAGTATTTTCTTGCTTCATTTACCGCATCTTTTTCCATTCCTGCAAAAACCGTAATCATATTTTCAGGCATTGCATTATTTTCCTTTGCCCAGTCTACTGCAAGTGAAAGACCCGGTCTTGCTTTTCCGGCTGCGCATCCGCAAACTGAATTTATGAATACGAGTGTCGCGCCTTTCTTATCTAATTCCGCTTTTACTTCCTCCGGTGTATATACTTCTTTGAATCCGATATCTTTTGCCTGATCTCTCATCGGCTGAACCATAATTGGATCGTACATTGTGATTTCCTTTCGTTATTTTAACTTTAAAATTTAATTTTTCAGATATTTTTTAAACCATTCTCTTCTCAATCCCACAACTTCCTTTCTTTGCCTCTTTAAGTAATGATCTCCGCCCTCAATTAGTTTCAATTCGCATTCAACACCTTCAGCTTTTAGTTTTTCAAACATGTCTTCTGAGTCTTTATATGATACTTTGTCGTCTTTTGTTCCGTGTATCAAAAGTATCTTTGTTTCTTTATTAATCTTGTCAGCGAAATATACCGCAGATCTTTCCTTTTTTCTTTTGGTAAATTCAACCCCATCGTCACTTCCAAACAATTTCCGGTATACTTTGCTCAATCCGCTTCTTTCTTCCTCACTCCTTATTATATCCGCAAGTCCTGAGATTATAACCGCACATTTTATTTTATCTGTAAGCGTCAATACCTTATATGTCATCATTCCTCCCCTGCTCCACCCTTCCATCCCAATGATCTTATCATCACAGAAATCAATCGAAGATGCTAATGGAAATAAATTCAGAATATCATTTATTTCACTTCCTCCGAACTCATCCTTATCCCTGTATTGCGAAGCAAGAACAACATAACCCCATGAGGCTATTTCACCGAACATTCCTTTCGCGAGAAATTCATCGATAGCTCCTTCCTTTAAATTGCCGCCTCTGTTCCATATTATTAACGGGTATTTCTTTTTAGTATCAATGGGATGCGCGAGATAACCTTCCACTTCATTGCCGTCGGAGTCATAAGTAATTTTACTTACAGCGTTTTCGGTGACGACTTCACTTCCCCATCCACTTTCGATCATCTTTGAATGCTGCGGAGAGAGAACTATTTCTTTTTGCGAAAAATTCATTCCTTACTTCGCGTCAGCTTCTTCAGTCTCAATTTCATAAAGAGAATAGTAACCAAGCTTCAGATCAAACTCCTGTCCTTCCTTATATAATTTTTCATTAGGAGAAGGAAGCACGCTTTCGATCTTTATCTTAGCCCAGCAACCGCCTTCATAGCTCAGGATCTTCGCGTCATAAATTTCACTGTCATTGTATTTTACTCTGTATGTCTTGTCTTTCTCCGGAGCGTTCTTGAGAATGTGTGTATGCTTCATAATATTATATTTTTTTTTACCACGAAGGCGCAAAAACTCTAAGAAAAAATTGAATCATTATTCTATATCTTTGCTAGTAAACTGTTTCAATAAACCTTGGAGACTTAAAGTCTTTGAGGTTAATCTCAGAATACCTTATCGTGGTTTATTTAATTTAACAATTTCTAATTCTTCTTGTAAGTCAATACGTGAAAAGCTAAATGTGAAACGTGAATAATCCGTTACGACTCTCTTTCAAATTCATTTAATATTTTTCCGCACAAATCTTCCTCATTTACGTCTATCCATATTATTCTTTGATCCTTGCGGAACCAAGTCATCTGACGTTTTGCGTAACGTCGTGAGTTTTGTTTAATCAGTGTTATCATTTCTTCATACTTATACTCACCTTTAAGATACTTGAATACTTCCTTTACTCCTACCGTATCGACCGGATAATTTTTTTTGTAATCATATCCTTTTGATATAAGCTCTTTTACTTCTTCAATGAGCCCCTTGTCAAACATCGCATCGACCCGCTTCTCAATTCTTTTGTACAATTCTATTCTTTCAATTGACAATCCGATCTGAATAGTTTCAAAGTCAATTTCCATTTTCACACTTTGAAGATCAGACATTTTTTTACCGGATGAATAAAACACTTCCAGAGCTCGTATCACTCTTCTTATTTTTCCTTTGGGAATTTTAAGATATATTGCTTCATCCACATTCTTCAATTCATCATAAAGATATTCTTCACCGTGCATTTCAAGCTTACCATAAAGTTCATTTCTAACCTTGTCATCTCCCGCTTCATCTTCAAAGAATCCGTCAACAAGCGAGCGGATATAAAGCCCGCCTCCGCCCGTAACTATCGGCTGTTTCCCCCTTGAAAATATTTCGCTAATGAGTTCTCTTCCCTTCTTTCCGAAATGACCTGCGTTAAACTCTTCATCCGGCTTCAGCTCATTTATAAAATAATGTTTTACTTTTTTCAGATCTTTTTCATCCGGCTGAGCCGTAGCAATGTTCATATATTTGTAAACCTGCCTTGAGTCGGCGGAGATGATCTCTCCGTTAATCCGCCGGGCAACTTCAACCGCAACTTTCGTCTTGCCCGATGCCGTAGGACCTACTATCGCCAGAACTTTTCTCAAAAATAAAGTTTATAAAGTTTGTAAAGTTTGACGAGTTTCATTTTATCCATTTGACAACCAATATGTAAGGTTGATTTGAGCACCCACTTGAGTTATTTTTTTAAAATGTATGATTTACGAGTTTCATTTTATTAACTTTACAAACTTTCAACTTTTAACTTTCAACTTTCAACTTTTAACTTTCAACTTTTAACTTTTAACTTTCAACTTTTAAC
>JAWXBH010000091.1:0-5027 GCA_034439935.1 bacterium
ACTTTCAACTTTCAACTTTCAACTTTCAACTTTCAACTTTCAACTTTCAACTTTCAACTTTCAACTTTCAACTTTCAACTTTCAACTTTCAACTTTCAAGTCTTACTTTCCTCACATCATAAATCGGTTGTCCGAGAAACCTCTCGCTTATCTCTTTAAATTTTTTCTGAAAGTCGGTAACAAAAAATTTATGCCTGCCTGCTTTCTTCTGTTTATTGAGCAGATCCTTGTATTCAAGGATTCTCTTAACTTCCTTAGCAGTCTCTTCACCCGAATCTATAAGATGGATTTTTTTTCCCACAACTTTTGATATTGTCTTTTTTAAGATCGGATAATGAGTGCAGCCTAATATTAATGTATCTATGTCGTGTGACTTGAATTCCGTAAGATATTCCTTTGCTACCATCTCTGCTATTTTATTATCTGTCCAGCCGTCTTCGGCAAGCTGAACGAAAAGACTGCAGGCTTTGGAAAAAACATTTATGTCCCTGTCGATCTTGTGTATCTGAGTCTTGTATGCAAAGCTATGAACTGTTCCAAGTGTACCGATAACGCCGATCTTATAATTATTGGTCTTTGAAACTGCTGCCTTCGCGCCGGGTCTGATCACACCTATCACGGGTACGTCAGTCAGCTTTTTTAAATATTGTAATGCTACCGATGACGCAGTGTTGCACGCGACTACAACCATTTTAACATTTTTATTCAAAAGAAATTTTGTTATCTCGATTGAATACTTCGTTACTGTTTCCTTTGACTTTGTTCCATAAGGCAATCTTGCAGTATCACCGAGGTAAATGATATTTTCATTAGGAAGAATTTCAAACAATGATTTTGCAACAGTCAAACCTCCGATGCCTGAGTCAAACACTCCTATCGGACTTTTAGACGAGTAATTTTTTTTCAATTGGTAATATTAATGAAATGTGCTAACAAATTAACTATAATTGTTTTATGAAAAAATTTATTTCAGATTACACTGCTCTACTAAGACGATTCAATAAATACTGTCAATTCATTATTTGCTTTGGTTTGATACTGACATTAATTCCTCAAAAATTATTCTCGCAATGGCAATGGCAGAACCCATTACCACAGGGAAATATTCTTTTCGGATCGCATTACATAAATCCAAATACGGGTTGGGCATGTGGTGACGGAGGTACTATTATAAAAACTACCGACGGAGGACTTAACTGGACAGTGAATAAAACCCGGACAAAGCAAAGCATAAGATCACTCTACTTTTTCGATGCGAATAAAGGTTACGCTAGCGGGCTTTTTGGAACTGTTCTGAAAACAACCGACGGAGGTAATAACTGGAACAAAGTTATCCTCAATACCACAGGAAATTTATTTGCCGTAAGGTTCTTAAATAATTCTACAGGATTTATTGCGGGTGATACGGGTGTTGTTTTTAAGACCACTGATGGCGGTTCAACCTGGAACAGAAAGGTAACCAATGTTACAAGATCACTGACCTGTATCGCAATGATCGATTCTATAGTTGTTGCAGCGGGCTTGAATGCGACAGTCGTCCGCTCTTCTGATTACGGCGAGACCTGGCAGACAGTTAATCCAAATAATAATAATTACTTCTTCGATGTAATGTTTAAAAATTCTACGACAGGTTTTCTTGCAGGGACTTACGGTGCTATCGTCAGGACTACCAATGCGGGATTGACCTGGGCAACTGTTTCTACGGCAACGAATCGCTGGTTCTATTCTATTTCGTTCGGGGATGACAACACCGGATTCGCGGCAAGTGATTATGGTAATATTGCACGAACAACTAATGGCGGACTTAACTGGATCAGCTACGGTACTCCAACATCTGAATTTCAATATGCGCTGAAAGCTTTTGCAGTGAACGATGTCATAAGCGTTGGCAATAAAGGTACAATTTTAAAATCCAATAATGCCGGACTGAATTGGACCGATCACTCTTCCGGCTTCAGAAATACCTTATACTCAATTGACTTCATTGATGGCGATAACGGGTTGAGCTGCGGGCAGCAAGGCACAATTGCAGTTACATCAAATGCAGGCAATACCTGGAGAAGAGTTCAGGCAGGAAGCACGAATGACTTTCTAAATCAAATCGATTTTGTAAATAGTAACGTGGGTTTCTGCGCAGGAGAAGATGGGGTAATTCTCAAAACTTCCAATGGCGGTAACAACTGGTTCAATCTCAACTCAACTGTAACGGCTGGACTTTATTCACTTCAGTTTCTTGATGAAAATTACGGATGGGTTTGCGGTGATTCAGGCAAACTGCTTAAGACATCAGACGGAGGAAACAATTTTACTTTGTTCCAACAGAACCAGTCATACTATATAAGTGATATATTTTTCATTGATCAGAATACAGGATGGTATTCCTCTGGTGAGAGAAAAATTTTCAAAACTACAAATGGCGGAAGCAACTGGTTTGTTCCTCATGTCAATGTTTTCGGTGGAGGTGTTGGCGCTGTACAATTCGTTGATCAGCTTAATGGCGTCGGCTTTACCTTTGATAACAAAATTCTTCTGACTGCTGACGGCGGTGTTTTGTGGGATGAGGTTAGCATTCCGGCGAATAATTATCTGAACAATATTTATGCGACCGATAAAAATAATATCTGGGCTATCGGTGACTTTGGATTCATTTACAGAAGCGTTGATGCAGGTCATACCTGGTTTTCCGATTCCGAGAACAATCTCGACGGGAGACTTTTCGGGATCTATTTTGTAAATGACAATACAGGATGGGTTACCGGCGCAAATGGGGGGATCATTCAATATAAAAATCCATTGATCGGGATCAGTCAGAATTCCGGATTGAATCCTGAGAGGTTTATCTTAAAACAAAATTATCCTAACCCGTTCAATCCTTCAACCATCATAAGCTATGAGATGAATGAAGCAGGATTTGTATCTGTTAATATATTTGATGTTACAGGAAGACAGATCACTTCACTAGTGGATCAATTTCAGTCTGCCGGTAGCTACAAAATAAAATTCGACGGAAGCAATTTATCCAGCGGAACATACTTTTACAGGATCAACGTTCATTCCGGTAATTTAAGGAACAGCGATTTTAGTTCTGTGAAGAGTATGATACTTATCAAATAATTGTTTCGAATGATCATAGACCTGAGTGATTAAACTGCCTCATCCGCTAATTTCAAAAACTCTTCAGTTGAATTTGTAACAGGATATGGCGTGGATGGAACAGGTACATTCAGGAATTTACATAATGGCTCCCAGCCGTCTTTAGCGGCGAGCAAGAGCAGATTTTCTTTAGGTATAATTTTTATGACTTCCTCATTCCTTTTAATAAACCTTTTTATTATCTCTTCCTTATTAGTAAGATCTTTTCCAAATTCAGATTCAACAAGCTTTCCGTTAAAAATATATATTGGCAGTTTCTTACGAATTGCGGATGAGAAAGGAAGCTTCATTATCAGTTTCAACTTTTTAACAAGTGTTGGCTGGGATACTTTGAAAATTGTCTGAGAAATACTTTTGAACCATGATTCAGGATCTCTTACTGTTTGAATTATTTTTGCATCGGGATAATATTTCATTAATTGTTTATAGTACCTTGCAACGGGATAATCCACAGCCGAGCTGTATCCTTTGAACAATTCATCCCAGTTAACATCTAAGCCCCGTTCAGCCCGCTTAAAATATTTTATTCCTTCAGGGTTTTCAAACAGCTCAATCATATGGTAACATTTACTAAAGCCAAGCTGCTCAAGAGCAAGTTTGAGTGAATGTGTTCCTGTTCTTCCGACTCCTGATCCGATTACTTTTAATGACATATGAGTTTGATTGATTATGTCGGAATCATTTTTTTTCCAGAATTAACAAGTCATTATGACTTTTAATGAAATGAATGATTTCTTTTTGATTTTCTCTAAGAACAATTACAGTATCCTCAATCTACAATTACCCGGTACAAGCGAAATAAATTTCGGAGGGCTTCCAAACGCAGAGTTTAGGTAATAAAAATCTTTGTCTTTTGAGACGATAGTTAAACTTTTTTCTTTTGCATACTTCCAAATCTCAATATCCTCAAAATTTCGCATTCCAATTTCAACAACATGAATTGAATCCGGAAAAACATCAGCAAGTAATTTGGGAAGTTTTGAGGAAAGGTTATTGTCAAATAACAGTTTCAAAATAATTGATTCAAGAAGCTATTCTAACAATTCTTTTTTCTGCATCAGCAGCATATGCCAAAGATGCATATACATCTTCCCTGGTCAGTCCGGAAAAATTTTCCAAAAGGTCCTCAATTGTATTCCCAGCGGCAAGATAACTAAGTATATCATATACTGTTATTCTCATACCCCTGATGCAAGGCTGACCACTTCTTTTGCCCGGTTCTACGGTAATATATTCTGAATAATTTATCACAATAGAAAAATACTTAAATTATTAACAAAATTCTTTTTAAAAATATACCTCGTCATTTTCATAGATTTTGACAGTGTTAACTCCCTATTTTTACTATTGAGTACTCTTGTGTACTCTTGATCACGTGAAGAGCAGTTAAACATTTTTTCCCGCCCGCGTTGGTGTTCCAAAAAATTGCAGAAGTCTGTTAAAAATTGATAATATATTCATTGCAATTTTTTGGTCACCAACGCGCAAATCTCAATGTAGGGGTTAAGAATAGTTATATTTATATTCTGTCACCAAAGTATCAAAGCCCGAAATAATATTCCACATCTTTATTACTCTCCCGCGGACGTCATAGCGGTAGTATTTGAAATTCCACGAGTCGGTGATGCGGGTTCTGTAAGCTGTAGCAGCGAGGTTGCTTTTGGTGAAGTTTAGGTATAAAGAGCAAAGGCTTTGCTCTACGAAAATAATTCGTACTAACTCAAATTGAAAGTGAGCCCCTTTTGTTATTTTACCAACGGCGGCGAAATAAAATCACTCAACGAATTTTGACTGTTTAAGAATTGCGGTTTAATTTTACCAAAGCAACTTTTACTAATAATTCAAGTTTATCATCACCGTAGAATAAGTTTTCG
>JAWXBH010000092.1:0-5151 GCA_034439935.1 bacterium
ATCAAAAAAAAATTATTATTTCAGCAGTATCATAGATCTTGTTTCTATAAAATCACCTGTTATCAACTTGTAAAAATAAACTCCGCTGTGAATATTATTGCCATTAAAAGTTACCTCATATTTTCCCGAATTTTGTTTTTTGTCAATTAATGTTTTCACTTCATTTCCCAGCACATCATAAACCTTAAGACTGACTAATCCTGAAACAGCAAGTTCATAACTTATCACGGTGGAAGGATTGAAAGGATTGGGATAATTCTGCGATAGCGAATACTTATCCGGTATGCCGTAATGGCTGTTGATCCCTACAATGGTTCCGACATCAAAAGTGAAGCACCCTCTGCCGTGTGTCGCGGCAAGAAGTATAGCAGGCGTCTCTTTGTATTTCAAATCATAAACTTCAACATTCGGAAAACCCGTATTAAAATTTACCCAGTTAGCACCGTCATTGGTCGACTGAAAAACTCCAAGGTCCGTTCCGACAAATATCATTCTCGGACTGCTTTGCCTCAATGCAATTGAATTGTGACCGATGTCCGGAAGATTTCCGGAAATGCTGAACCAGTTAACTCCGCTGTTGGTGGTCTTAAAAACATGCCTGCCAGGTTGTGCTCCTCCGAATGTCGCGTAGCAGACATTATCATTATCGAAATCAACCCAAAGATCAGTGATGTATGGAAAGCCGGTCACTGCAGACCAGTTTGTTCCGCCGTTTGTTGTTACGGAAATTTTTCCGTTACTTGTACCGATGTAAACTTTGTTAGTATCGGTTTTACTTATGCCGATCGCTGAAACACTTCCGCCGGTAACGCCTGTTGTTGCCATTTGCCTCCAGCCCTGTGAAGTTGAGGCGGACTGGACCGATGAAGTTTTCCATACATCCGCTCTTCCGAATACTACAAAATTATGATTACCCGGTGACATCTCGTATGGATTGTAAAACAAACCGCCTGTAGATCCGCTTGGGGTTATGTTTGTAAATGATACACCGAAATTCAGCGAACGCTGTATCGAGCCGTTAACATATTGCCCATAAACAAAATTTGTATTGACTGGATCAACTATCGTGTAGCCGCCGTCGCCGGTAGTTCTTTGGATCCATACAGCTCCATTGTCAGTAGATGTTTGTTTATTATTGTCCTGTGTCCCTCCGTAAAGCTTTGCGGGATCGGTAGGATCATAATCAGCGCTTTGAAACTGCAGAGTCGAGATATTTTCATTCAGGTCCGTCCACACATCACCGTTGTTTGTGGATTTATAAACACCTCCGTCCGAGCAGCAATACAAAACAGATCCGTTATATGATAAGTAATGAATGTCTGCATGTGAAAAATTTGTTGTACTGCTTGTAGACCAGTTTGATTTTTTTACAAGTGTAGTTCCTCCGTTAGTTGAAACATACACATCAAGTCCTGCAACGACTACTCCTTCAGGGTTTCCCGGAATGACGGTTACCGCATTATCATACCATCCCTGCTGGCTCATATAATTGGGTGTAGATGCCTGAAGTGTCCAGTTGTCTCCTCCGTTAGTTGTCCTGTAAAGTCCAAGTAAAGCTCCGCTTGAAGCAGCAATGCTTGCATAAATATAATTTCCGTTATCAGGTGAAATAGCGAGCTGGGTTCTTCTGCCGGTTGAATTCGGAAGTCCGCTGGTAAGAAGTGTCCAGTTTGTCCCGCCGTTGGTTGTTTTGTAAATTACATTAGGTCCCGTTCCGTTTGAAGTATATAATATGGAAGGATTATTGGGATGCATTACCAATGAAGATGAATTTATGAATTGTGTGCTTGCCCAGTTGACCCCGCCGTTCGTCGATTTAAAAACTCCGACGTTACCAGCGGCATATACATTCTGAGGATTTACAGGATCGACAATTATTTTACCTGTATAAGTACCGGTCTGAGTTGCGGGTGAAATTTTCAACCAGTTCAAACCCGCATTTGTAGATTTATAAATACCGTCTCCGTACTGGCTGTCGAGTGAATAATTTAATTCGCCTGTTCCGTAATACAATATATTTGGATTAGTAGGGTCAATTGCAATGTCACCGCTGGATATTGAGCCGAGGTTATCGGTATAAACATTCCATGTTATGCCGCCGTCAGTTGTTTTCCATACTCCGCCTTGTGCAGCGGCAATGTACATTATGTTAGGGTTGCCCGGATGAAATGCGATTCCGTTGGTTCTTCCTGAAATATAATTATTGTTTGTCACTCCATAAAACATCCCTGTAGGATTTACACTTACCCAGCTTGTAAGTGAAGTAATGCTGTTGGAAAGATTTCTGTCTTCCGGAATGTTACGCATCTGGATCACAGCTTTTTCATAAGCAAAAGACGGCACTTTCATTTCCGGTCCGCCGGCTCTTCTTTCATTAATGAATTTCTCGCGTTCAAATATGCTTTCGCTTGATTCATTCTCTTCTTCATCCTGTGAATAAGTAACAGAAACAAAAGCTGCTGTCAGGAGAATTAACAGCAGCATAAAATTCTTAAAACATTTCATTGATATCCCTTTCTGATTTTTTATAAAGTTAGATGTAATAATTTTATTTATCTATTATAAAAAATCAATCTCTGTATGAAATTTTCCGGTCGTTACACACTTAACCTTGTCAAGGAATCAACAGGAAAAATATCGTTCTTTGATACATTACCGTCAAACCACTGGCAGACTACATCGCCTTCTTTGTTTCCTTTAATTATTTTTAATGCTTCATCCTGCACTTTTGTTGAAACTTCCTTGCTGTCACCTATAAATCTTTGAATGGTCATTTTCGGACCGCCGGATTTTAACATTACAATGTCGCCTGACTTTAATTCCATTTTTGTATTTTTAATTTTTGATTATTTAATCTGATTACTGTGATTGATACGATGTGATTTGTAGAATGTTATCAGAAATATCAATGCAAAACCCGGCTTATACACCTTGCGTATTCTTTACAATGGTGTGATGCCAACGGATGATCGTGAACAAATACAAACAAATACCTTTCATTACTTTTCCCACTGTAAAAAAAATTTAAAATATCTATCTTTTCAAAAGGTAAATTGTAAACGAAAATAAACTTTCAGGAGTTATGAATGACTGAGTTTGATGATTTTGTCAATATAGTTAAAAAGCTTAGACAGGAATGCCCGTGGGACAGGATTCAGACTCACCTATCACTTCGAAGATGTCTCCTTGAGGAAACTTACGAAACACTTGAAGCAATCGATGAAAACAATATTCAGGAATTAAGAAAGGAGCTCGGCGATATTCTGCTGCAGGTTGTCTTTCATTCCAACATTGCTGAAGAAGTGAAAGAATTTACACTCAAAGAAGTCATAGAGGGTGAGACAAAGAAGCTTATCGACAGGCATCCGCATGTTTTTGGTGATGTTAAAGTCAAAGACAGTGAAGAAGTAAAGAGGAACTGGGAAAATCTTAAGAAGAAGGAAGGAAGAAAGTCACTCGTTGACGGAATACCGGAAGAGCTTCCCGCATTGCTGAAAGCGTTTAGGATACAGGAGAAGGCATCTAAAGTAGGATTTGACTGGAAGGATGAGAAGCCGGTATTTGATAAAATACTTGAAGAGATCGGTGAGCTAAGGGAGAATGTTGAAACAGGAAAAAGCGAAAGTGAAATCGAAGATGAATTTGGAGATGTGCTTTTTTCGCTGGTAAATTATTCACGCTTTTTGAAAATAAATCCTGAAGACGCGCTGAGACGGACTGTAAGTAAATTCAAAAAACGTTTTCAGAAAATAGAAAAATTTGCTGAGGAAAGTAACAGACCGATCGAAGAAATGACTCTGGAAGAGATGGACGAAATATGGGAGAAGGCAAAAATTGAATTGTAATTGTGAAGGGAACATTTGGCGGTCATAAAAAAAGATCAATCCATTGGTATAATATTATTTTACGCGTTTCCCCGTTCTACAAAGTTTCTGATCCTGAAGCACAGGAAAGGTCACTGGTCATTTGCAAAAGGTCACAAGGATAAAGGTGAAACGCCGATCCTGACTGCGGGCAGAGAGCTGCTTGAAGAAGCAGGAATTGATGACGTAAGATTTTTATCCAAAAAAATTCTGTTCAGTGAGACTTATGCTTATTCAAACAGGAATAAGGAAAAGATCCTTAAATCGGTTGATTATTTTTTAGCCGAATCATTTACAAAGAAAGTTAAGATCGATAAAAAGGAAATTACAAATTACAGATGGTGTACGATCAAAGCTGCGGCGAAAATAATTACATTCAATGAATCAAAGAAATTACTGAGAAAAGCATCCCAATGGCTTAATAAAAACATTAATAAAAAAAAATAAAATGAAATATTATAATAGTATCAACATCAGACTAAGAAAGTTTTGCTATCTGATTTTTTGCATTCTCTTTCTGATACCGGAATTCACTGAAGCAAAAAATAAGGTTGAGGAGCTTGCTTCTAAGCTTGATTCCATTGTCAGTTCGATAGGCTGTAACATTTCCGTTCAGATTACAAGCGCTGATAAATATGATCTGCTTTATGAATATAATCCTCAGCAAAAAATGATACCCGCCTCGATCACTAAGCTCATTACCGCAGCAGTTGCCATCGACGTTCTCGGTGTGAATTATGATTTTAAAACCATTGCTTATACAGATGATACTGATATTAAAGACGGTGTCATTAACGGCAATCTTTATCTGAAAGGATTCGGAGATCCGGATCTCAACTCTTCCGACTTAAATTATCTTGCAAAGCAGATAGCGGAAAAGAACATTACAGAAATTACCGGGAACATTATTTACGACGAGTCATATCTTGATGACAAGCATTTCGGAATTGCAAATTATTATTCGGGTGACACCCATCAGAATTACTGGCCTTATGTGAGCGCTATAAATCTGAATAAAAATCCGGGCAACTTTGATCCCGCTTCAACAGCCGGAAACCTTCTATCTGAAGATCTTGCAGCATTGAATGTTAAGCTTAACGGAATTGTGATCGCGGGCGTAACACCTTCGGCTGCGAAAGAGATCGCGACAATTTCACACGCATTGTATGACGTCATTTCACATATGAATAAGGAAAGTGATAATCATTCAGCTATCACTGTGTTCAAGGTGGTAGGAGCAAAATTCAAAACACCTCCCGGCACAATTGAAAAAGGCGAGGATGCAGTG
>JAWXBH010000093.1:0-19139 GCA_034439935.1 bacterium
CAGAGAGATCACTTCATTAATTGACCAGCAACAATCACCAGGTGAATACAAAGTTTTATTCGATGCTTCAGCTTATCCAAGCGGAATTTATTTTTACTCTTTGTATAGCAATGGTATTCTTCTAGATTCTAAAAAATGTTTGTTGATAAAATGAGGTGACGGTTTGGTAAACTGATCACCAACAAAGGATATATTCAGTTTAGCAGTTTTATTATTCATACAAATTATTTTTATATATGAATTTTTCAACCGGAGGGGCTACAAGGTAGCCGATAGATCTTTTTTCCGATATAAGTTTTCTTATCATCGTAGATGATATCTCGAGATGCGGCACTCTGACAAATTTCACTTTACTGTAAAATTCAGCTTTTGAATCTTCCGGTGAATATTCAGGACGGTTGATCACGATCACGTTGCATAGCTCAAATAATTTCTCCGGATCTTTCCACTTTGGAAGTTCAATCAAATTGTCCGCTCCGATGATCAGATTTAGTTTAACATTATTTTTTTCGTACATCTCGTTCAGTGTTTTCAGGGTGTTGACTGTGAATGAAAGTCCGCTTTTATTTTTAACTTCAATATCGCTTACTTCAAAATTTACATTCTCACCGAATGCAAGCTTAGCCATTTCCAAACGGAGACCGGAATCAATCGATTTTTTCAACGGATGATTGCCTGTTGGAATGAAAATAATTTTATCGAATTTCATCTGCTCACGAACACTCTGCGCTACTATCGAATGCGCGATATGCGGAGGATTGAATGAGCCTCCGAGTATTCCGATATTTGTTTGCGTGGATTTATTCATTGATAAGATTTTCTGTTACTTCATCCCATGATTTTATATTACCGGTGTCAATTTTATTTCTGTCGAACTTTTTAACAGCTTCGATTGCGTTAAGTATTGACAATGCATCGCCCGCCTTATAATAAATAAAGTTTTCTCTTGAACTTTTTATACTCTCGGGCACAATTATGGGAAGCCGGCAGTATGTATATTGTATCACCTTGAGACTGTCCGTGAATGCCTGCGATCTTTCGCTCTGATCGAGTATATGCAGACCTGCAATGAAATTTATTTCCACTAGTCTTACTGAGATTTCAAGAAATTTTTTGTCAAGATATGCACTACAGGTAAATAAATGAAGACCTGATCATCCTACTTAAATCAGGACAAGAAGCAGCCAGTAATTTTTCTTAGGAGTCGCCGCTATAGTCTCAAATCTGTCTCAGGAGATGTAAAAACCTCCGCCATTGCCTCGGTCTTTGAGAGCTCTTCATCGGTTCGGGTACTCCGGGTAAATGATCGGGTAATTGCTGATCTTCTGGCTTTACTTCATTCATTTACTATGGATTAAATTTTATAAAAAAAGTTTTTAGAATATTACTTTATAAAATACAATGAGCGGTTTCCTGCATCATTCACATTAAAAATTTTCGAAAACAGCTATCCAGTTTGATAGAATTTACTAAATGTGATTTTGAAAGTTAGATTAATTGCCAGCACGTCACAGTAATGCTCCGTATGAACGATAACGAATGCTTCCTTTGATCAACGCATAAAAATATACAAATGGAAGTAAAAAAAATCCTAATGTTTCGGAAAGAACATACATCCTGAACGCACGGAATCGTTGATATTTAAATCGGGTAATAAAGGCGATAGCGATAATTAGCATCAGTAAAATCTTTGTCATTAAAGTAAAGCCCGACAGAATTGTAACAAGAAAAATAAGGCATGAAACAACATAAACCAAATACAGATAATGATGCGGTCTATGGAGCTTAATGCCAAAAATTTTTTTTACATCAACAAACTTTCGGAATTTTTCAGGATGCTTTTTATACAATAAAGGATCAAACTGGTAGCGTAATGCATGCCGGAAAGAATCCTTAATTGTTAAAAATTGTTCGGGATGCTCTACAACTACGTCTTTAGCTTTACGAATCCGGATGCTGCTGTTCATAATTCTAAAGCTCAATTCAGTATCTTCACGAAAATACAAATTTTCCTCCGGTATATTAAATTCAGTATCATATCCCCCGTTTTCTTTAAATAATGTCTGCCCTATAAAAAGGTTGCACGGAATAAATGAAATGTATCCTTCCTCATCAAACAACTGCACGTCTTTTTTTGTAGTTTGATAAATAGTTCTTCCATCTAGAATGTCAATGTCATCATTTTTAAGATACCGGTAGGCATTCTTCAACCAATCTGAATGAGCAATGACATCATCTTCGAGAAAAACAATGAATTTCCCCTCAGCATTTGATGCGCCAATGTTTCGCGCTGTTGATGGACCCCCATTTGGTACGGTAATCATCAACACGGAAAAAGGAAATGATTTCTTTTCAAGTATTTTTTCCGTTCCATCAGTTGAACCATCATTTACAATACAAACATCATAATTATCTTTAGGGAAATCCTGCGCGCTCACGGATTCAAGACATTTCAATAGTAATTCTTTTCTGTTGAATGTAGTGATCACAATTGAGAAAAACTTATTCATGAAGTACAATTTTAAATGACTTAAAGTATCCGGTTAGAATCGAATAGATTTTTTTTCGTTGTGCAAATTTTGGAATCAGCATACAACTCCATACAATGATTCTTATTGCTGACCGGATTGTAATTATAAATCGAAGCAGAACCAAACTTCCTGGCAAAAAATGTTTTTTGTAAAATTTAATCAGGCTTTCGTGATAATGTAAAAGACGGCGTTCTGTATAATGTCCTGTTTCGCCGCCTCCAAAGTGTGTAATCGTTGCGCCGGGATAAAAGTATATAGTATATCCTTTCTTCTTTATTCGAAGACATAAATCCGTTTCTTCAAAATACATAAAAAACCTCTCGTCCAAAAATCCTGCTGCATCCAGTGCAGACCGTCTCAATAATAGCGCTGATCCCTGAGCATAATTCACAGGAAATGGTTTCGAGAAATCTTCGTAAAGTGATTTGTGCTTTCCGAATATACGCGAATGAGGAAATATTCTGTCCAGAAACAATGCTTCACAAAAAATATTCCAGTTATCCGGGAATTGAATTCCGGCGTATTGAACTGTTCCGTTGTTGTTTAAAATTTTCGGACCTATCGCGCCAATGGTCTCGTTACTTTTAATAAATACAAGCATATTTTTCAAAGCATGCTTATGCACGATCGTATCCGGATTAAGCAGTAAGGTAAAACCAGCAGACGAAGCAGCTATTCCCTGGTTATTAGCACCTGCAAAACCAATGTTACGGAAATTCGCAATCACTTTTACCGATGGAAATCTTTTCTGTATTTCATCAACCGTTGCATCTGCCGAGTTATTGTCTATAACGATTACTTCAAAGCTGATTTCCTGATCATTCGAATAAATTGATTCCAGACATTGTAATACATACTGTTTACAATTCCATGTAACTATTATTATAGAAATGTCAATCTTCATCGTTGTCAGATCTATTGTTCAGGAATATTTTTGTTGAGATTTTCCTTGTTCTAACTTGGAGCATAGATGACCTTCAGGAAACATTCATTAAATTTTTTACTGATTGAGGAGCATCCCAATGTTCAAGTGTTTTCCACCCACCTGTTTTTAAGTTTGCAGTTCGGAAAAACCAGGAACGCAAATCTTGAAACGTGTTTTTACTAATAAATATCATCAATGACGCCCAGGTTATCACTTTTAGTATATCACGAAACGAGGACTTTGACAAAACCGGATAAAAAATCTTAAAACCTTTTCGAAATTGTTTTTTCATAAAAAAAGCAATAGCTGTTCGCTGTGTCAAATAGACACGCTGCTCTATAAACTGTTTCTTATAATTTTGAGTTTTTGGATTATTTTCAAAATAAGTTAAATTACGCAGCATGTTCTCATATATTTTATCCTCTTCGTTTGATATGATCTGGTTTTCGTTCAACCGGTATATAAGAAGCACTTCATACATGTGATCAAAATGAAAACCATTAAGAGCAAGCCGAATTCTGAACTCATTGTCTTCGGCAAAGGACAATAATGATTCATCAAATTTATTTTTCTTTACAACTTCTGCTCTGAAAAAAAATGAGTGGATAGGAATTACAAATGATTTATTGAACTCAAACAGCAGGGCGTATAGCTGATCCTGGATAGCGATCTTTGAAGGCAAAACTTTATAAAATCCCATCGTCTTTGAGAAGAGCATGTACTCGGAATATAAAACTTTAAAATCCGGATTTGTTTGAAAAACGGCAACACATTTTTCAAGGCGACGCTGAAGCAAAACATCATCCGCATCTAAGAACTGGATATAATCTCCTTTAGCAAGATCAATACCTGCATTTCTTGCAGTTGCAAGTCCTCCATTTTCTTGGTAATGATAAACATACCGTGTATCCATTTTCATATATTCTTTAAATATATCCGCGGAGTCATCGGTCGAGCCGTCATCCACTAAAATACATTCCCATTCTGTGTAAGTCTGCCAAAGTACACTTTCCAACGCCTGTCTGAGAAAAAGCACACTGTTATAACACGGTATAATTACAGACACCAGCTTTTTATTTTCCATTAAATTCAAAAAATAAATCGAAATGAATTTACAACTCCTGCCAAACCAATTTTTAACATCTGATAGTATTCTCCGTGATTTTTTGAAAGCCACAGATAATATTTTATATACCCAAAATATGCAAAAAGAATTTTTTTGTGCTGATACAAATGCTTTTGTTGGGCTAACAGCTGTACTATCTCAAGAAATGTTCCTATGTAGTTGCTGCTCGATGCCCCGATGTGTTCCGTTCGATAATAAAGGACAGGAATATTAACATACCCAAAACGAAATTTCCGGGCAACACGTATCCAGTAGTTCCAATCATGAGTATAGCGCAACTCATGCCGTAATCCGCCGACTGAATGAACAACATTTCTTTTTATCAATACTGTTGATGAAACTATGGCATTTCCTTTCAGAAGCAAATCTCCATAATATTCATTAATATCCATGAACATATCGATCTCCTTAAACGGATGAAACGGACGATTAATTTTTCCCGAAGGACCTATACAATATGCGCCGGCGCAAATCGCATCAACATCCGCATGCCGTGTAAAGAATTCAACTTCTTTCTTTAAGGCATCTTCAATAAGCACATCATCAGAATCCAGAATCATCAAATAATCTCCTTTGAAAACTTTGAAGCCAAAGTTTACGGCAGCAGACTTTCCCTTGTTTACTTCAAATACTTCAAAGACCACATTTGAAAAGCGAATTCGCTTTTGCTCCAACCAGCTCCGGACAATACTTACGGTTCCATCAGACGATCCGTCGTCAACAATAATTAATTCTATGCTTTTATGTGTTTGATGATAAACACTTTCGAGCGTTTCGAGTATGAAATGCCGTCGGTTGTATGCCGGAACAATAACAGAAATTAGTGGCTCCATTATAGTAAACCCATGGCGTAAAAAAGTTCATTAAAACGTCGTTCGTATGTGTGATCACGGATCACTTTTTGATAACCAGCTTCGGCGATTGAGGAGCGATCGTGTTCATTTAAAAGATAATATACTATTTTTTCAATCAATTCATCTAATGATTTAAATAAGACAATTTCCTTATCAGGAATAAAGAATTCATCGAGCCCTTCAACATATTGACTTAGCTGAAATCCGCCGCAACCGGGAATTTCAAAATTACGCCCCTTTATCTGATTTTGAAATGAAGTATGCGATGAATCCGTAAAATTTAAATTTATCGCGCTCTGTTGAAACAAATCTATCATTTCTTCCTGTGAAATTCGCGATCGATTAACTATGGAATTATATTTTTCACCGGTAATAAAATGAAGTTTTTTTGCAACACGATGACCAAACCGTACATCCCACGCCGTTCCCTTTGTAACTACATGTATACCTTTCTTTTTCAATTGTCCAATAATCTTCAATCTGTCTCCATGTGCCTGACCAATAAATGAAACATCATATTTCAAAGGTAATGATCTCTTCCTGTATAAAAAATGATTTACGCCCCATTGTGTCAATAGTACATTTTTATAATTTATCTCCTTATATTTGGGCAAGCAGAATTTATCTGTTGTTGATACAAAGCTAAAGCAAGGCGCGAGATATTTGGAAAAAGAATCAAATCTCCAGTGATCATCAGCAAACCAATTAAAAGTCACCGTTGAAGTTTCCGTTTTAATTTTTTTTAATTCTTCCGTATCAAATTGGTCTGTATATAAAAAAGTAAACAATAGATCGGGTTTCCATTCGTCAACTTTGCCGCGAAGCATTTTTGTCATTTTTTGAGAACCGAATTGCTGATATAAAGACATAAAGTCGAAATAATCTATTTCATAACCCATTTTCGATAACGTATCATAAAAATTATAATGTTCAAAACTAAATCCGCGCTCGGGGATTCCATAATCGTATTTCATCGCTGCAAATAATATCTTCATTTTTTATAACCTTCGAAAATGAAACATTCCTAATCCATATTGAAAGTTGTCACAATCCGACGGATCTGATTTCTCTTTAAAATTTCCTTTATCGTTGACGGAAGAAAAATCCACTAATGTTAGCTCATCGAATAATCTTAAAATGGTTTCAGATGAATGAACTCGATGAGCATTGAACTCAACCCTTTCTTTACCAAGTGGAGTCGACAGATAGAGGTTACCGTTGACAGCTATAACACGTTGCAATTCTTTACAAGCTTTTATGCTTCCTTTCGAATCAATCTCGTCACCATAACGTCCAAGTCCTATATGTTCAATTACATGAAGACAGGATAAACTTTCGACAGATTTATCATCATAGGGTAGATTTAAAATTGTTCCTTTTCGCAATTCAAGATTTTTTAAATTTGCATTGAAAGGACGATAATCAATGAATTCAGTTTCGACAAATGCTGACAGCGGTCCGATAAGATTTATTTGTGATGCTATGTCTTTATGTCTTAATGGTTTTTGCTGCGCGATTTTTCTGGCACACCATGCGCTTTGATAAAAATAATGTGAATCAAACGGCGTTTCTCTCGTCGCATCAGTCAACTGTGGATTGATAAACTTAAGATCAACATTTTCCCCGGATTGGGATTTGTATTTTTTAAACTGTGAATAAAAGTGAGGAAACTTCCGAAGCGAAAATAGTAAATTTCCATTTCTATATGAATTGACAATGAACCGACTTATCAAACTTTTAATTGTCATCTGGAATGAAGTAATTTTCTGTTCGCAAAATTAACGCTGATCATGTAAACAAAGCCGGAAATGCAAATAGCAATCGCAATTCCCAAGATTCCATACAATTTGCAAAAATATATATAACCAACGATCGAAATGAGAGCAGAAAGTATTTTTGGAATTAAATATATACTGGGTTTTTGTAGCGCCATTCCATGTATTGCAAATGTCTGACCAATATAAAAGAATCCTAGTCCTGTAGTTATCAATAACAAAATGGACGAATCAACTACATATTCTTCCGAGCTTAACAAATGAATCAGGTTCTCTCCGAAAAAAAATATAAAAATTCCAAACACAACAAACATTGATAACGTAATAGCCGAAGATATAGTGATCAAAGAATGACCTTTCCTATCATCACTTTCATTGTTCCCTGAAAATTTTTCATAGATTGATGGAGTAATAAATTGAATGAAAACACCGTATGCAAGTACAATCGAATTATTTATCAAGCTTAATGAGAGTCCGTATTTTCCGACATCTTCTTTGGGCAGAAACGAATTAATGACCCAACGTTCTCCGTTCAGTTGGAGCCACGCCAACCATCCCCACGCAACAAACGGAATACAAAAAGTAATAATTCTAGGTAATGTCGTTTTTTTGATCGTTGAATAAGCAGCAGCCGTAGGGAAGGCAGCCGCTTGTTTTAAAAAGGTTTTTAAACGAACGGCAAAAAAAAATCCCGTTGCACAAGCAATAGAAAGCATTACTAATGCTGCATCCATTTGTGCGAGTAATCCAATCAGCAAAAGAAAAATTATAATGCAAATTTTTTCCAATATCTGAATGACTGCAATTTCTTTTCTTAATTTCATCGCGTTCAGTAAACCGTTCAACGGATTTGACAGAACTGAAAAGATTATTAAAAAAGAAGCACTCACTAAAAATAATATGTTAATGTTGAAAAAATTTATTCCGATAAATACTGTTATGATGGCTCCAAAAAGCAAGAAAGCAAATGAGAGTTTTAAAATCTTTGCTACAAATTTTATGTAGGTGGATCTTTCCTCCTCCGATTTTGTAAATTCAAAATAGAACCGGATAAAGCCCTGCTCAAACGGACCGAAAAATGAAAGAGATAACAATCCACCAATGCTCACAACCAATATATAGTTACCATACTCTGAAGCTCCTATTGCTGTCGTTAGTTTTATTGATACAAAACCCAATACTAATGAAATGAACTGTCCCCATATCATCCATGAGAGCTGTGTAATGTGAACAGTATTTAAACGTAAATCCTTTAATCCAAAATATTCAAAAATTTTGTTTATGTTTGCACTCATGCGATTTTTATCTGTCTCATAACATCATTTGAAAAATTTGATTCCGTGATCTAAATTGTTACCAGAAAGTCATTGGCTAATAATTTACCAGTATTATTTATTATAAAAAACATCCTATGATAATTATCACGGAAATGAAACGAGACAACCCAGTCCCTCCAATCAGACATTATAAACTTTTTTCCACATAGCAAAATTTATAAATCGCCATAAATTCGTTATACCGGTCTTCTTCTGTCCGGCAAATATTGAATCCCAGTCCCCTACAATTTTATCGATCTTTATATATTCATTAAGATCTTTTGTAAAATATTCCTTCAGATTATCTTTAATATCATTAAGCCAGTAATATTCCGGCGTAGCAAATCCTACCTTATCTGTTCTTGTTAATATTTTTTCCGGAACAATTCCTTTCATCGATTCTCGCATCAGATACTTTGTCCATCCGTTGCGCATTTTATACGAGCCCGGAATATTGAACACATACTCTATAAGGTTTATGTCATCCGCAAAAGGTGTCCGTGCTTCAATCGAAAAATTCATGGAGTTTCTGTCCTCATACTTAAGCAGCTCACGCAGACTTGAAATTGTAAATTGATTATGCAGCGAAGAATTCAGATTTGTAAATTCACGAAGTTTGCCTTCTTTCAGACGTTCGAAATTATTGTCATAAAAATTTTTTTCGATCAGAAGATTTTCCGGTTCGATAAAGTTGATAAGTTTTTTCTTGACCGCCGACGGCAGGAATAAATTAGCAAAGCTTTTACCGAACATCTTGTTGATCGCTTTCTTATCAAATGGAGAGTTTGTCGTACTCTTATATTCATTCATCACCGAGCTGAAGTCCCTATGCTTGATCAGCTCATTATAAAATGATCTGATAAAATAAGTATAACCTGTAAATAATTCGTCGCCTCCCTGACCGTCAAGCAGCACCTTGACCTTGTTTTCGGACGCGAGCTTCATCACACGGTACTGCGAATAGATCGAAGTTGATCCGAAAGGAACATCCTGAACGTAAACTAATTTTTCAAGATCACCAAGCAATGATTTTGAATCCGGATATGTCCTGTGCCAGTCAGTACTTGTTTCCTTTACTACAAGCTCAGCCCAGTTGGTTTCATCGATCAATGTACCGGGAAAAGATGCCGTGAACACTTTCTGCAGATCACCAACCTGCTCTATCTTTTGGTCTTTCATCAGGTAATTTATAACGCATACGATCGACGAGCTGTCTATGCCGCCGCTCAGACAAGACCCGATGGCAACATCCGATCTCAGGCGAAGTCTTATCGCGTTTATAATTTTCTCTCTGATCTCCTCTATATAATGCTTTGATCGTGTCTCATCAAACTTTTCGAATTTATCAGTATAAGTAAGTTCGTAATATCTCTTCTTTTCAAAAAAATTATTATTAAGATCGACAGTAAAATAGTGTGACGACTCAAGTTCAAAAATCTTTTCGAACATGGTTATGTCGGGCTCAAGCATTCTTCCGCCGGCTAGAAAGTCAAAAGCGGCTTTCGCGTTAATCGAACGGTTGATCTGCGGCGCCTTTAGCAGCGCCTTTATCTCTGAAGCGAACAAAAAATAATTATTATCAAGAAAATAATAGAACGGCTTGACGCCAAAACGGTCGCGTGAACCGAACAGAATATTTCTTTCCGTATCAAGGATCACGAATGACCACATACCGTTTAAATAGCCGAGACATTTTTCTTTGTACTCAATGTAGAGATACAGAAGAACTTCAGTATCTGTCTTTGAATGAAACTTGTAACCTTTCTTTATCAGGTCTTCACGAAGCTCAATGTAATTATAAATTTCTCCGTTGAATATCATAAAGTACTTCGACGTCGGATCAACAAACGGCTCGTGTCCAGCATTTGAAGTGTCAATAATTGAAAGCCGCCTGTGTCCCAGAAACAGATTTGCGTTTTCCCTGAAATCACTGAATGCGTTTGAATTAAGTTCGTATGCTTTCTTTGTTTCAGTCGAATACGCAAGAAATCCTTCATCATCCGGACCGCGGTGAGCAATGCAGTCATTCATGCTCTTTATTATTGCCTTATCAATATTACTCTGCCGGCTGTAAATTCCGGATATTCCGCACATAAAAAAGTTTTTTTAATTTTGCAATAATTTATCAACCATGCCATTGAATAAAATTTTATTTTTCTCAGAGGATAATTCCCATGCATGTTTATCTGTATTCGATTTGAATTCCTGTATCCCTGCGCCCGAAAGTTTATTTATCTCTTTTGCAATGTCTACAGGATCAAAATTCCCGGTCGAGATTCCAAGCCCGTACTTGTTTGTCACTCCAAGATAAAACTGCATTTTCAAAAATTGTAAGATTGGAATTTAAATTACAAATAAAAAATTTGTCGTCATTAAAATACTGAATTATAGATTTTATACCTTTACGTGGTTTTTTTAAAGGCAGATTAAAATTTTTACTTACGCTGACAAAAAACCTGTACTGCTTATTGATTTCAGAAAGTGCTTCCAGTTGTTCCCTGATAAAAATACCTTTTATGTAATCCGATTCATCGGGAAACCAGGACGGAATAACAAAAATATTCATATCAATTTTTGGTTATTAGCAATTTGATTTGAGTCAGCTTTTATTGAACTACGGATCAACACAACATTGTAAAGCACGACTTGTATAATTTCGAGTACCACGTAGAGTATGATCCCGTTTAAAAAATTATCTGTATAATATCCATACATAATTGCCAGCGGGCGGTAAATGAAAGTGATTACATTCACAATCAATACAATCTTCTGCTTTTTCAGAACGATCATCGCGCTGCTTGTAGGCGAGCTGACAAAATTTACTAACGTAAGTATGCACAAATAGCTGCTCACTTCTCCCGCGACAGCCCATTTGCTTCCAAAGATAAAATCAAATAACTGCTCACCGAAAAAAAATATTGTGATCGCCGGAACAATTCCTATTATGAATAAAACTTTCCATGTCTTAAAAATTGACGTTGTGATCTTTTCATTATTACTGTAAGCTTCCGAGATCTTCTGATAAAAGACCTGACCTATTGCGGCTCCGATGACCACTGTCGGCAATGTTAAGATCCTCAGCGAGAAAGAATATGCACCGGTAACTGACTCTGTGAAAAAATAATTAAGAAGAAAGATCACGGAGTTGATCGAAAACACATCAAGCAGCGCGCTCGGCAGACTATATGCCGGAAATTCAATATGCTTTTTCGCGGTTTTTTTCAATTCAGGAATGCTGAACGAAAATTGTCTGAGACTGAGTGCTGACCTTTTGATTATATACATTGAAGATAATATCTGCGAAACTATCTGGCTTACGATCAGTCCAACGGAATTGAATTTCAAAAATCCGAGCCCAAGTGAGAACACGGAGTTTATCGATGACTGATAAATACGGACCCCGGAAATTAATTTATAATTCTTATTCCTGTTGTACCAGCTTGTAAGAGATTGCGAGATACCAGACGCAAGAAAAACCGGTGCTATGAAGTAAAGCCAGAAGCTGATCTTTTCATTTCCGAGAAGCACGGAGAGTGAGCTGTTGAAAATTAAAGTCAGCACAAATATGACAGCAGCGAAAATAATATTGATCCCGATGGATAATATCAAAAGAGCATTTGCTTCCGCGGATTCTTTTGGAATCAGTATGGCGAGCTCATAACGAAAGCTTCCGATCACGATCAGAACGCTTATACAGGAAATGAAAACAGCAAGTAATCCGTAATCTTCAGGAGTGTAGAGCCGTGAGAGAACAGGTGATAACAGAATGGAAATTCCCTGAACGATGATCGTCCCCGATGCTAATACGGAAACGTTTTTTGCAAACTGATTTTGTTTTATATTTTCAAAGATCCTTAACAATCACATGATATATTTACTTCAAATTTAAAAAATCCGTATGCACGGATTTATCAGAACAACCTTACCGCATGCCCTTCTTTGCAAACATATTTTATACTTTCTTGTCAGATGCTATTCCATGATACTTCAGGTTTGCATTGTAATACATCATCTGTATCTGGTAACGTAAGTTCTCAATATCCCTGAGATAGCTTTGCTGAATATTTCCTTTGGTATTTTTTACCTGGTTCTTTCTAAGAGCAAGCGTAGTTGCTGTCTTTACATAATTTTTCTGATCAACGCCAACAGGACACCAGCCGTACCGGAACCTCCTCGATATATAAGGAAGATGATTCAGATGATCATGCGGAATTAATCCAAGATTTGCTTCGTCCTGCAGTTCCTTAAATATTGTTTTGCCTTCAAAATATATCGAGATCTGGAAGATTGAAAACGTTACGAATAAATAAATTATTAAGAATAAAAATCCGAAGATAGTTGTGTCTTCAAAGCTAACCGAGAAGTTCCAGGCGAAATGCAAAAACACCGCCATGAAAAATCCGACAGGCACAAGAATGATCTTAAATATAAAAGGCTTGAATTTTGCATAACCCAGAAATGCTCCGAACGTTGCGGTGGATAGACAATGCATTACCGCGGAGAAAAGGGTACGGATAATGACGAGCATCAGCCATGCACCCGGGGTTGTACCGTATGAAAGGAAGTACATAAAATTTTCGGTCATACCAAAACCCAGTCCGATCGCTCCTCCGAGAACCGCTCCGTCCACTCCTCCGTCAAACCTTTTGCTTAACGACATCAGTAAAAGGAACATTCCCTTTGTAAACTCTTCAACTAACGGTGCTGTTATTACTGCTCCCGAAAGATTAACAAGCTCGATGGAATTTTCATCAGCGACTGAACTTATTACTTCATTGAGCGGTATCTGAAAGATGAGACTTCCGATGATGCCCAGGAAGATCGCTCCTGTCGCTCCCCAGAAAAAATTAAGCAGCACAAACCAGAATGGCTCTCTTTCATACCTGTCGAGAAACCAGATGATGATAAGATAAATGAACATCGGCACTACCGCCGCCAGCAAAGATGCAAATGCTAAAAACAATTTTGTTTGGTTTTAATTATACAGTGTTTTATTCAAGAGTAAGCAGCAGCTCATTTTTCTCAACTGAGCTTCTTTCACTGACATTGATTTTCTTTATTATACAATCCTTTACTGCCTTGATCTCGTTTTCCATTTTCATCGCTTCAAGCACAAGCAATACTTCACCTTTATTTATCGTTTGTCCTTCTGTGACATTGAGTTTCACTATTATTCCGGGCATCGGCGAGTGAATTTCCTTCTTCAGCTTGCCTTCACTTTTGTTTCCATTCAGTTTTTCGATCATAAGATCCAGCTCACTTCTACTTTCGACCTTATAGCTTATTCCGTCAATGCCGACTTCATACACTCCCGCTATATCTGTATCGGTAATATCTACAAAATAATTTTTATTGTTAATCCTTAAAATAAAAACATTACTGCTTA
Organism: bacterium; assembly: GCA_034439935.1. Lineage (GTDB taxonomy): Bacteria > Bacteroidota > Ignavibacteria > Tepidaquicellales > Tepidaquicellaceae > JAGPCH01. The sequence continues at coordinate 13,914 of JAWXBH010000093.1, forward strand.
CCGGCTTATGCTCAAACTCATACTCTTTTCCGTCAGCAATGAATTTACCCGGACCTGTAATTTCAGTCTCGAAAGTTTTCGATTGATCAATTTTAGTATAATATTTTTTCAACGGTAATTCTCCACTCTTTTATTTTTCCATTTGCCGGCGTGATCTCCATTGCTTACGGTAATTTTCGGCTTCGGGTTTTTATTTTCCCTGTATAAAATTGCAGCCAGTGCGATCGCAGCTGAAGATTCAGCGTCGGGCTCAGTGTTCACAACTTCTCTTTTCAGAAAATCCTTTTCGATGAACTGCGTATTGTAATTCCCTTCTTCAAACTCTTTGCATTCAAGCAGAGACAGCAGAAAGGATATGTTAGTCCTGATACCTTTGATCTTGTATTCTCTTAATGCCCGTTTCATCTTTCCGGAAGCATCTTCCCTGTCCGTGCCGTATGCAATTAATTTTGAGATCATCGGATCGTAATAAATTGAAATTTCATCTCCTTCTTCAATGCCTGTATCTTCCCTTATACCGTTACCCGAAGGCTTGTTCATATAAGTGATCTTACCGGTTGACGGCATAAAATTATTCTCTGCGTCTTCAGCGCAGATCCTGCATTCGATCGCGTGTCCGCTGAACGTGACATCATCCTGTGTCAATGAAAGCTTTTCACCCGAAGCAATCCTGAATTGCTCTTTGACAAGATCAATGCCGGTTCTTAATTCAGTTACCGGATGTTCCACCTGAAGCCGTGTGTTAACTTCAAGGAAAAAATACTTATTATTTTTATCAACGATGAACTCAACTGTTCCGGCATTTGAATATTTCGCTGCCTTCAAAAGTCGTTTCGCGCATTCGCCCATTTCATTCCGCAGCTCATCGCTCATCAGCACCGACGGTGTCTCTTCAATTATCTTCTGGTGACGGCGCTGCATTGAGCATTCACGTTCACCGAGATGGATCACGTTGCCGTGCTCATCAGCAAGCATTTGAAATTCAATATGCCTTGGTGATTCAATATATTTTTCTATAAAGACACTGTCATCGCCAAAGGAAGATCTCGCTTCGTTTTGCGCGGCAGTGAGGGAACGTTCAAGATCCTGTTCCTCATTCACGACACGCATGCCTTTCCCGCCGCCGCCTGCCGAAGCCTTTATCAGAACGGGATAGCCGATGTCTTTAGCAATTGATTTAATTTTCCTTAAATCTGTGAGGGGCTTTTCAGCACCGGGCACAACAGGTACTTTGTTTTTTATTGCGAGAATTTTTGCATCCGTCTTGCTCCCCAGTAATTCAATGGCGTTATGATCGGGTCCGATAAATTTAATATTATTATCCGCGCACATCTTCGCAAAGAAGCTTCTTTCGGAAAGAAACCCGTATCCGGGATGAATTGCTTCGGCACCCGTTGCCTTCGCGGCCTCGATTATTTTATCAGCCAACAGATAGCTTTTTGAAGCGGGAGATTCTCCGATGTGAATCGCCTCATCAGCTAGTTTTGTGAAAAGTGAATACCGGTCAAAATCCGAGTATACAGCAACTGTCCTGATATTCATTTCCTTTGCAGCGTTAATTATCCTTACTGCGATCTCGCCTCTGTTGGCGATTAGTATTTTTTTGAACAAGCTTTGTGAGGTTTTTTGTAGGCAAATTTAGTAAATGTGAGTTTATATAAAAAGGAAGTATTGTAAAAAGTTGAAAGTTTGTAAAGTTTGTAAAGTTTATAAAGTTTGTAAAGTTGAAAGTTTGTGCGGAGAGATAAGAAGCGATCTCAGAGAAGAATCAATAAAAAAAAGCCGGGGGGTTTATTCAGGGGCTTTTTTCTTTAAGTCTGAATACAATTTATTTATTTCAAAAGCAGCATCTTCTTCGTTGCTATAAAACTTCCCACTTCAAGCCGGTAGTAATATATCCCGCTTGCTAAGTTACTTCCGTCAAAGCTCACAGAATAATTTCCGGCAGTCCTGAATTCATTTGTCAGTTCTTTTACAATCTGACCTAATGTATTGAACACAGTGATCTTTACATTAGCATCAATCGGCAGACTATAACTGATTAGTGTTGACGGATTGAAAGGGTTTGGATGATTTGAGATTTTGAAATCTTCGGGAGCATTATTACTGATAAAGACAGGCGACTCACCGCCGGAACAGTCCGGACACTCTTCATCCGAGAAACCAATGGTGTCTGAATTTATTGACGTCTTATAGGAATTATCAACACATTTAACATAATAAAACAGATTAGGTGAACCCGTTGTTTCATTTTCAATAATTACTCTTGTTGTGTCAATGAATACATTTCCTGTAAAATTACTGTCCAGCAGTGTGTATGTACTGAATGATGCCGGAACTTTGGTATAAATTTTAAATTTATTAAAGTCTCTATCACCTCTGCTGAACATAGTGATCTTTGGATGTAATACACTATTAACATATGCAACTGATTTAAAGACAATTGCGGGGGCAGGATTCGCATCAATGGTGGCGGGGTTATATCTATACATAACTTCTGTGAAGTAAGGAGGTTCGTCAAAGGTAATAGCCGGGAATCCCGATTGAACAACACTTAATCCTCCTTTGTTTTGTAAATCCACTACTGTCATCCTTGGAGTCCATAGTTCTTCTAATGAACTTCCATCTCCTACTGGGATTGAATATGTTCTTGTCTGCGAAAACAGACCACTACCGTGATTATTAATAAATATATTCAGACTGTCAAAAGTATTCACAACCATATCATTCCATCCATCTTTATTAAAGTCAGCGAAAGTAATGCTTTGCGCCTGATCTTCATTCGAATTTGTATAATCAGCATTTGTATCAATGATTGTTCCATTGTTTAAAAATATTTTCATTCCCTGAGTTATGGAACAGGTGAGAATATCGTTATACCCGTCATTATTCATATCACCGATGGCAAAATCGGTTGAAGATGTCAGATTGCCTATAAATGTTGATGAAGCAATTCCATTACTATTATTATTTTTGTATATGAAAATTGAATTTCCCTGACGCATAACAATATCGTCACGGTCGGAAGTAGTTCCATCAATAGTAGCATAGGGCTCAACCCGGCTCGACATCTGCGCTAATACAATCTTAACATTGCTGCCGCTTGCACCTCCCATTTTGAAAAAGTTAGTTGAATCTAACAAACTTTCTGTTCCTTTGCCTTTGAAAATAAAGATACTATCATTCCTTAAGACAGCAATATCTTCAGCATTATCAGTGGAGAACCTACCAGAGGATTGAATAGCACAACCAAAATAAAATCTTTGATCATAAGATGTATTTATTGAACCACTGGTGCTACGAAAAACAAATATGCTATCTCCACGTGATACAATTAAATCTTTCTTCCCTGATGATGTATTGATTCTCGAAAATACCATACCTGTAATATTAGAAATATTTATTTGATAACCACTTTGATAGACATATCTGGTGCTTGTGTTTTCGCTATTGAAATTATCATCGTATTGATTTTTATACCAATTTCCATTTATGTAATTGTAGACCGTGGAATTTAGTATCTGATTTAATCCGACAGCAATATCTAACCTGCTGTTAGTATTGTTCACTTCGCTAATATCCCAGAAATAATTTCTTTGTGTAATATCCGGCGCACTTCCTACAAATACAGGAACAAGCACAGGTTCGTCAAGACTATAAGACTGAGATAAAATTTGTTCCGACGAAAGTGTTATTAAAAAAAATAAGGCAAAATTCTTAATTATATTTAAAATTGTTTTCATTTTTATTTTAATTTAAAGTTAATTATTAAAAAGTTATTTTATTTTTAAAATTAAAAGAGGGCAAGACAAAAATCTTAATATTTATATTAAGATTTGAATCTTTTGATGTAGCTTCGCCGCTTTATTTAAAAGATGTCTTAACCCTCTTTTTTATTGAAAATGCTTTTTCTCCTGCCGTGATAATCACACGGCAGATTTACATCTTCTCTAAAAAACAAATATGAATTTCTTTTTTGTATTTCATAATATTATTTAATAAGAAACATTTTATTTGTTTTAACTATTCTATTATTTAAAAATAAGACAGTATAATACACTCCACTTGCATAATTACTCCCGTTAAATCTAATTTCAAAAATACCCTTTTGTTTGAACGTTTTTTCAATAACATCAATTTGCTTTCCTGAATTGTCAAATATTATTATTTTCACATCTCCGCTAGTGGGTATTTCATATGATATTATGGATTCAGAATTAAAAGGGTTAGGATAACTTTTTAAAAAAACATCCCTTGATTGAAAAGTTTCACCTGGACTATTTCCTGTAACTTGCGAATATTTCAAACATATAATCCTGGATCTTGAAGCGGTATCGCTATAACCTGCAACGTATACATTATTATACTGGTCAAGTCCAATGCCATATAAACTATTTAATCTCGGAAGTGTATAGGTTTTAAACCAGATTAATTGTCCGCCGGAAGAATACTTCATTGTCAGGAAATCGTCACCAACTATTGTTGTGCTTCCTGCAATGTAAATGTTACCCAGATTGTCAACTGAAAGACTATTAGCTTCTTCACGAAGACTATCTCCATTGTCATAATGTATAATAAACGAAGTATCACCATTTGATTTGTATTTTATAAGTAACATATCATTTGATCTGCCCGGATATTCAGACCGACCACAAATATATACATTAGAGCTGTCATCTATAAACATTGCATTGCATATATCTATCCTGTTACCTATACCATTAAAATATCTACTCCATAGCAGGTCACCCTGACTATTATACTTAACAGTTATGAAATCCGTGTTGCCGTTATAATTTCCACAGATAATTACATTATTCTCCTTATCGATCTTTGAATACAACGGAATGGCATACTCCGGATTTGCCCTGAGAAATTCTCTGACCCACATCTGATTACCTGCTGAATCATACTTAACAGTTGCTATAACATCTAATGAGGGATTACTCCGGAGCTTTGCATATCCCGACACATAAGCGTTGCAAGAATCATCAGTAACAACTGAGTATCCCCAGTCAGCTATGTATTCAAAAGAATTATATGATTGTGTATAGATCACATCGCCTGTAATACCGTTATACTTTGCGACTACCATATCAAAATTTTGATAAGGTGAAGGTGGAGCCCATCCGTATCCCGCGACATACACATTGTTCAGCTTATCCAGTGTAATGGAAAAAGGAACATCCTCTTTATGAAATGTCCAGTCAAGACTTTTTTTCCACA
>JAWXBH010000094.1:0-15070 GCA_034439935.1 bacterium
AATGGAGCTTGTAAATGATTTCAAACAAGCCGGTAAGTACTTCGTGAATCTGAATGGTGCCAATCTTGCCAGCGGAGTTTACTTTTATAAATTGGAGGCAGGAGATTTTGTAGCAACTAAAAAGATGGTGCTGGTAAAATAAGTAGTGGCGTTTCGAAATAATTGAAAACAAAAATGAGCAGACTTCCAATCCGCTCATTTCTTATTCCTAGTTTACTTCTTGTATACTTTAAAAACTTTATACTTTACAAACTTACAACTCTACTTATAATACTCATCTTCATAGCCGCCGTAGTTTCCGCCTTGTGTGAACATACTTCCGACCATATCCTTGTAAAAAATTTCAGAATCAATTTCATCTTTTGCGATCTTTGAATTCTGATGAAGTCCGTCAAGCACAAACTCCATCAGCGAAGCCAGCTCCTGTTCGCTTTCATAATACTGCGTAAACTTCTTAACGTATTTTTCAAGACCGTCTACTTTTCTTAATTCACCCATATACTCCTTGAATGTCATATCATCTTTAATATTCACCTTACCGCCGTATTGAAACCATTCAATGATTTCCGCATACGGATCTTTGATTTCTTTCTCGGCGGCAGCAGTCTTCTTTTTCTTAAGGAGCGGATCCGGAAAATACTTTTTGAATATTTCTCTGACAGATCTTGAGATCAATGCTTTGGCAACTTTGACTGCACCTTCCTGTTCACCTTCAAATACAAGTTCGACCTTACCTGTAATACCGGGAAGTATGGAAATAACATCACACATCCTCGGCATTATGAGTTCATCATTATTCATGATGGCTCTTCTTTCGGCATTGCTGATAAGATTTTCAATTGAAGAGATGGTAAGCCGCGCACTGACGCCTGACTTCTGATCAACAAATTCGCTGCTTCGCGCCTGCATTGCAGTCATTTCAATTATTTCCCTGAAGTAATATGGAATGACCATTTTCTTTTTCTTGTCACGCTCGGTCCAAGAATAAGTGGATGTAATTTTTATTCCGTCTTCTAACTGTTTTGGATAATGAGTTATGATCTGTGAATCAATTCTGTCTTTTAGCGGCGTAATAATGTTTCCCCTGTTTGTATAATCTTCCGGGTTCGCAGTGAAGACCATTAGTATATCCAGAGGAATGCGAATGTTGAAGCCGCGGATCTGAATGTCTTTTTCCTGCATAATATTCAGAAGTCCGACCTGTATCCTCGGCTGAAGATCAGGTAATTCATTTATTACAAATACTCCTCGGTTAGTTCGTGGGATAATTCCAAAGTGAATGGCTCCTTCGTGTGAATAATGAAGTCTCTGGTTTGCGGCTTTAATAGGATCGATGTCACCGATAAGATCTGCTATGTTGACATCCGGCGTCGCAAGCTTTTCACTGTAACGCCTGTCGCGTGAAACCCATTCTATCTCAGTCGAATCACCGTTTGCAGCAATAGCATCCACCGCAAATTTTGATATCGGATTGAAGGGGTCATCATTTATCTCAGACCCTTTGACAACCGGAATGAATTCATCAAGAAGAGTCGGGATCAATCTTGCCATTTTAGTCTTTGCCTGTCCGCGCAATCCCAATAAAATAATGTCATGCTTTGCCAATAGTGAATTTACAATTGAAGGAATGACTGACTTTTCATAACCGATAATTCCTTCAAAGATAGGATCCTTACTTTTAATCTTTTCAACGAGATTTTTTCTGATCTCGTCTTTCACTGATAATGTTTTGTAGCCTGATTTCTTTAGTTCGCCTAATGTGTTTATGTCTTTATAATTCATATATTATTTAAGGTTCGTTTTTCTGTTGGTGTCAAAAATTGCGTTTGTAATTTTGATGAGTTGTACTTAACCGTTGAACTGAATGTATGAGTTAAGCATCTCGATTTTCTCTTCCTTCTGACTCATGTCATAAAGCATCAGGTCTCGGATCGAGATCATTCCGATGAGATCCTGTCCTTGTATAACCGGAACATGTCTTATGTTCTCCTGCTTCATTATCTGCAGAGTATACTCCGGAGAGTCACTGCCTTCAATGACAATCACCTTCTTCGTCATTACTTCATCTACAGGAGTATCAAACAGATTTACTTCTTTTGCAATGCACCGTCTCAGCAGATCCCTTTCAGAAAATATACCTTTAAGGGTAAGTTTCTCTGCCTGTTCCAAAACCGGGACAGCACCAATGTTGTGCAGTCCCATAAACTTTGCAACTTCAATGATCTTCATGCCTGTCTTCACAAAATGCAACGGTCTGTCACCTAAAAGATCTTTTAGAGTTTTCATTTTTTCCTCCCGCTGTTTTTTATTTTAAAATATGTAATAAATATTCAATTTGCAATTAAGCATTGAACAGTGCTTTGTAATAATTGTGAAATTTTTCTTTTACAACCGGGAAGTCTCGAATCCATCTAACCATACAAACCGCTCAAACCCCATATCTGTCCAAAACGAATACTTGTGGCACATTTGAGAATACTTTTTATGCCGAAGCAATGTATACTTAAATGTGCCACAAGTACTAGTGTCCTAAAGTGCATGAATACTAACTTTTTCTCTCAACCTCTCAAACCTCATTACCGTCCAAAATGTTTTTCAAAAATTTAAATAAATTTTAAATTCAATCTGTTTTGGTAATATTTTTCCACCAATATCGAATCTTTAAAATCAATCTTTAAATAACCCCTTGAAGATTTACTTATGCTGTCCAAATAAATTTATGTTAATTCTGTTTTAAAAATCAGTTGTAATATTTCTAATTCGTGATCATTTGTGAAATTCGTGGCAAGCTTTTTCTTTATTTTGGTCGGATATGCTCAAACCTTATTTAAGACATTGAAAATCTGCTTTATAATTACGATTTTACAAACAAGTATTAAAAGATCTTTACAATAATTTCGGCTTTAAAGGAGTCAACGCTTTCAGGAACTCCCGCAAATCACTCTCACTTTCTACCGAAAATTATTTAAGCTTAACAATTTTAAAATTTCTGCAACCGATGCATGGATGCAGTAAATTTTTTTTTCTAATTTAGAAATTTCCCTATTAAGGATATTACTTAACGTTACTGAGACTATATGGAGAAAACAATTGTAGCGATTGACGGACCTTCGGGCACCGGCAAGAGCACAACTGCAAAGATACTCGCTGAGAAACTTGGTTTTTTATACATAGACAGCGGAGCAATGTACAGAGCGATTACATACGAACTGATTATGAATAAAATAGTACCTGCCGATGTGAAAAAGATCCTTGACATCACAAAAAACGCCAACATGGTCTTTGACAATGATGATTTTATACTTAACGGAAAGAATATAACTAAGGAGATCCGCTCACTTGAAGTTACAAACAAGGTTAGCAATGTAAGCGCCATTAAAGATATAAGGAAGATCCTTGTTGAAAAGCAAAGAGACTATGCTAAGAATAACGATGTGGTAATGGACGGGCGCGATATAGGTACTGTTGTTTTTCCGGATGCGAAATTTAAATTTTATCTTGTATGCGATCTTAAAGTAAGAGCTGCAAGAAGACGTCAGGATTTTATGGAAAGTGGTTTTAAGATCCCGGTGGAGAAGATAATGGTGGAGCTGAAGAAAAGAGATGAGATCGATATGACAAGAAAGGAAAGTCCGTTGAAAAAAGCCAAAGATGCTGTCGAAGTCAACACAACCAATATGATAATTGAAGAGCAGGTACATTTCCTTATGCGAAAAGTCAAAGGTTTAGACGAATAACAATTTTTTAAAACAAGCCCTTATCAGAGGGATTTAATAAATTAACCTCTTAACTGTGTCTTAAAATTAAGAGAAAAAATAATCTTCTTAAAATAAATCAAAACGGAGATGCGAAAGGCAAATAAAAAATGTCAGAAACAGAAACAACGGAAGCAGAAGTAAAAGTTAAAAAGAACGGTGAAGCACCAGAAACAAAAGAAGTGAATGCAAAAGAAGACAAAGACAAGATCAAGATCCTTGTCAGTGATTATGATGAAGACGAGTACAAAAAAATGCTCAGTCTTTATGAAAAAACATTTAACGTAATAAAAGAGAATGAACTTGTAAAGGGCAAGATCGTCGCGATCAATGGCGATGATGTTCTCATTGACATAGGTTCAAAATCAGACGGAAGAGTTTCGGTGAATGAATTTTCTCATCCGGAGGAAATAGTTGTCGGAAATACCATCGAAGTATTTCTTGAAAAGATAGAAGACAAAGAAGGACAGCTTGTTCTTTCAAAGAAAAAAGCTGACTCGATGAAAATGTGGGACTTTATTGTTGCCGCGCAGGAAAACGGAGCTGTAGTCAAAGGAAGATGTGTTAGAAGGATCAAAGGTGGTTTCGTTGTGGATATCAACGGATTGTCGGCATTCTTACCCGGCTCACAGATCGATACAAAACCTATCCGGGATTATGATGAATACGTAGGAAAAGTAATGGACTTCAAGGTGCTTAAGGTCAATAATCAGAACGAAAATATTATCGTCTCTCATAAGCTTCTCATCGAAGAATCAATGGCAGGACAAAGAGCCGAGCTTCTGAGAACAATTCAGAAAGGCATGACCTTAAAAGCCGTTGTAAAAGCGATCACAGATTTTGGTGTCTTTGTTGATCTCGGCGGACTTGACGGTTTGATACATATTACTGACTTGTCATGGGGAAGAATAAATCATCCTAGTGATGTTGTTAAACTTGATCAGGACATCGAAGTTTCTGTTCTGGAATTCGATCCTGAAAAGCAAAGAGTTTATTTAGGATTGAAGCAACTGCAGAAGCATCCATGGGATGACATACAATCTAAATTTAATATCGGTAATCAGGTTTCAGGAAAAGTTGTATCGCTGACGGAATACGGCGCGTTCATTGAAATTGAAAAAGGCATCGAAGGTCTTATTCACATCAGTGAAATGTCATGGACACAGCATGTTACCAACCCGACACAGATGGTCTCTATGGGACAGGTTGTTGAAGCGCAGATACTTACAATTGATACCGAGAACAAAAAGCTTTCACTCGGAATGAAGCAGCTTACTCCTAATCCATGGCAAAGTCTTCTTGACAAATTCCCGGTAGGCACAAAGCACAAAGGAAAAGTCTGCAACATTACCAACTTCGGAATATTTGTTGAGCTCGAAGAAGGTGTTGACGGTCTTGTTCATATTTCTGATCTGTCATGGACAAAGAAAATTTTTGACATAAATGAATATGTGAAGGTCGGTGATGAGCTTGAAGTTGTAATACTTGGTGTAGATGTTGCAAATCAGCGTATCTCCCTTGGCAGAAAACAATTGCTGGATAATCCATGGGATAAGCTTGAAAGCAAATACAAAACAGGAACTGAAGTTGAATGTAAGATCATAAAGCCAATTGAAAAGGGTATCATCGTTGAGCTTCCTGATGAAGTCGATTCATTCATACCCGCTTCCCAGCTTTCTATTGTTCCGATAAAGAACTTCAGCGAGCTTTACAAAACCGGCGATACTCTTAAAGCCGAGATAATTGAATTTGACAAGACTAATAAAAAAGTCGTTCTTTCAGTAATCGAATATCTCAAAGACAAAGAGCAGCCGGAGATCGATGACTATATTAACAAGTTCAAGATCCCGAAGAAATTCTCCTCAAAGGATATTCAGGAAAAGACAAGAAGCTTCGAATCCGAACAGATCGACTTTAAGATAGAAGATATAATCGGTGAAGATGTTCCTGATATTAATCATCCGCCTGCAGCAACAGATGTTGCACCTGATGCCAAAGGTACAAATAAGAAGGAAACCATAGCGACTAAATAAGATTCAGATAAGCATTTAAAAAGCCCGGTGAATAAGTTCATCGGGCTTTTTTTTTAATGTTAACGCTAATATTGTACGGGCAATAATAAAAAAAACCCGTCGATAGACAACGGGTTTTTAATTACAACTTGTTTAGTTACAGACCAGCCATTATTAGAATTAAAAACATCAACTGACTTTAACTTTTTTCACACCTTCCTTCTTGCTTCGAGTTGCTCTTCTTCTCGGACTCTTTCTGAAAAACATGCTTTGATCGGTTTTTTGTGTTTCTTCCCTTACGTCAGGATACTCATATATTCCGTACTTATAATTTCTCAGAACAATTTTTTCTTCATCCTGTGAAATAACATAATTAGGAAGCATTGGTATTTTACCGCCGCCGCCGGGAGCGTCAATTACAAACTGAGGTACGGCAAGTCCTGATATGTGTCCGCGCAGCTTATCCATTATATCCATTCCGACTTTTAAAGGAGTTCTGAAATGATTTGCTCCTTTTGTAATATCCGCCTGATAGATATAATAAGGACGAACTCTCATTGCAAGCAATCCTTTCATCAGATCTTTCATCACATCGGCGTTATCATTCACGCCTTTCATAAGTACGCTTTGGTTGCCCACGGGAATTCCCGCGTCAGCAAGCATTCCACAGGCGCGTTTGCTCTCTTCGGTGATCTCCCACGGATGATTGAAGTGAGTGTTCACATATATCGGATGATATTTCTTAAGCATGTCACAAAGCTGCGGTGTGATTCTCTGAGGTAATACACATGGCATCTTAGTGCCAAGACGTATCACCTGAATATGTTTTATATCGCGAAGCCTGACAAGGATCTTTTCCAGCATGGTATCGGTAAGCATCAGTGGATCACCACCGGATAAGATCACATCGGAAATTTCCGTGTGCTCTTCAAGATAATTAAAAGCCGACTCAAGCGTCCGCATGGAGATCTTACTCTGATCTCCTACTTTTCTTTTCCTTGTACAGAATCTGCAGTAAAGACCGCATTGCGAAGTCACAAGAAAAAGCGCTCTGTCCGGATAACGGTGCGTAATGTTAGGTACCGGGCTCATCTCATCTTCGTTCAATGGATCTTCCGGCGCGTCAATGTCTTCAAGTTCCACTACATCAGGAACACACTGAAGCCATATAGGATCACCCGGAGATCTTATCAGTGATAGATAATACGGATTGATCCTCGCCTGAAAAAATTCATCAAGCTTTTGTGCTACTTCTCTGTCAATGCTGAACTTCTCTACAAGATGGTCAACAGTTGAAACGCTGTTTCTGATCATCTCCTGCCAGAGTTCCATTACTTCTCCTTTTTTAGTTTATGTAATTTGCACAGCTTTCGTTCTTTTACTTTCTGAACTCGATAACACGAATAAAGCTGATTGACGCTGATTGCTATAACTATTTTATAATACTTTGCTGAACTCCAATTATAACTCTTATATATATTTTCCATAGATCACAAGTGAATCACCTTCTTTATAAAAATCTCTTATGTTCACAAGCTCACTGTATAAATTTTTTTCATAAAATTTTCTTTCCTTTTCGTATGACTCCTTACCGCTTGTTTCGATCAGGATCAGTCTTCCTTGTTTTATCTTAAGATGATCTTCAATAAATCTTATCAGCCCGCTTCCTACTCCCTTTGACTGAACTTTCGGATTCACTGCTATCCAGTAAAGATCATATGTTCCCGATGTCAGTGGTCTTGGACCGATGCAGACATATCCTCTGATTTCCTCTTCCGCCTCGTCTGTAAAGATCTCATAATCCTTTTGTCCTTTATCCTTTAAATAAATATCTATCAGCTCTGTTGCAATTTTTATTTCTTCATCATTGAAATTATCCGTATCGATCAGCAACTGCTTTATCTTTTCTCTGTCACTTTCAATTAATAGACGTATCAAATTTTAACTTTTAACTTTTAACTTTTAACTTTTAATTATTCCCCATCTCTCACTCGCGAACTTAATTATATTCTGTATCAGCTCTTCATAGCTCCAGCCATACGCCTTTCCGCTTCTTGTAAAACCTGTATCCTCATCGACGTCGGAGGAAATATCCGGATTGGGATTCATTTCAAGAACGTAAGGAATATTATCCTTCACACGAAAATCAACTCTCGCATAATCAGACGCGCCAATGATCTTATACACTTTTCTTGCAGTATCCTTAATTGTCTTTTCAAGCTCGGGTGAAATATTTTTTGCAGGACAAACTGCTTTCGTTCCTGCAAATTCAACTGTCTTATACATCCATTTACTGTTGTAGCTTACAATCTTCGGATAGTCATCTGGTAATTCGGCGAAATCAATTTCCGAGATCGGAAAAACAGTAAGATCATTCTCATCATTAACTACATTACCGACAACACTTACATTGATCTCTCTGCCGTCAATATACTGCTCAATCAATGCCGGCTGCTTGTATTCATCCAGTATATGCTCGATCCGCGTTTTCAGTTCAGTGTCATTGTAAACAATCGACTTGTTCTCAATCCCGATGCTCGCATCTTCTCTCGACGGCTTCACTATCAGTGGAAACTTGTCTTTCAATTTTGAATATCCGTTTGCGGTATATTCATTTGAATTCTTGCAGACATAATGCGGAGCTGTAGGAATGTTATAATAGTTAAGAATTTCTTTTACCCTCCATTTATTCAGCGCAATACCAAGTGTCAGCGCACGCGAACCTGTATAAGGAATTTTTAATATCTCAAACAGAGAAGCGATATTCATTTCCTGTGTCGGATCACCGTCAAGCGATTCGCATAAATTAAATATAAGGTCAGGAGTGTTATCACGCAGCTCGTCTATAAGTTTATAAACATCCAGTGCTACAGGAACGATCTTAGTTTCATGTCCTGTAGGTATCAATGCGCGCTGAACCGACTCAAGTTCGTCAAGCACTCCATACTCGCTCATATCGACTGGCTCATCGACCTGGTCAATGTCGGTCACGCCGTCGTCATAATTTCTGCCGGTTGAATATTGTGTGGGATCGTTATAGATTATGCTTATCTTCATTTTATAATTTTGTTCGTGAAACAGCTTCATTCAATACAGCGTTGATCATTGCATTATAATCAAGCCCGACTGCCCTTGCAGCTTTCGGATAACATGAGTTGTCAGCAGGATCAGGTAATATTCCGGGCAATGGATTTATCTCTACTATGTGCGGAATATTCTCTTTGTCAAGTCTTACATCTATTCTCGCCCAGTCACGAATGCGCAGAACCTTGAATGCATCCTTACACAGCTTTTCAATGCTGCTGTACAATTTCTGATCGATCTCAGCGGGACACTTGAAAATATCAAGCTTGCTTTCACGTGTATCGAAGAACCACTTCACTTCATAAGAATAGATCTTATTAAAACCTTCGGGCACCGAATCAAGATTAATTTCAACTATCGGCAGAACTTTTACATTATCACCATTGCCAAGCATGGCGATAGTAAATTCCTTTCCATCAAGAAATTCCTCAACCAGCGATGGTTGATTATAGCATTCTTTAATTCTGACAATTTCATTTCGCAGCTCCGCGCAATTGTTCACAACACTTGAATTAAAAATTCCTTTTGATGAACCTTCGTGCAATGGCTTTACAAATTTCGGAAAGGAAATTTTTTCTTCAACTTTATGTATCGCGTCTGTAATAAAAAATTTTGAGTTAGGAATGTTATAGTAAGATAAAATTTCTTTGCATCGTGATTTATCGTGACATATACCAATTGTAACCGAATCACTTCCTGTAAATGGTATGTCAAGCATTTCAAGCATCGCGGGAATTTGTGATTCTCTTGAACATCCGCTGTATCCTTCGGCAACATTAAAAACAAATTCGGGATTGATTACTTTGAATTTTTCATAAGCATCCTTATCCGCTTCGATCATAGTAACTTCGTGTCCACCCGCTTCCAGTGCTGACTTAAGGGCATCGATTGTTTCTTCACAATCCCATTCTGCAAAAGTATCATCAAGTCTTTCGGGATAATTGCGGACTAGGTTTTCATTGAGATATTTCGTGTAGTCTTTTTTGGGAGATGATTCTTCCGTGCGTGTTAACTCTTCTTCGTTGTCTTTTTTTATGTTGTATGCTAATGCTACTCTCAAATTTTTATTTTATTTCATAAAATAATTTTTTCAAATATAACATTATAACTATTATTGTCAACAAGTTTTAATAATTGAAAAATTATATATAAAATATTTTTCAGAATATAAATTACCCTTGTTGAAAGTTACATGCCTTCATGAGAAATAAATTTAATTTAAAAAGCTAAAAGGAACGGGCATCAAAAAAAATTCATTTGTTTTTTGATGCCCGTATACTATTGAACAACTGTAAAAATGATCTGCCTTACTTTACTATTATCATCTTTTTTACTGAGCTGAAATTTTCATAATCATTTCCGGAAATGATCTTATAAAAATAGATGCCGCTGTTTAGACCCGCAGCATCAAAATTATATTTGTATGTTCCGGCATCAAGGTAACCATTAACCAATGTTGCTGTTCCTTTGCCAAGCATATCATAAATTTTCAATGATACAAAACCGGCTTTCTGAATTCCGAATTCAATATTCGTAACCGGGTTAAAAGGATTGGGATAATTTTGTGACAACGAAAATGATCCCGGTATCTGAGATGTCAACTGGTGTATTCCCACTGACTGTGAATATTTTATTGTTGCATAATCATTACTGTTTGCAAGTCGGTCTGAAATTCCTGTAACTATTACATTATTGGCCGCATCTACAGCTATCGCAATCGGCTCATCACGACGATTATTAAATCCTCCATCGTAAATTATTTTCCACTTCTGAACGCCGGCTGCGTCGTACTTTACAGTCATATAATTAAAATTAAAGGGTACATCATAAGATATACCGGTTATATATACATTGCCTGATGCGTCAACTGCAATTCCTTTGGAAATATCACCCTCATTTCCGGTGCCATCAGCAAAACTTTCCCAAATCTGATTTCCGGACGGATCATATTTTAATGCAAGAAAAGATTCACCTCCGCTTACTGTAGTTCTTCTACTGATTCCTGTCAGATATATATATCCGTTTTGATCAAGTGTCAATCCTGTGACCTCGTCATAATAATCTCCACTGATCCCGTTGTAAGATTTTTTCCAAAGCAATGCTCCTGATGAATTATACTTAAATGTAATTATATTATAACCATAATTGCAGGTTACAATTATATTTCCTGAAGCATCTTTCTCTATTGCTATTACCTCATCACTTCCGCCTATCAATGTATCTTTTCTTATCCACTCAACTCCTCCTGATGAATTATATTTTATAGTCGTTGCAAATGTCAGATTTGGATTCATATCAAAACTCTTTCCGGTTGCATATATAAAGTTTCCGTCAAGTTTTATACACGAGAATCCACTACCCAAACCAATTAGAAATTGTGTTCCTTTATATCTTCTTGTCCATAAAGTGTCACCATTAGAATTATATTTTACAAGCATTGTACCCCCATTGTCACCGCCTCCAAATGTACGGTTGCCACCTACATATACATTTCCGGAAGCATCAACTGCAATCGGGCTCTTTTGCCGCCCGGGAACGGCAGGACTCGTTGCTGGTTCACCTAACTGTTTCGCCCATTGCTGAACACCGGATGAATTGTATTTAATTGTTATCATAACTCCGCCGTTACTTAGAACAGAAGATCCGGTTACATAAACATTTCCCGAAGCATCAATCGCGATACCATTTACTTTGTCGGACTGAGTACCTGAGCTTTGATATCTGGCAGTCCATTGCTCAACACCCGATGGATTATATTTTACTGTTAAAATATCATTACCGGTTGTTGAAGTCGGACTTACACCTGTCACAAAAATGTGACCGGTGTTATCTACCACCATTGCAACCGCCGCATCATTGTTGTTCGTCGGACTGTTGTAATAGCTTGCCCATTGCTGTGTCACCTGAGCTGTTGTTAACCTTAAAGGAACAATGAATAACAGCATAAACATTAAGAGTGCTTTCATAATATAATTTTTGTTTTTTAAATTAACTTTTAACTTTTAACTTTACGGTCTGCTGATGCCCACAAAATTATTTGAATTATTATAAGCAATTGTAACGTCACTCACGTCAGCAAAATCATCTCCGGTTACATCTGTTACTACGTATCCTGTTACAAAATTATTTGCATCATTAAAAACATTCACAATATCGGTCACGTCAACCGAGCCATCCTGATTTACGTCGCCGCTAAAGCTTGCAAACCTGACGGGCGAAGTATCAACCTGCTTAAGGTTACTTCCATACGCTTTATTTGCAGCGGTTGAAAAATTGTAAGTCATTGTTCCTGAAGAAAATGCATTCCCTGAATTACTCCAGGTCTCAAGTGAATTCCTGTGCTTTGTGATTATGTAGTAATTTACTCCGTCAGCAACACTTGAAAAATAAAATGATCCGATCCCCGCCGTACTTAAAGCGCTTTTTGATGAATCAACTTTGCTGTAGGGAGAAATAATACTTCTAAGATACACACTCGCGGTATCACTTATCACGGAGTTTGAAACCGGATTATAAAAGCCTTCAATGAATGAAGTAAGATTCAGCAAGAAAGACGGCTGCTTGTATTTTATTGTTGTGATCTGACTGCCATAAGTGGAATCAAAACTGCTTCCCGCAACAAAGATGTTACCGTTCATATCCACCGCGATTGAATTTCTGTTTGTGATCAGATCCTCACCATTCGCATTTCCGTTAAAAATTTTGCTCCACTTAAATGCACCGGCTGAATTATAGCTCACTGTAAGAAAATCCGTATTCGTTAAAAATGCAATTCCTGTAATGTAAGAGTTTTCATTTTTATCCAAAGCCAGTCCATATGCGAATTCATAAGAAGAACCCGGATGAGCATACGTGTTCTGCCACTGCTGAACTCCCGCGGAATCAATTTTGGTCATTGTATAATCAGTATTGAAAAAACCTATAGCATAGCTGTGTCCGGCTGCGTAAATTTTTGTTTTGGAAGTATCAAGCTTAATTGAAACTATTGTTTCAGCACCTGTAGTTGCTGTCAGGTTAACAGTCTTTCTCCATCTTTCTGTACCTGCTGCATCATTTTTATATTTCAGAATTATCCCGGCATCGTTGCCTGCGGTTTGTGTTATCATGCCACCCACGTATGCATTCCCTCCTTTATCAACGACAATACAATTCCCGTTATCAGTGGAGTTTGAAGTGCCGTTACATCTGTTTACCCATTGTTGAAAACCAATTGAGTTATATTTCACTGTCGCAATGTCAGCTCCTGTTCCTGTACCGTCACTGTTACCGGTTACAAAAACATTTCCTGCCGCATCCACGGCGATGGATTTCGCGACATCCTTTCCCCCTGCTGCACCGGAATAAAACTTAGCCCACTGTTCTGATCCTGCAGAATTATATTTTATTGTTACATAATTAAGGTCACCGCCTATACCTGTTCCACGTCCGGTCACATACACATTTCCGGAAGTATCGACAGCGATATCATTTCCTTCATCATCGCCGTATTCTGCACCTGCTCCTCCTCTGACTATAAACCATAAACTTAAACCGTTTGAGTCAAGCTTACCTGTACAAATGTCCTGCTTCGTTGTCTGTGAATAATAATGAGTACCCGTGAAATATACATTCCCGGAAGTGTCGACTGTAACGGCATTGCCTGCATCGTGAACGTCATATCCTGTTACACCGCCGCCGCCCCTGTTGTAGATCCACTTCTGTACTCCGGCTGAATTGTATTTTACAACACTTATATTATCTCCGTAATTTGATCTTGTCATACCGACGGTATAAACGTTTCCATTCTTATCGGTGACTGTTCCGTTTGCTACGTCATTGATCAATGGTGCTCCATTGAACTCTCTCACCCATTGCAATGAGCCTGAAGAATTATATTTTACTGTTCCAAAATCACCGTTGTTTTCAACTCCGCTTGAACCGGTGGTTATAATGTTACCTCCGTTATCCAGCGTTATTGCATAAGCGTTTTCATTATCTCCAACAGCCACATCAGTAGCTCTGACCCATACTGAATCACCGTTTGTATTATACTTAATGTTAAGTGTTTTACCAAAAATGGAAAAATCTGACGGTCCGCAAATATATATGTTTCCGCTGTTGTCAATGATCATATCCTTCGGCTCATCAAGATATCCTCCCGGACCTGCATATACTCTTACCCATTGCTGGACTCCCGACGAATTATACTTTACTGTACCAATATCACCATAAAAGCCGTAGTTAGTAATTCCTGATACGTAAATATTTTCACCGGCGTCAATGGCTAGTAGCTTTCCTGCATCGCTGCCATTTGCGGTACCATTGAATTTTCTTGTCCATATAGTATCACCTGTTACAGGATTATATTTAATTGTAAGATAATCCAGGGTTGTGCTCTGGTACTCACCGGTTACATATACGTTTCCGCTGGCTCCAACGGCAATCTCACGTGCTCTGCTTTGATATGCCGTCTGACCTCTGAAAATTTGTGACCACTGTAATACTCCTGCAGAATTAAGTTTCGAAGTAAAATAATTCACTGTATTACTGGTATCTGCATTACCGGTAATGAAAATATTTCCCGAAGCATCAAAAGCCATATCAAAGGAACCTGAACGAGTATATCCGGCTGGCTTTGGTACTACTGTTCCGAATATCAATGTCCCGGAAGAATCATATTTTACGACATAAGGTTTCTCTTCACTGCCGCCGGAAACATAACAATTTCCTGAAGCATCGCTCATGACCTTGGGTATTGTATTAAGAAAACCTGTAGTCGCGTATGTAAAATTTTTCACCCATATCTGACTCCCGTTCTCAGCATACTTTATTACAATTATGTTAGAACCTAAGTTTATTACACCTGCGCAGTAGATGAAAGTTTTGGCTCCGTTCCTGTATGATGTGACAGAGCGTCCAACTTCAACACTGTAATCATTTCCCGGAAAATCATAACTTTTACCCCAGATATAATTTCCCGCCGAATTATATTTTACAGTTACCATGTCCGTTAAATCATAGCCGCGGGCTGTTGATCCTGTTACATAAACATTTCCGTTCGTATCAGTGACAGCATCATAGCTTACCTGAGCATTGAGCTGCTGGCTGCTATGGTTTTTTTCCCAGTCAAGTGACACCTGCCCGGTGCTGATCCCCGTTAAAAGGAATAAGACTATGAACACCAGATTCAGTTTTAAATTTTTCATTTTAATGTTATTAAGTTTAAGAAAATTTTTTTAC
>JAWXBH010000095.1:0-14618 GCA_034439935.1 bacterium
GAAAGGATTTGGATAGTTTTGTGAAATTGCATATTGTGAAGGAACACCAACTACTACTTCATTACCTAAATTGTAGTAAGCAAAGTTTCCGTTGAAATCAATTTGTTTCAGTCTGTAATTAAAGTTACCTGTGTTAGCTCTATCTGAGAAAGAATAGCTTCTTGCTTCGGTTGTTGTTCCGTTACCGTTTACATTACCGATCTTTGTCCACTCTGTTCCATTAACTGATTTTCTTTCGATGTCGAAACCTTGGTTGTTGGTTTCGGTTGTTGTTGCCCAGTTTAAAGAAACTGTGTTTCTTGATACGTTTGATGTAAAGCTTGCTAATTCAACAGGTAATGCACCCTGTATTGTATCTGCAATGTTGTGTGAAGCTGCGTTGGTGATGAACATACCAAGTCCTTGTGGATCTAAATAAGAGATCTTTGTGATAAGACCTGTTCCTACATTTCTCCACATTAATGCTAATGGAGCAACTGCGAATGAGTTTGCAGTTGTTCTTAATCTAACTCTTGCTACAAGTGTTCCGGGGAAAGTTGCATTCATTACCTGGATAGCTCCCGGAAGATTACCGGAAATTCTTAATTGATTAGTTGATGCCTGGAATGTTGCACCTTGTAATGAAGGCAACAAATCTGAGCTGATCTTTGCAAAAGATAATGTTCCGCCGTTAGCGATACCAACGTTATTAAAGGTAAAGCAATACTGGCATGATCCGTAGTTGAATGGATCTGAAGAACCTGAATTGGTCCACTGCATATTGATGTCAAACTTCAGCATGTTGTCATCTCCGCCTAATGTATCTTCAAGCGAAAAATTTCTCGCTATAAGATTATATGTAGGTGGCTGAGCAATACCTAAGTTGACAGCAAAAACAAGAAGGAACAATGTAGCGAAGGTTTTAAAAGTGTTTTTCATTGTTTTGTGTTTTTGATTAATGGATAGAGTTTATTGTTTTGTTATTGTTGTTTTCAAAATTTTCATAAAAATCACTATTTAGATTTTGAATGTCAATTCTTTTTTAAGACTTATTTAAAAAATAATTCTGCAAGCGAGAGTTCCCGCTCACAGAATTATAGAAAATTATTTGGAATCTATTTTAATATCACCTTGCTCAACTGCGTTTTGTTGTCTTAAATATTCTTCCTTTGTCATTACATTATAATCAGGAAGAATGATCGCAGGTGAATTATCTGTAACTGTAACATTCTTTGTATTAGCCGGTCTCAAAGCTCCCGGAGGTGCTTGTTCACAAATAAAGTTGGAGAGGTTATTGTATCCGAGCAGAATATCGCTAACGTCAGCAATTCCATCCCAGTTAAGATCTGTGATCAGATAATCTCCGCCCTCAAAATTCGCAGCGTCATTATAGACTTGTACAAGATCTGATACGTCAACACAACCGTCCTGAGTAATATCACCAGTGTAGAACGCGGCTTTGGTTCCGACGATTACCTGATTAGAAGCGAATGCTTTTGCTATACCTGTTGTGAAATTGTAGGTCATAGTTCCGGTGTTTGTTGAATCAATTAAGCTCCAGGTAGATACGGAATTTCTATGTTTGACCTGGAAGTAATAAGGATAATTTTTCTTCAGGTTCGGAAGATCAATTGTCTTCGTACCAAAAGGTGAACCGCCTGAGAAAGCTGAGTCAAGATATATGTTCTGTTTAAGGTAGATGGAATTAGGAGCTGCGAATCCGTCACGAAGAATTAATTGTACGGTATCTCTGACTCTTGCACCGTCCGGATTATTATACAATCCTTCAAGATTAAGCGAGAGTGTAAGTGTTACGCCGTCATGTTCGTTAAGACTGTTTTGTACAGGACCGAATTCAACTGCAAGTCCTCTCTTTGTTGTTGTATTGTAAATTGTTCTTGGAACGTATAATGCGTTAGGTCCTGCAAATGTATTAGCAGGTGAACAGAAAGCACTGTAAGGAATTGGTCCGCCGTTCATTGAATAACCTACAACATGATTTCTGAAAGTAGTAACACTTCCCGGTGTAGCGTTGTATGAAGCAAGGAAGTTAGTCACAAATGAGCCGCTGGTTTGATTTGTTGTTGTATCAGCGTAAGTATATCTGAAGTTTGAATTTGCACTGCCGCAGCCTGTTACAAGCTCAACAACGACCTGGAAACTTGCCCAGTCAGTTGTAGGAGCAAAAGATGCAACTCTGTCATAAGTAATTATAAGCTGGTCGCCTACAACTTTAGCGCTGACTCTGTTCGTTAACTGTGATGTTAGTGTAGCAAGATTGAAATCGTGCCATAATGGAAGCAAAGCATTCTTTGCTACGTTCAGACCGTCAATGGTGAAAGTTGAAAGTGAGACTGCACCATACTGTTCTGTTAATCCCACAATTCCGTTGGTACCCGGGAATATGGAATCATAGCAGACACCATTATATTTAATGTGTCTGTTGGTTGTATCCTGACCTAATGCAAGAAGAAGAGTCTTTAAGCCAAGTTTAAAATAACCGTCATCAGTAGATCCTACTAATGTATTTCCCGGTGAAGTTACACCGTTGACAAGAATGCTTCTGCTGCCTACAGTGTCTTTCCATCCGAATTTAGGAAATGATGGCTGATTGGTAGCAAGTGTATTAGCGTAGAAATATCCGCTGTCGTTTCCGTAATTAGGCTGTCCTGTTACTGTAAAGGATGTTTTTAAAGTATCATTTAATAAATTCTGATCACCTGTCAATCTTGTATAAGCTGTAACGTTATATACACCTATTATTACCGGTGAAAAAGTACTTGGGAATACAACTGTATTTTCCAGACCTGCAGAAACTGTATCCAAAGTTGAATCTGCATAAGTAGCCGGTCCTGTTATTTTATAAACAACACGGAAAGGAACAAGCTGATTATTAGTTCCGAAATTCTTTACTTTTACAGAAGGATTTATTGCAGGGCTTCCTGTAATAATACTTCCCGTTGGAGCAAGGTTTACTGTTACCCCGACATCATTCAAAATGACCGGAGGTGTATAAGTAAATTTTAAACCTGATGGAGGAAAAATTGTACTTGAAAGAGTACAACTTGCAGTGTTAGTTCCACCGGCTATTGTTGCTGTCCAGTCTGTTGCAGTTGATCTGTTATTAAAATCTGCATTAGTCGCACCTCTTAAACCGACCTGAGGTACAATGGCTGTCGCATTTGCTAATACAGTTCCATAATGAATTTCAACTTTATTTGTTGTTTCATATAACCTGATCTGGAAATCCATATCATCAGTTAAAGTAGCGGATCCGAATCTTTTAAAATTTTTCCATTGAATAATATGAACTCTGCTTCCCGCAGCACCTTGTGTTTCAGATCTTAACTCACCTGATGCGCAGTTTAAGGTAGTGGTTCCGGCTGCTGTAGCAGCTATGGATATATCAACTGTTCCTGCTCCGGTATTTATTGCAGTCACTCTTGTTCCCGCTGCAATACCTGTTCCTATAATAAGCTTTCCAACAACAATCCCTGAAAATTCAGTAACACCTGTAAGCTGTGTGCTGCTCAAAGTTCTTGTTGCTGTAAAACCATAGATACCTTGTAAATCTCTTGCAAGTCCGGCAATGGCTCCGGCATAAGCTGTAGTAGATGAGATCGGTGAATAGTTGGTTGTTCCGGGTGATGTCGCTCCGAATGTTACCTGACCATTTGTATTCATATTATATGTAGAATATGAAATACCATTAAATGTAAATGAAAATCCGATTGGTCTGGCAAGATAAACCTGATCATCTAAAGATGTGACACCAGATGCTGATGTAGCAGAATCAAAGAGTGTACCGGTAATTTCAGAATATGCCGGATTTGTCTGACTAAATGTGTATGCACTTATCTGAGCCATTGAATTGTTAACAAGGCAAATAAGGGATAATACACAGAAGAATGAAAACAATTTTTTCATTTGTTACCTTTCTGTTAGTTTAATAAAATGTTGGATTTAAAATTTTTGTGTGAGGTAAAATAAAGCAAACAACACTATGATACAATAGTCTTATCTTACCCTTTCTTACTGTAAATTATTTAAAATTTCTTTATAAGGAATGTAATGCACATTCTAACAAAAATCTAACAACACATCCGTCAGACCTCTATGCTGATCTCTCCTGTAAAATAATTTTCTGTTTTTCCGCTGCTCGACCGAATGGATAATGAGCCGTCCGGCTCAATGCCAATGACCTTTGCAGCAATGTGATCTTCACTCCCGTCACGAAGGAAATTTATTTCTATGCCTTCCATTCCGGAAACAAATGACCAGCGCGACATCAGTTCTTTTCCGCTATTGATCATTAAAAGATTTTTATAAAATAATTTTATGAAGTGAATAAGAAGGGTTTCAATTTTAATTGCAGTACCGGTCCCGATCAGAATTGAAGTTGCTTTGGATTTTATTTCCGGAGAAAGCTGTGTTGAGTTTACATTTATTCCCGCACCGATGATGAATTTCTTTGTGTCATTTTTCAGATGCTTTACCTCTGATAATATTCCCGCGACTTTCTTAGCGTTCATCAGTATATCGTTTGGCCATTTCAGACCGATGACCGCGGAGCTTTCACTTAAGCATTCTTTTAATGTGAGATACAGAATGTATGATGTGTAAAAATTTACAAGATGGATCTCATCATTTTTAAGCTTTAAATTTTTTATGATTGTAAAGGTGAGGTCTTTGCCGGGAGTGCTTATCCATTGCCTGGAAAATCTTCCTCTGCCGGATGTCTGGTTTGAAGTGAGTATAAGCTTGTCATTGCCTTCACTGTTTTGATTTGCATAATTGTTCGTGGAGGGAGTCTCTTCAAAATATATTATCTCACTAAGCAAATCTTTTGAAAGAAGCTCTTTCCTGATAAGTGAGATGTCCATTCTTTAATTATGATTGCTCATTCTACAGATTCTGACGATCGGTCTATCTGTCATCTGAATCCCTGACCCGTGCTTTTGCGGGCTGACCGTCAGAGTTTTCCTCTTCATTTAATTTTTCTTTATCCTTGTAAGGATCATCTGTTTCTTTATCAGTATTTTCCGGCTGTTCATTCTCTTTCAGTGTTTCAATTTCCTTCTTATCGGATGAATTATCTTCATAGGACAATGCCGCATAGCTGTCGACTCTTCCGTATCCGTAATACTGATCCCATCCTGCCTTATCTTCTCTCGGTTCACCGACAAGATCTCTCGATGACAGCTTTATTATCCTTTTAAGATCTTCCGCAGATCTTGTTTTATTTTGCGCAAGCAGCAGCGAACTGATCGCGCTCACTATTGCAGTCGACTGAGACGTTCCGCTCCAGTAAACTTCATAATTATCATCACTCTCATAATCCAGACCGTATATTTTATTTCCGGGAGCGACAACTGAGATATGCTTTCCCCAGCAGCTTCCGCCGCCCCATGAAAACTTTCTGCATCTTCTGTCATCAGTATCAGTAGCTCCTATTGCAAAAACTCCTTTAAAGCTTGCCGGATAATAATCCCTGTTGTCACCTTTATTCATCATTGCGGCATTGATCAAGACTCCGCTTTCAAGCGCATAATCAATTGCTGTTTTTAAAACCTTCGAATAATCATCTCCGCCTTCACTCATATTTATGATATCAGCTCCGTTATCGACCGCATACTTTATTGATTCAGCCCACCATCCGTATTCACCGCTGTTGTCAGAGCTGAGGTTCTTGCAGTTCATCAGCCTGCAGTTCTGATCTATCCCGGCGAAGCCGATCATGTTATTGGTGCTTGCGCCAATGACAGTAGCTATATTAGTACCGTGCCCGAATCCGTCATCAGGTTTTTTATCATCATAAGCAAAATCCCAGCCCTTGTAATCATCTATGTATCCGTTCCTGTCATCATCAATGCCGTTTCCCGGAATTTCATTTTCATTGACCCACATTCTGTTTTTCAAATCGGGATGATCATCTTTAATTCCCGAATCAAGTATGGCAATGATCACTTCTTCACTTCCTTTTTGAATTTCCCAGGCGTTTACAATATTTATGTCAGCTCCTATCTTTGCAAGACCGCCGCTTGATGAGGGCTGTACCGAACCTGAATTCTGCATATACCACTGCTTCGAAAACATTACATCGTTAGGCATGTTGTTCGTAAAGAACTCTTTCATATTTGTTTCCTTAACTCCTGCTGATGTTCCGATAAAGTCCGGCTCACAAAATTCTATGTTTACATCTTCTCCAAAATCCTCTCCGATCCTGTCCATATTGAATTCAGAATTCTCATCAGTCCTGAAGAGATATATCCTGGACATTCCGAACTTATCATAAAGCCCGGCGTCTCCGTTATTAAGCTTAAAAACATTTTCTATGCTTACTATATCATACTTTATAATTTTCTCATCAATAGAATTAATGTCAGTTGTAAGGGAGATCTTACCCGTAGCTTCGGATACCTTTAACTCAATTTTTGTCTTTACGAAAAATTTATTCTTTGAGTATGCTGAGAATTTATTGTTATCCCTGGTATGAGTGTTAAAGGGCAAAACAAAAAAGGAAGTTATTAAAACAGGTAAGATGAATTTTATATTCATATAATTTTTGCTTTAAAAGTTGTAAGATAATCCGAAACTTAATTTTAAACCGTCTACATATATTTTTGAATTCAGATTTCTTTCAAGCGGAAAGAATGTCCCGCCAATGTTAACTGATGAAACCGGAAATTCGCTCTTTACAGTATACTCGCCTTCTCTAAATCTGATCTCAAAAACACCGGATACTTTGCGGCTGAAATAATACTCAAGTCCGCTTAATACTACGAAGCTAAACCCCGCTTGTTTTGAAATAGTTTTACTCTGAATGTTTCCCAGTGTTCTTTTTCTGTCACCAAAGTAAGCTCCGACACCTGCGCCGAGAAAAATTTTCAGATCTTCACTGAAATCGGGAATATTAAAATAGCCCGACAGCTCGATCGGTATCATTACAAGCTCTTCGGTAAACTTAACTCTGGCTCTTGAAGAATCCGAAAACAGCGTCTGAAAAACATTGTCATCATTGATCTTTGTATACTCCGCTGAAAGTGCGAACGAAAGATCATTCCTGAAAAGTTTTTTTTTGATCGAGATCCCGTACCCGTAACCGCCTGAAAGAGAAATGCTGGAGCTTCTTTCAATAATGTCTTTTGAAAAAGGGCTGAGCTGTATCGTCGCCGATGAAACATAGTTCACTGAAGGAATAATGCTGAAGCCATTGCCAAGAGTCAGCTCCTGCCTGTGCTGTGAGCGGGCGTCAGTATAAAATAATGAGACTGACAGAACCGTAAATAATATTATGTTAGTAAAAAATTTCATAAAAAAATTCCGCTATATGATTTCACATATAGCGGAACATAATTAATGTTTTTAAAATTAATTTTAATTCAAATTTTCCTGACCATTAGTCAGCTAAGATTAAAAATACTTATCCCTGTTATCTACGATCTCAGCTTCACTCTGCATCTTTGCAAGCCAGTCTGAAACGACTGACTGCTTCTTTGCTGAAAGGAGCTCCTTATATATGGCGGGAGCTTTCAGTACATAATCCTGTTGATTAAATTCAGTTATTGAATTAAGCTTCACTATATAATAACCCTTTGATCCTTTTATCGGCTTTGAAATTTCACCCGGCTTCATATTCATTATCGCAGTGCTCAATGCAAAATCAGGTCCTATGTTCTTATCAGTCTTTGTTACGGTAAAGCTGTCTGAAGTCTGAACAACATATTGCGGCGAAACTTCCGTGAGCGAGTTTAGATCTCCGTTCTTTATCTTTCCTTCAACATCATTTGCGACTCCTGAAAGTATTGCAAATTTCTTTTCATTTACAACCTTCGGCTTCACTATTGAAACTTTGATCGAATCAAAGTTAAGATATCCTTCAGGCTTCTTTTCGACGGTTTCAAAGATTGCATAACCATCCTGAATCTTGACCGGCTCAGTGTAGAAGTTCACTTTGTTTTCAAATACCAGATTAAGAACCTTTTTATTATTTCCGGCTAATGGGACCTGACCGTCTTTTCCGATGTCCGAACTTGTCTGCACCTGAAGATTTCCCTGTTTGGCAAGTGTGTCAAAGTTCTGTCCGTTCTTAAGATTTGCATAGAAGTCTTCCGCTTTTTTCTTAATGAGCTGTTTGCTTCTGCTGCTTGGTCCTACTGTCTTTGATATGAGCGCGACCTTGAATTCTTTTTTCTCTTTGCCCATTACTTTAATTATATGAAAACCGAAGCTTGTTTTGACCGGTCCGACTACGTCGCCGATGTTTCCGTTGAATGAAGCTTCCTCGAATTCCTTGACCATTGCTCCTTTTGTAAACCATCCGAGATCACCTTTGTTGCTTTTGGCTGAAGGGTCATCCGACAACTGTGATGCTAATTCATTTATGTTTTCACCGTTCTTTACCCTGTTAAAAATATCCTCGGCTTTTTTCTTTGCTGCCGCGGTATCTGTACCGAAATTTATCAGTATGTGAGAGCTATTAACATACAGATCCTCGCCTTCCTTTGAATCAAGCAATTTCGCCACCTGCACTCCGTTATTGGTCATTTCAACATTTGAGATATCTCCCGGCTTTGCCGAAAAAAGAAACGCTGTGATCTTCGGATCAAGACTGTTCGTCTTCTGAAATTCGGCATTCCAAGGTGTAGTTGAATTTTCATTCACAAGCCTTATCAGTGAAGAATCTTCCACTGTTGCTTTTACAAGATCTTTCTTTAATGCTTCAAGCTCTTTCACTACTAACGTAGAATCCTCAGCAGTCGCCTTCTCGGGAAAGTTTACATACTTAAGCTTTGCACTCTCAAATTGTTTGAACTCTTCCTTATTCTTATCATAAAAATTTTTAAGATCCTGATCGGATACTGCGAACTGATTGGTATCGGTGATCGAATTAAGATCAAGAAGAACATAATTAAAATTAGCCATTATGTTATCATTCTTATACTTCTCCATCACATCACCTTCGGTAATGATAGCGCCTTCGGTAATGATCGACTGCAGCTTTTCAGATAATAATGTTTCCCTGAGATAATTTTCCACCTGGTTCCAGAATTGCGAAGCTTCTTTTGTCTTCATCGTAAGAGCTTGCTGATAGAATCCTGGATTGAAAACGCCTGTTGAATCCATGAAATTCTTTTTGATCGGATCCGGCAGTGTTTCCGGTCTGGTATATATCCAGTCAAGTATCTCTTTATCTGATACCTGGATTCCGTATTTTTCAATTGCCTGCTGTGAAATTGTCTGGCTCACGAGACTGTTCCATACCTGATCACGGATCTGGTTTATTGTGGCTTCATCGACTTCCTGATTCGGATTTTGCTGACGTGTTGATTCTATCTGCTGCTGCACGATCCGTTCAAATTCCTGATATGAAACCTCCCTGGAATTTATCTTGGCGAATGCTTCATTACCACCGCTGACTCCCATGTAGTTCATACCCCATTCAAAGACGATCGTAGCAAGAAAAGCTATGATCAGTATAATAATTATCAAAGGCATCTTATCACGCATCTTGTTCATGATACCCGTATTTTGGATTTTATTATTTAACATTAATTCTTACTGCTCCTTAAAATATTTTATGATTTTTGTTAATTTTTGTGAACTTTCAAACTAAATTTTTTGCACTGTAAAAGCAATGAATTTATTCAATTCAGTTAGTTGAAAGTCTTTTAACTTTTAACTTTTAACTTTCAACTTTTAACTATTAACTATTTAAGCAATTCCTCCACATAACTATACGGATCCTGCTTTTTTAACAGCATCTCTTCAAGCTTGCCGGCAAGATCATCCAGCTTTTCCTTATCCCAGAATTTCACTTCAAGCTTATTATTCACCAGTCCTATGACTTTCTTATTAAGATGTTCCTTACGCCTTACATTCAGATGACCGCCTTCAGTCAAATGCTGCTTATGTTTCATTATCTCATCAAATAAAGCATCAGTACCTGTATTG
The DNA here is from genome assembly GCA_034439935.1 of bacterium. Taxonomy (GTDB): domain Bacteria; phylum Bacteroidota; class Ignavibacteria; order Tepidaquicellales; family Tepidaquicellaceae; genus JAGPCH01. The sequence continues at coordinate 9,934 of JAWXBH010000095.1, forward strand.
CTGCTTGCCACTGTTTTTAAAACGTCAATGATCCAGCCGTCTTTGGTAGGCGGCTTCAGATGAATGATGTTTTTTATTGTCGCGACAATTCCGTCAGCGCCTTCCCTGTCTGACTTGTTAAGCACAAATATATCCGCGATCTCCATCAGTCCGGCTTTCATTGCCTGCACTGAATCTCCGGATTCAGGAACAAGAACGACAATCGTGGTATCCGCGGTCTGAGCAATATCAAGTTCGGACTGCCCGACTCCAACAGTTTCTATTATGATAAAATCTTTTCCCGAAGCATCAAGCACATCACATGCCTCTACAATATTTTTACTCAATCCGCCCAGACTTCCCCTTGTCGCCATTGACCTTATGAAAACATTTTCAAGCAATCCGACTTCCTGCATTCTTATCCTGTCACCAAGCAGCGCTCCTCCTGTAAAAGGACTTGTAGGATCAACAGCGATAACTCCAACTTTAAAGCCTTTCGCATACATTAATTTCACAAGACAGTTGGTAAGTGTTGATTTGCCCGCACCCGGAGGACCTGTTATTCCTATCCTGTGCGCACGACCTGTATGCTTATACAATAATTTCAGCAGCTCTTCATTTCCGCTGTATTCATTTTCGACAACAGACAGCGCCTTCGCTACAGCGCGCTTATCCGAATCCAGTATCTTCGTTATGTCTTCTTCGCTGAACAAAGTTATTGTTTAATTCTTAATTCTTAATTCTTAATTCTTAATTCTTAATTCTTAATTCCTAATTCTTAATTTACGATTTAAGGCTTTGTTCCCATTTCCACGACGACAACATCATATTCCCAAGATCTCTTTCCGCGTTCCAGCCCAGAACTTCATTCGCTTTCTTTGTATCAGAGTAGATGCTCACAACATCACCTTCTCTGCGGGGTCCTATTTTATAATTCAGTTTAACATTGGAAACTTCTTCAAAGGTTTTTATTACTTCCATCACCGAATTTCCGCGACCCGTGCCGAGATTGAAAATTTCAATTTTATCTTTATCATCTTTCTTCTCACCATTATTCATAAGTCTCTGCAGAGCGTACACATGTGCCTTTGCGAGATCAACGACGTGTATGTAATCGCGTATGTTAGTGCCGTCAGGAGTATCGTAATCATTTCCGTTCACAGTGAGAGATTCACGGATGCCGATAGCAGTCTGAGTAATGTAAGGCACGAGGTTGTTTGGAATTCCTATCGGAAGCTCGCCTATTAGTGCCGAGTCGTGCGCCCCCGTCGGATTAAAATATCTTAATATGATCGAATGAAGATCACTTACTTTTGAAAGATCAAAAAGCATCTGCTCGCCTATCTGTTTAGTGAAACCGTAAGGAGACTCCGCTTTTTTAATAGGTGAATCTTCGGAGACAGGTAGTTTATCAGCTTCACCGTAAACCGTGCATGAAGATGAATAAACTATCTTACCGATCTTCCTTTTTGTCAGCTCATAAAGCAGATTGATCATCCCCGCAACATTATTATTATAATACAAAAGCGGATTCTGTACCGACTCACCTACTGCCTTGAACGCCGCAAAATGTATGACAGCTTCAATGTCAGTATTATTGTCAAAAAATTTAGCGAGATTAGGCGCATCACAAAGATCCTGCTTTACAAAGCCGGGCTTTTTTCCTGAGATCTGCTCAATGCGGTTTACTACTTCGAAATTTGAATTAGACAGATTATCCAGAATGATCACCTCATAACCTGCCGCCTGAAGCTCTACAACTGTATGTGATCCGATATATCCCGATCCGCCCGTAACTAAAACTTTCAATTTATTAATTGGTTAATTGGTTAATTTTCTAATGTGTTGAATTGAGTAACTAAAAATTTATTTTTTTATACAGCTTGAGTATCAATTGAAAATTGAACATTAATAATTGATAATTGATAATTGATAATTAATAATTGACAATTGCCTTCCCAATGTCTTTCCTATAATGCATTCCCTCAAAGCTTATCTTTTTAACGCCCTCATAAGAAACCCTTACAGCATCTTCTGCTGATATATCCGAGACACCTACTACCGACAGAACTCTTCCGCCGTTCGACAAAACCTCTTCATTATTGTCATCATACCTTGTACCGGAATGCGCGACAAATGTTGTCTTCGCGGCTTCATCAAGTCCGGTAATTAACTTACCCGCAACATATTCATCCGGATAGCCACCTGAGGACATCACAACGCAGCAGGAATATTTATTGTTTAAGATCAGCTTATAATTCTTTATTGAATTGTCAGACGAAGCAATCAGAAGCTGAAGAAAGTCAGACTCTATCAAAGGAAGGACCGCCTGCGTTTCGGGATCTCCGAATCTGCAGTTGAATTCTATCACATAAGGCATCTCATCGACTATCATTAACCCACAGTAAAGACATCCTTTGAATTCTCTTCCTTCATCCTTCATCACCTTTAGAACCGGTTCGATCACCTGCTTACGGATCTTTTCGTTAAGCTCATTCGTCATAAACTTTTTAACAGGCGCGACAGCACCCATTCCACCGGTATTCTTTCCTTTATCACCGTCAAATATTTTTTTATGATCCTGTGAAAAAGGAAGCATAACATATTCACTTCCGTCTGTGATGACAAACACTGAAACTTCCTCGCCTTTGAGAAAATCCTCTATTACAAAATTAGTCCCTGCATCTCCGAAGAGGTCTTCACCGCAGAATTCCTTTATTGTCTTTTCAGCTTCATTAAAATTGGCAGCTATGATCACGCCTTTACCTGCAGCCAATCCGTCTGCTTTTATTACAAGCGGAAATCTGCACCCCTTCAAGAAGCTTAATGCTCCTATGAGATCCTCTTTTGAAAAAATTTTAAATTTTGCAGTGGGAATATTATTTTGCTGCATCAGGTTCTTTGAGAAGACCTTGCTTGATTCTATCTCAGCAGCTTCCTTACGGGGACCGAAGATATTTAATCCATTATCTTCAAACTTGTTTACGATACCGGCAGCAAGGGGAACTTCCGGTCCTACTATTGTAAAATCAATTTCATTACTTACTGCAAACTTTAAAAGCAAGTCAACGTCAGTCTGCTTAATGTCAACGGGTTCGGCAAACTTATTTATACCGGGATTTCCGGGGGCGCAGTACATTTTACTGCTCTGCTTTTTGAATGATTCCGATTCAAAGATCTTTTCTGCAATGGCATTCTCTCTTCCTCCGGAACCGATCAGTAGTATCTTCACGCCGAAATTTTCTTATTCAATATCAACAAGTAAATTAAATTCCTTTGAAAGTTCATACGTCAGATTCTTTCTGTCATAAAGCTCGACAACCTCTTCATTCGCCGGCGGCAGTGTATTGTTCTTATACATTTTATAATATTCATAAAACGCGTTCATCAGCTCTTCGGAATCCTCTTCTACAAACTTCACTGCGTTATATTTTTCAAGCATCTTCTTGGTAACACCTTCAGGTATGCAGGCGATAATGTTTTTCCTGCTGCCGATGTATTCGCCTATCTTGCCCGGCATTGCGGCGTCATCATTCTCGCCTCTGCTTATCATAAAGAAAAGAACGTCCGATGCAAGCAGGTACTTTACGCATTCAATGTGATCGACATATCCGAGTAAATTTATCGAGCCATCAAGATCGTAGCTTTTTATTAATGCAAGATTATCCTTTGAAACTATGCCCGTAAAACAAAATTCAACTTCATGATTTAACTCCGGATACTTTGTAAAAAATTTATGTATGCCTTCAATATAAAACTTCGGGTTCCTGGTATAAAAGCTTCCCGAATATGTTATCCTCATTTTATTTGTTAACGGAAGCGTCTCCTTCTTCGCCTTGATGAAATCCTCATCATCAAAGCCGTGGGGAATTATCTTTACTTCGTTATAATCTATGTTACCGTATCTTGAAATGATAAGCTCTTTGACTCTTCTGTTGGTGGTAATGATCTTATTGGCGTCTTTAAGTACACTCTTCTCCATCCGCATGTTAGTCATCTTATGGAACGGTGTCGGATAAAAGTTCAGTACCGGACTGTCTACCCACGCATCGCGGTAATCTATGACCAGCGGGACTTTATACTTCTTTTTAATTTCCTGTCCGATTAGAAAATCAGTATAAGGAGGCGCGGTGGCGAATATCACATTGAAGCCGTCGTATTTTTTCCAGAGTTCATCGGCTTTCTTCAATGCTTTCTTTTTCCAGAATTTTTTATTATCGGGCATCAGGAAGAATTGTCCTGTCCTGCTTTTAAGCTTTCTTAATTTTTCATTGGGGGTTTTAATGATGATCTTGCTCACATCAGTTATGTCTTCACCTGTTCGCTCAATACTTATACCGCTTTCGATCGCTTCCTTAAGCAGACTTTCATCCACCGCGTAATATTTCTTAGGACTGTCCGTTAGCACTACCGGCTCCCATCCGAATTCTTTGAGATACTTTGCAAACTTTAAAGTCCGTTGCACGCCGCCCATTCCCATCGGAGGGAAGTAATATGATATTATAAGTACTTTATTCAATAATTGTAAAAAATTCTATAATTTGTTTTTTTTATTTAATACTAAACACTCTAAACACTCTAAACACTCTAAACACTCTACACACTCTACACTCTAAACACTCTAAACACTCTAAACACTCTAAACACTCTAAACACTCTAAACACTCTAAACACTCTAAACACTCTAAACACTCTAAACACTCTAA
>JAWXBH010000096.1:0-5486 GCA_034439935.1 bacterium
TCGGGCTTTAAATCTACAATGTAATCCCTGAGCCAGTTTAAACTTATTTTCATAAGTTATGAATATACTTAATTGAACTAGGAGATTAAATACAGAATAAGTGTATGTAGGAAAATTTAGGAAAATTTAGCTTTAGCTACTTTAAAGTTGAAGAGAAATCAGCGGATAGTTTTCCTAAATCATAAAATAAAAAAAGCGCCGGAGATATTAACCCCGACGCTTCTCATTTATCAACTCTCAACTCATTTGTATTGACCGCTTAATAGATACGCTTTCTCAACTTACTTCAACAACATCATCCGCCTGGTCTGTACAAAGTCACCGGCTTCCAGCTTATAAAAATAAATCCCGCTGGCGAAGTTACTTCCGTCGAAGGTAACAGAGTATTTTCCGGGCTGCTTATTTTCGCTAACTAAAGTCAATACTTCTTTTCCAAGTAAATCATAAACTTTCAATGAAACAAAATTCGTAATTCCTAATTCGTAATTGATAATTGTGATTGGGTTGAACGGATTAGGATAGTTCTGATCAAGCTTGTATTGTGTTGGAATAGAACTGTGATCTTTTGAATTTTTACGGACATCAAGTGCAAGGAGCATTTCAAAATCTTTACTGATTTTGGAATCTAATTCTTCTCTCGTTTCCGGATTAAATCTTGTAATTCTGCTTTCAATTCCTTTCATAACTTTTCTATCGATATTCTTACTGAAATTTTTATTATTTACATTAACATCTAAAGCTTTTGTCATCATTCTTTTAAATACTTTATTTGCAAGCTTATGCACGGGCTTATCTCTGAAAAGTTTTTTTAATTTTTGTTCCTGAGATAATCCAAACATCTTATCTGCTCCACCCGAACCCTGCTGAAGCAATGTAACTGCTGATCTGTCCCAACTTGCAAGCAGCCGTCTTGTTGTATCGGGATGGCTTGCAATAATATTTTCATAGCCTGAAACAGCTTCATTATAATCAAGAGTTTTCGTCAGACACATCAGATATATTGAATAAGCTTTCTCAATGAATGAGCTGTTGGATTGATACTGCTCCATCTTAGCTTCAAGATAATCTTCAAGTTCATTGAACATTGAAGTTGTATTTGTTTGTGATACGCCTGAATCTTTCAAAGTATAATTCAGAAATAATTCACTCACGGCTGAATTTACATATCTGCTCGTATCATAATCATCAAGCAGGTCTTTTAGTAACGAAACTGCTTCATTGTAGTCTTTATCATTTCTTTTTATTAATGCCTGGGCATAAAGACCTTCATCATTAGTTTGAATGTCCTTATAATTGAAGTTGTTTGAATTAGAGAACCCTCCGGAGCCGCCGCTTGAAGTAATGATAAATGAATCAACATAGCCATCACCTCTGTCAATGATTTCATAATCAATGGCTTCTTGTTCATCAACATCGAATGTACTGTTATTAGGTGTATAAAGAAGCGGGACATTGTTTGATGAACAATTTATATCTGATACCGGAGGATGAGGTGTCCAGTTATTCTTTCTCGCAGCAAAAGATCTTCCCGTTGTGCAGCTTCCGGTTACCGTTCCGAATACGTGAGCTTCGCCTTCAGGAACAGAAATACAGTTATTTCCATAATCTAATACAGCTCACTTCCTGCATCGAAAGTTATACCCGTATATCCTGCATTCAAAGTATTTATACCGCCGTACCAATATAGATTGCCACTGTTATTGACCGGAGCTAAATTCGCAATCGATGAAGTTAAAATCTCAAGCACACCGCTTTCCGAATTTACTTCATTTCCCATAAAATTAAGATCCGACTGGTAAAAACGTATCGCATACTCATAATCATCTGAATAGAAATTATTGTTTTTGATATCTCCGGTAACTTTATTTGTGACAATTCCCATTTGAGGTGACGAGTTTGTTCCGTTAAAGGAATTTCCGGATACATAAAATTGAGTCAGGCTTGATGCAAGACAGTTAAGATAGAGATTAGCTGCACCTCCGTCAAAAGAATTATTAACTATGTTTATACCGAAAACACTTGGCGGAGGGTTTTCTGTCTCAGTGCAGGTAGTCAGATCGTTTGGATGTACATTATTGCTGACGATGAGCAGCCCAAATTCACTGCTTGTTGAAGTAAAAGCATTCTGACTTATGTTACACTGAAAAACATTTTTAAGAAGCACAATCCCTTCATCAAAAGTATTTCCCGTAATTACTTTCTTTATCATTGCATCACACTTGTTTGCATTGTTGACATAGATGCACGTATCGGTATTTTCAAAATTGCAGTAAGTGATTGAATCTTCACCTGAATTTTCCAGAACAATTCCCCTCCATGTTGCAGTGCCGTTGTAAGAAACAAAGTCTGCACTGTCGGCAATGATACGTGCTCCGTTTTTGAATACAATTTTTGCATTGGAGCCGAGGATTACATCAGAGTTTGGTTTAAGCTTAAGAAAAGTACCGGGACCATCGAAAGTAAGAATTGTATTATTGCCTAGTTTGAGGTCGGCGTTTCCGTCAATGACGATAAAGCCGCCGTTTGAGACGGTGTGTGAACCACCTGCAAAATTTAATTCTGAATTTTCAAAAGCCCTGTTACAGCTTAGGTTATTCCATTTTATGTTTACTCCATTTTCGTAAATCACTTTACCTCCAAAATATTGGAAAATTTCGGCGTTATTATCCAATATTAGTGTAGACCCGTTTTTAAACAACAGCGTGTCTCCATAAAATGTTTGTGACTCATTTCGCCCTGTAACCCACAATTTTTTATTCTTAGCAAGTTTTAAAGTATCTCCAGTACCTGCAGTAATCTTCATACCATATATAAACCCATACGTTGGATCATTGTATTTCCAAGCTGATGTACAGAAAGTATTTCCTTTGTCATTATTTACACTAGGATCAATTGGAGGAAAAGAATAATAATAATAGAATTGAGAACCTCCTCCATTAGAATCAATTGTATTGTAGCCACGTCTATCTTCAATTCCTAAATTTCTATATACAGTATCTAGAATCACAGTTGTTCCTAAAGTTAAATCTCTAAGTCCATGATCTCTTATTGCAATAGGACTAATACCGAATGGCGTTGTTCTGCAATAAAATCTTCTTTCCCAAGGAGTTTGTCGATTGTATAACCTTTCCCAAACTTTAAATTCTTTGCTCGGTAATCCACCTAACAAAGTATCAGATGTAGATATTGTTTCGTAAAGTGAGTCGTTAACTAACCTACCAACACCACGGATAGTTACTCTTGAATTTGGAGTAAGAGATTCATCATATCTTATTGTCCAATCATTGCTATATCTATTGCGACCTTGCCAATTTGATTTTCCATATTTACTATCAAGATTATTAAAATAAAAAGTATACTTTTCAGAATTTGCCAATAATGTAATTTTAAACTTTGCTATTCCCCAATGCCCATTACAGGTATCTGGGAATTCCAATGCACCTGCAATATCAAGAGGAAATTGTTGAGTAGAAAATGCACTGAACGAGTGAAAGTAATTATAAAAATTAAGTCCGGTTCCATTAGGAAGATACAATCTAGTAACGATACCATTTTGAATCGTATCAAATCTGTTTGAACTATATGAGGAATCCAGTCTCCCTTCAAAAGGAAGGGAAGCAACTTCAAATGTTCCTTGAATCTGAAAGAAGGATGTCGCTTCAACTTCAAACCTAAAATCCCCACAAAATGCCACACTTGTTTGGGAATTAATATTACTTACAAAAAAAATTAAAATAATTAAAATTGAATAAAATTTTATCTTCATTTTTATTTTGAATTATTTATTTTTTAAAATTATTATTTTATTAGTAACATTGAAATTGTTTTTTTAAACACTTCGGTTTCCATTCTGCAGAAATAGATTCCACTTGGCAAATCACTACCGTCAAATTCAACTTCATAAGAACCTGAAGTTACAATCTTATTTAATAGTGTTGTAATGAGGTTTCCTGTGTTATTGAATATTTGTAATTGTGTTACTGCGTTCGTAGAAAGGTTAAATCTGATTTTAGTTGTAGGATTGAATGGATTTGGATAGTTCTGAAACAAACGATAATTCCCTGAAACAACTTGCTCAGAATGTTGAATAGATACTATTCCTTTCTCATTGTAAATAGCAAGTCCGCCGGCAGTACCAATCCATTTATTATTGTATTTATCAATAGTAATAGAAATTGGACTATTACTTGGAATCGGTGAATTTTGGATATTAAAATAATTCCAAGTTGAATCTAAAATATTTACCCCGGCACCAAAAGTAGAGATATATTTAACTCCAAACAAATCTATTCCAATATGCTGTACATTATTATCCATTAATCCCGAATTATTCACATTGAATGGAGTCCATACGTTTAACTGCCTGTTAAATTTTGCTATCCCTCCAAATTGAGTAGCAATCCATAAATTTCCAGCAGAATCAATACTAATATCTCTGATAAAATTTGTAGGTAGTCCAGAGTTTGAACTAGTATACACCGTCCATATTGTGTCATTAAAACAAGCCATTCCGTTTTGGAATGTTCCTATCCACTTAGTATTGTTTTGTAATTCTACTCTTTCAACTTCATTAGATGGTATTGCCGAATTATTAGTATTGTAAATCGTCCAGACAGTATCTCTGATTTTTACCAATCCTCCTGAAGTTCCTATCCATTTTACATTATTGTAATCTATTTTAATATCCTGAATATTATTGGATGGCAGTTGGGAATTGGTTCTATTATAAACAATCCAGTTTACTCCGTCAAAAACTGCAATACCTTTTGAAGCTGTTCCTATCCAAACCTTATTTAATTTATCTATTGCAAAAGCTGCTAGAGGATTTTCGGGCAAGCCCGAATTACTGGTATCATAGACCATCCAATGATTATTGTAAAATCTTGCTAAACCATTGCTTGTGCCAATCCATTTTACATTATTTGTATCTATTAGAATTGTTCCGACATAATTACTTGGTATTGGAGAATTTTGAGTCCTATACACCTGCCACTGCTGTCCTTCCGCAATCGAAGCTATTACAAATATCCCGATTATAATATTGATAAGTGTTTTCATTTTCTTTGTAAGTTTTTACAAAACTTAAGACATTTACCTTACCTATAAAATGATAAAATAAATAAGTGAATTTGGCATTACATTAGATTATCTGGCGGAGTCATTCTTCAATTATCAATGATCAATTATCAATTATTGCTGGAAGAATCTTACTCATACTAATTTTTAAAGTCAACGGATGTCATGTTAAGCTACAGCCCAAAAAGTTTGAGAATAATAAACCCAGTGGACATACATAAGGACTAAAGATCAGTTATACATTGTTCAAAATATAATTTTAAAAATAAACCAAAGCAGCCTGTCCATATTGATTCAGGCTGCTAAGGTATTATTTGTTCTTCGTCTTTAATTGTTGCTCTTCGGAAACTTTTACGGGATCATTCCGGATATTGATTTATTAACTTTCCGTCTTCATAAACGAATATCCA
>JAWXBH010000097.1:0-6050 GCA_034439935.1 bacterium
ACCCGGTTTCAGAAAGTGATCACATTATTTTAAAAAGCACCCGCATTTCTATTCAGTTTCCATTTCCTAAAGCTTAAAACGCACTTTAATAGAAATTGCTGATAACGTTTTGCAGCTACAAGAAGTTGGCGATTTCGAAACACAAAACTGCCTGCCCGTCCGCAACGAAGTGAAGGCGGGTCTGCCACCACAAAACTTGATACGAAGTATCCCGATAGCTATCGGGACTTCATTTAACCACTGAATCGCCAATTTCTTGTAGGTGCTGTTGTGCGTTCGGCTTTCTTGTCTACACATTCTTATGAAGTTCAATTTCAGGCATTTCGTCCCAAGTTTTACCTTCCAAAAGTCGTCCTGTTTTCTTTTTGTTTGTTCCGCCCCATTGTTTGAAGAAAAATGCTACATCAGCTTCTAAACATTGACTTTTTATGCCGGTTACCCATTCTTCTTTCATTGGTCGTGGCTTCCTTCCACTTTCCCCGCCAACAATTACCCAATCTATTCCTGTCAAATTCATATTTGGAATTGCTCCAATCAATGGCTCACAAGAAAGGAATTTAACTCTTGCTCCTGTCTCACGTAATAGGTCAATTCGTTTTGTAACTTTACTATTCTCTACAGAAACACCCATCCATATATTATGTGTCCAATCTAACCAACCTTCACTGTCATAATATCTTAAAACATCCGCTCTCTTTGTCAACACTTGAAAAACGTGTTGCGGATTGTCTTTCATTACTTTAAAAACCTTTTTAATAAATTCAATCGGAACATCTTTGTGAAACAGGTCACTCATAGAGTTAACAAAAACGACCTTAGGCTTTTTCCAAGTGTAAGGTGTTTCTAATTCGACCTCGTGAATGGTTATGTCAAAATTGTTTTTATATTTCTCAACACCCATTGCCTGTAAACGCTTTGACATAACTTCTGCATAGCAGAACTTACATCCTGTTGAAATCTTGTCGCAACCCGTTGTTGGATTCCACGTCATTTCTGTCCATTCAATGCTTGATTGTGCCATTTTCTATTTCATTATTTGGTAAGTGATTATTTTGTCATTACGGAAAACGTTTTCATAAGTCAAATATGGTGTTTGTGTCTCATAATTTAGTTTCCCTTCTTTTTTGAGCCTTTTTAACACAACTTCTGCGTGTTTTGAAATATGACCACATTGATAGGTATAAATCAAAACAGCTTTATTTGTAACAGAACTTTTCTCTAATAATTTACTTTCAAGATCTGATTGAAATTTTTCAATTTTTGTCATTGGTTTACCTTCAAATAGGGTCAACTGATTTTTCTTGTTGTCATCATCTATATCAAAGTCCGCTTCTCCATTTAATTCATTTCTTTTCCAAGCTATTGTTAGAAATTTATGAACAGCTGCATAGCTCTTTGCACCAAATACAATTCCATAAATGTTAGTATTTTTTTTAATCGAGAAGGGAAATAATTTTAATTCAGTTGTTTCAGGAAGCCTTGACTTCATTTTATTCAAGACCAATCTGTGCATATTCCTATATTCTTCTGCTTCCAACTCCGAAATATCAATTTCAAGTGCTTTTCTAAATTCTTCTGTTTTGCCGTAACGCTTAAAAAAAGAAGAAGAAACGAAATAAAGGAAGTCCGTAGTTTTAAGTTTTTCAAGTAGATTGATATACTCTTGTGAAATGAATTTAACTCCGTTTTGGTCTAAATAAACAAGCGAAGGGTATTTGCTAATTATGGGAGTTAGTCTAAAGAATAAATCTTCTGCATTCTCATTGTAAAAATTAATGGTTAAAAAGTATTTGAACTTTGGATTTTGTTTTATGTATATATCGCAATTCTCTTTTAGTAGTTCAAATTTGTCTTGTTTTTTTTTTGTTGGTTCAAATTCATTTAAATGCAAAACAATTTTGGTCTTTTTTGACATTATGTTGCAATAGTGTTCATTTATCTTATCCAATATTCTTATCGGACTTCCTGGAACATTTTCAGAATCATAACCTGGCCCTGAGAAAAAGTCAAACATGTGAATTTCCGTCACGTGTGGTTGCATAACAAAAGTTGGTATCCAAGCCTGAGCATAATCTTCAAAGATTTCAAGCTTGGTTATTGTCCCTTTGTCGAAAGGCTCTAAGTGTATGTTTTTTGAACCCATTTTGTTTTACTTTTTTGTCTCGGTTTCGGTTTCTAAGCTGACGCACAACGTTTAAACATACGCAATGAACCCTTAAATTTATATGTATACCCGACACTCTCACTGCGGATACCCGCTTGTCTGACTTGCGTATATTTATAATGACTTATCAAGCTGTGATTGTATTTTCTTAATCATTGATTTTTAAAACAACCATCTCTCCAACCCCCATGCCTCCGGCATAAGCCGCACATATTATGCATCTGTGTTTTAGATTTTTCGCTGCATTTATTATTTTCATAATCTCTTCTTCTGAATATACTTCCGGTAACTGAAACGGCTTCTTTGCACGGGGAATATCATAAACTTCCTTCGGACGATTCAGAACCTTCTCATAAAAAAATTTTATTGCATTGATTGTCCCGTTTTGTTCGGAAGCACTCCAGTTCTTTTTGTTTCTTACATAAAGAAGATATTTAATTACATTTTCCTTGCTTATTTCAGATGGTCTGTCTCCGGAATAAAAATTTAAAAAAGCCGTAAAATGATTTTTATAATTCTTTATTGTATTAAGCGAATAGTTCTTAAGGCTTAATGTTTCTATGTAAGATTTCAATGCTAACCGGTGCATTAAGGGCGGGACTTTTACCACAAAACTTGTCCCGATAGCTATCGGGATGAAAAACTAAACTTCCATTAACCCGGAAATAAAATCCTGATTAAATTTCTTTGAAGCAAGCCAGGTACAGGAGCAAATTAGAATCTTTAATCCGGGAAGATTTTCATTGATAAAAAAAAGATATATGAATTTAAACCAAGAAAAAATAATGCAGGTAACAAAGCCCACAAACCGTCTTTAACTCTTAGCCTGACTACTACGCCTAAAAACATCAATAAAGCCAGACCTCCTGAGGATATCAGTAAAATATAGTTAAACATTAAACCGACCATTAGACCTAAAGCTCCCAAAATCTCTAAAAGTATAGTAAGCATTCCTAATCTACTCAGTCCAAAGCGTATAAATTCACTTTTCATTTTTGGAGATGTAAAATAAGCTATACCGTAAGCTAAAAAAGATATACTCGAAATAAGAACTAAAACTTCCAGTAAACGCATTAAGTAATTAAATTAAGAGATACGGCAGCAATAAAAAGACAAAGTAGCAAAAGAAACAATGAGGGCATACGCTTCTGCCAGGGGTTATTCACTTTGAAGTGAAAATACTGTGCACTTAACATCAGGAATGCCATCAAAAGTGCAGGAATTAAAATAAGCGAAGGATACCAAATACCTGCTACAAGCAATGTTGACAATGCTATTTTAGTTGACCCAACAATCGTGCGCGTCAGATCACTCAGACCATATTGTTTAAATTCTTTCACGATATTATCGAACCGAAATATCCAAACAAAAACAACAGAGACAGCAACAATGAGTTGAGCAATCACAGATAAATTTATCATTTTAGTTTTTTTTAAATTTCCTTACTTCATTTGGCTTTTCAGGTTCTGCCCCGTTATTTTTGAGTGATTTCTGGTCTTCACTTTTTAATTCCTGTCTGATTAACTTCTATATTCAATTAGAATTGTTGGTTCTCCTGTTTGTGTCATAACGCTGTGCCGCTTATGAAGTCTGGTCTTTTACACCAAGCCATGCCCGGTTTTTTTAGTCATGTATTTATTTCTGTGAAAATACTTTTTTCAATTTATAAATATTTAATTTCCGACGTTGCAGGTGTTCCGAAAGTTTGTCATATTTTGTTAAAAACGAGAACGGGAACTTTGGCATTGAAAGAATACTCTGCTGATTTGCTTGATTGAAATAGTTTTTCAAAAAATGTTCTGTTTTGTTGTGTGAACATTATCACCATGGATGGTTTTGATTTTTTGATTGCTGATTCAATATTGGTGATGAGGGTTTCAATATGGTTTGGGTTTTCAAGGTGAAGTTTAATATCATACTTAGAAAACTTTTTTACTGCTGTTTCAATAATTTTGGAATCGGTAATTATTTCTAACGGTGACATAAAATGTAGCAATTCTACTCTTGCTTTTATTGGTTTCGCAAAATCAACTACTTGCTTTAACTCTTTTTCAAGCCGCGTAAGGTCGGAAGCATAGAGGATGTTTGTAATTTTTTTGGAACGATAGGAACTTGGAACGGCAATTACGGGAACATCGGATTGGTTGATGAGGTTGGATGTGTTTGTGCCAAACATTTTTTTGAGTTTTCCTGCACCCCTGGTGCTGATGCAGATGTAGTTGAATTTATTTTGTGCTGCATATTCTCTGATGTTTGCATCTACAAATACAGAATTTATTATTATGCACTTACTGTTTCTTGGGATGATGTTCATACTTTTGTAAACAGCATCAACAAAATTATTGAGTTGGTCTTGTATTTTTTTTGTTTCTACCTTTTTATGTGATTGAAAAGTTGCATCACTCCATGCTGTTGGTTTCACTAAATAGTAGGAATGAAAAAATGTCAATTCATATTTATGTTGTGAGGCTAATTGAATAGCGAAACGCAAACCAGCTTTGGAGTTTGCGGAGAAATCAGTGGTGACAAGGATTTTTTGCATTGTTTGAATTATTTAGTTTTTAAAATTCTTATTGATAAAGTTAATGATAATTATACTTTTTAGCAATAAGTTTACAGTGATTGAATTCAAAACAATTCTTATTTAACTCTGATACTTCGGTTAAGAATAATTTTTTTTTCATCTCCAATTTCTTTTGATCCCATTGATATCGGAATTATACCCTTACAACCAGTTAACTGATCTTTTTAATGAAACCGGTTCGGTGTCAAAATACATTCTATTCAACAAAACCAAAAGTTCTTGTAAAAAAATAATTTGTTTTAGATGTTATTGCATAAGTGATGATAATAGATGAGACGATTTTTTACAAGTATGAAGATGGGGTTTTAAAAATCAGAACTCACTCCCACCCTGATAATGAGATTATCAAAATTCCCATATTGAAAGGTCAGCTCATTGTAAAAATCTTTCATTACATTCAGATTTATGTTGAGATAACGGCTTAAAGAGTATGTTGAATTAAAGTATACAGATGATTTTGTGTTTGTCTTTTTTTCATGATAGTAAGTCGCTCCTAAAGTGTTGTTCCAGTTTTTAATAAATTCATACCCGGCTGACAGATCAAATAAAAATGAATTATGTGAATCAGCAGCGTTACTCCTTGTATAGCCGGCGCTTCCTGAAATTGTTAAAGGGATTTTTAGAAATGTTATGTTATTCGAACCGTTAAAACTGTGTATGCTGTAATCGTTAAAGCCGGAATTTGATTTGCTGGAAATACTTGAGAATACAAGATTCATTGAGTTGGAATAAATTTTCGTATTCTGATTTATACCTGTTGTTAGTGAAAAAACATTTGAAGTATTCCGGAAGGACTGACTGTTGACCGAAGCGTCATTTGAAACAGTATTAGGACGATAGAAAATTTATCTTAAGATTAAATCCCAGTCCGGTAGCGATTGAAGTCGTGGGATTCAGTTGTGCGACATTGTTCTTATCCATTTTATAAAAAACCGTTGCCATAATTTTTTTATCCGCAAATGGCTGAGAGATCTTGAATTTGATGGACTGTATATCCTGTCTTACATTTGGAGCGCCGAGGGATACATAACCCGGACCGACAGATTTGAATGAAACCTCTACATTGGTTCCGATATCTTTTGATTTAAAATCAGAACTCACTTCATACATATAATCAAACTGACTGCTGATCTTCGGATCGAGAAAACTTTCCAGAAATTTCGGAAAGTCATCTGAAACCAGATCAGGAGAGGTTTTGTCACGTGTAAGCATCGAACCGTTCACTTCTGCTTTTATAGAAAACTGATCCTGGAAAAGTTTCAGTGCTGCATCAGTTCCGAATACAATATTATCTTTTGGAGT
>JAWXBH010000098.1:0-31361 GCA_034439935.1 bacterium
ATTTTGGACGGCAATGCTTAGGGCAAATTTCAATGTTCAATATCACACACCTTATGACTAACATCTTTATAATTCTATTTTTAGTTTGCAAAAAAATAATCTTTAGTTGAATAAAAACATTTCCCTTTGCCTCCACGGACATTTCTATCAGCCACCGCGTGAAAATGCCTGGACAGGCGAGATAGAGACGCAGCCTTCAGCGTCGCCTTTCCACGACTGGAACGAGAGGATACTTCAGGAATCATACAAGCCAAATTCAGAAGCTGTCATTACCGATGAACACGATAAGGTCACTCGACGTGTCAATAATTATGAATATTTTAATTTTGATTTTGGACCGGCTCTCCTGCAATGGATTCAAAAAAAACATTCCAAGACGTATGAAAAGATCGTTGAAGCGGACAGACGAAGCATGGAAATACACAGCGGTCATGGGAATGCCATCGCAATGATCTACAATCACATCATAATGCCACTTGCAAATACCCGTGATAAGATAACGCAGATCAAATGGGCAGTGGAAGACTTCAGGATTCACTTCCACCGCGAACCAGAAGGGATGTGGCTCCCGGAAACCGCTTGCAATCAGGAGACGATTGACATACTCGCGGCGGAAAAAATTAAATACATCATACTTGATCCTTCACAGGCTGACAAGATCAGGAAAATTCACAAAGGAAAATGGAAGGATGTTTCCAACGGAAGCATTGCAACAGGAAAAAGTCCGTACAGATGTTATGCAAAGAATTCAAAGACAGACTTTGTTGATATATTTTTTTATGACGGACCGCTGTCAAAGAACATTGCATTCGATGATCATATCTATGACTCACACCGCCTGATGAACAGACTGAATCATTCGGGAATTCATTTTAAGGATCAGCTCCTAAGCGTTGCTGTGGACGGAGAGACATTCGGGCATCATAAGCATTATACCGAACGAACGATGTCTTATCTTTTTTCCGAACTGCTTCCGGATTCAGAGTATAGTCTGGTTAACTTTGGTGAATATCTTGAAAAGCATCCACCGGAACACGAAGTAATGATCAAAGCCGGAAAGGATAATGAAGGCACTTCATGGAGTTGTCCTCACGGAGTGGGACGCTGGAAAGAAAACTGCGGGTGCTCTCAAAGTGATGAGTTTCCCAGTCAGAAATGGAGGCAACCGCTGCGCGATAGTCTTGACTGGCTTCGTGATGAGCTGGCATCGATCTATGAAAATTCCGTCAGTGATCTTTTTAAAGATCCGTGGGCTGCAAGAAATGATTACATCAGGATAATTTTAGATCCTGCTAAAGACCGGATCGAGGAGTTCTTTTTTTTTAATTTAAAAAGATTTCTTGACGGGAATGAGACCAACACTTGTCTGAATCTTCTTGAGATGCAAAGGTTTTCAATGCTTATGTTCACAAGTTGCGGCTGGTTTTTTTCGGATATTTCCGGAATAGAAACCCTTCAGATAATTCAATACGCTGCACGGGCGATTGAAATTGCAAAAGTTGTATCAGGGATAGATCTCGAGCCAGAATTCCTTCACAGGCTCTCGGCTGCTAAGAGCAACGTTAAAAAATTCAAAGACGGCAAAGACCTTTATTTAAAAAAGATCAAACGCGTTTAACTTTTTCTCAATTTTTCTTATTGGATTACACTTCACTTTTATCATCAGCATCATCAGAGAAATGGAAACGCATCGGCATAAGCAGGCGAGCCGGCGTAGCACTTCCACTGTTCTCGATCTACTCAAAGAACAGCGTAGGTATCGGAGAGATACCTGACCTTCGTGGTTTGATCGACTGGTGTGAACAGACCGGTTTGTCGATCATACAGCTGCTGCCTCTGAATGAAGTCGGATATGACTTCGCTCCTTACAATGCCATAAGCACATTCGCGATCGAGCCTTCTTATCTTTCGATAAAGAGATTAAGAGGTGTGGACATTAAACCATTCCGTAAAGAGCTTCGTGAGCTGAAAAAGAGATTTCCAAAAAACAATCTGAAGGTGAACTATGATATCAAAAAAGAGAAGAGCGTTTTATTAAGGAAGATCTTTTCAACAGTTAATACAGGCGAGAATAAAAAATTTCATGAGTTCATAGAAAAAAATAAGCACTGGCTTAAATATTATTCTGTCTTTAAAATACTGACCGGTCTTAATGATGGAAGGAATTGGCAGGAATGGGATATCAGGTATAAATATTTTTCTTCACTGACCATTGAAAAGATTCTGCAGAATTACAAAGACGATATAAATTTTTATTACTGGCTTCAGTGGCAATGCTTTGAGCAGCTTACAACAATAAAAAAATACGCGAAGAGAAAAAAAGTTTTCATTACCGGCGACCTGCCCTTTCTTGTTTCCAAGAATAGCGCGGATGTCTGGGCATATAAAAATTATTTCAAGCTGGATCTGTCTTCAGGCGCGCCGCCGGATATGTATTTCGCGAAAGGTCAGCGCTGGGGAATGCCGCCTTACGACTGGGAAAACATTGCCGCTGATAATTTCGGTTATATAAAAGAGCGTTTGAAATATGCAGAGAATTTTTATGATATGTTCCGTATCGACCATTTCGTTGGACTTTTCAGAGTCTGGACGATCGGGCTGAATTCTGATAAAGAGTCTGACGGACTTTTGGGAAAGTTTGATCCTGATAACGAGCATGTCTGGGAAGATCACGGAAAACGGATCTTAACAGTGATGAATGAATGCACGACAATGCTGCCCTGTGCTGAAGATCTTGGAACCGTTCCCGATTGTTCCGATAAGGTTCTGAAGGAATTCGGCATCCCCGGAGTCAATGTTCAGAGATGGGAAAAAAATTGGCAGGGTCAGTATGATTTTATTCCCGCAGAAGATTACCGTATGAACTCGGTCGCGACGGTATCAACGCATGATTCAAGTTCACTGCCTGCGTGGTGGAATTATGAAGCAGGTACGATCGATGAATACACTTTCAGACAGCTTTGTGAGAAGAAGAATATTAAGGGAGATGATTACTCCATTCTTGCTGAAAAATTATTTCAAAAAAAATCTCCTGTAACCATAGGAAGCTCCAGACTTTACTGGAAAGACAGCATTAGTAATATTTATGTACTGCTGGATAATTTGAAATTGAATTATGATGACTCTAAGGAAATTGTAGAAGTGTATTTAACAAGCTTTGGAGAGAAAAGTAAATTCAGCAGATATTCAGGACTTATCAATCATAAAGAGACCACTACTACAGAGGAACTGACAGAAGCTTCCCTGACAAGGATCAATTCCTCCGCTTCGATTTTCAGCATTCAGTTGATCAATGAATATCTTTATCTTGATAAATATTTTTTAGAAAACTTCAGTTCACCCGGATACCGGATAAATTTTCCCGGTATCGTTAACGACATCAACTGGTCGCTTCGTATCCCTGTATCTCTCGAGCAGATGAAAGAGCTTCCCGTAAATAAAAAAATAAAAGAGATCTGTTTTGAGACGGACAGGATTGTTAGTGATTAATGCAATTGAAATGTTTATTTGAATTTCCGGAATGCAAAGATATGCTGACGGATGTAGCTGATGATGTCCGAGTAAATAATTTCAATGAATGACCCGATCTTTTTTTCAGGCGTTATACCTTCTTTTGAAAGGGGATAATCAGGTGTATCGCTGAGCCCGAATTGCCGGGGCTTTTTAAAATGTGGATCAGGAAAAAAAGCAGTCCCGAAGATCCAGTCCCATACAGCGAGCTTTGTTCCGAAATTGTTTTCATATTCCTTTCCACCGTCATCCGAGTGATGCCACCTGTGCATTTCCGGACCATTGAAAAAATACTGAAGCTTTCCAAGACGAATATCTATGTTCGAATGTATGAACATTCCCCATACCGCGCTTATCATTCCTTTGTAGATCGCGACTTCAGGAGCAGCACCAAGCAGGATTATTGGCGCAAACTCAACGGTCTGATTAATTAATATTTCAAATGAGTGGGACCTTGCACCTGAGAGCCAGTCAACTGTTTTCGGCGAGTGATGCGCCTCGTGTGTACGCCAGAGGATCTTATTCTTATGCTGAAACCGGTGAAACCAGTAAATGTAAAAATCATGAGTGACAACAAAGAACATTACCTGAAGCCATAAGGGCCAGTTGCCGATAATGCTGTATTCATAAAGATCTGTATTTGATTTTATCCAGTTAAGAAACCCGAAAATTATCAGACCGAGCAGATAGCTCTGAACAACCGAGTATAGAATGATGTCATTAAAAAAACCTTCACGAAAGATCTTTTGTCCTTTTGTGTATGGAAAAAGCTTTTCGAGGATAACCATTGTCACCGCGGCGGCAGAAATTATTATTATTGACCAGAGCTGTATTGACATAATATTAAATTAGTTATTGTAATAAATTATATAAATGATAATTTTGCGACAACAACCTTATTGAATACAACATACACAAAAGAAAACATTATTGAAATTTTCTTTACTAAAATAATTTGACATCCAAAGAAACTCTTTTATCCATTACTCCTGAGACAGCTTTCCAACTATTTAAAGAAGGAAATCAGCGCTTCAGCACAGGCAGTATTCCCAAGAGAAATATTACGAGCGAGCTTAGTGATTCTTCAAAATATCCCGGACCTTTTGCAGTTGTAGTTGCCTGCATGGATTCCAGGACATCTCCCGAATTAATAATGGATCAGGGATTAGGCGACATTTTTTCCATAAGGGTTGCCGCGAACTTAATCGATGACGATGTGCTGGGATGGATCGAATACAAAGACTGAGGGGGAAAGAGATTCATCCAATGCGGAATTCATAACTGATGTTGCAATGACAAATGTGAACGAGGGACTAAACACGATCAGACAAAGTACCGTAATTCGTAAACTTATTGAAAACGGCAGCATTAAAGTTACCGGCGGAATGTATAATACTGAAACAGGAAAAATCAAATTTTTTGAAGAATAATTTTTACAAAATAACTTGACCGACAAAATTTTAAAAAGACCGAAACAGATCTTAGCGCTTGGCGGAGGAATGTTTTCAATGGAGTCCGAAAACGGGATGCTTGATAAATACCTGTTGAATCTCATTCCAAAAGAAAGACCAAAGATCTGTTTCTTAGGGACGGCGAGTAATGACGGCATGGAATACCGCGATATGTTTTATAAATTTTTTAAAGATCAACAATGCGAGCCGTCACATCTTTCACTGCTTGATCCTCCGAAAAACATTGAAGCATTCATTATGGATAAGGATATCATTCATGTTGGAGGAGGCAATACAAAGCTCATCATTGATAACTGGAAGAAATCCGGTGTGGATAAGATCATGAGAAAGGCGTATGACAACGGAATTGTTCTCTCGGGAATGAGCGCGGGCGCAATCTGCTGGTTTGAAGACGGCATCACAAATCCGTCACCGGGTAAGCTGACACTGCTTCCCTGTCTGGGATTGCTTGATGGAAGCTTTTGTCCGCATTATGATGAAAGGGCTGAACTGAGAAGTGCTTTTCATAAATTAATTTTAAGCGGTGTACTTCAATCAGGCTACGGGGCTGAAGACGGAGCAGCCATACATTTTGTGGAGGGCGAACCAATACGTGTCGTAACATCTCGTCCCGGTGTTACCGCATACAAAGTCAGAAAGTCGCGAAGTAAGATTGTTGAAGAGCCAATGGAAGTAATTTATCTTGGAAAGGAATCCGATGTTGATAAGAGTAAAGATGAAGAGGAACAGCATAACGTTTTGAAGACAGCAATTTCATTTGTTGAAAAGATCAATGAGCACGATGTTGAGGGACTATCGGAGCTGATGTCAGAAGATCATACTTTTATTGATTCGATGGGAATAGTTGTACAAGGAAAAGAAGAGATGACAAATGCGTGGACCGGTTTTTTCAAATGGTTTCCCGATTACGAAATTACAATAATGAATACCTTACTTACAAATGATTCAGTTGGAATGTTCGGGCTTGCAGAAGGAACATTTAATTCTGACGATCCTTCCGAAAACGATAAGTTTGAAATTCCGGCTGCATGGAGAGCGAAGATAAAGGATAAGCTGATAACCGAGTGGCAGGTATTTGCTGACAATGAAAGTGTCAGGGACATTATAAAGGGCAACGGTGTGAAGGCGATCATTAAAGAGAATGTTAAACTGGCGAACGGAAGAAAGCATTGAGCGGGATCCCGGGAAAAATTTTACTTCTGGGCTCGGGTGAGCTTGGGAAAGAATTTACGATTGCCGCAAAGCGTCTCGGAATGCAGGTTGTAGCTGTTGACTCTTATGAGAATGCTCCGGCTCAGCAGGTGACTGATTTGCGGGAAGTTATAAACATGCTTGATGAAAACCAACTTGACAGGATAATTGAAAAGCATAAGCCGGATATTATTGTTCCGGAAATTGAGGCAATAAGAACAGAGAAGTTGTTTGAATTCGAAAGCACCGGAATTCATGTTGTGCCGAGCGCGAAGGCAGCCAACTTTACGATGAACCGCAAGGCGATCCGTGACCTTGCATCAAAAGAACTAGGAATTAAAACCGCAAGGTATGAATATGCAAAGACATTCGATGAATTTAAAAACGCGGTTGCAAGAATAGGTCTGCCTTGTGTTGTAAAGCCATTGATGTCATCATCAGGCAAGGGTCAGTCATCTGTCAGAGCCGGGAATGAAATTGAAACTGCATGGACCAACGCGACTACAAAAGGACGCGGGGATTATAATGAGGTCATTGTTGAAGAGTTCATAAAATTCGAATCAGAAATAACGCTGCTTACCGTAACTCAGAAAAATGACGTTACATTGTTTTGCCCGCCAATCGGACACAGACAGGAAAGAGGCGATTATCAGGAGAGCTGGCAGCCGGGTTCAGTCAATAGTTATCAATTATCAATGATGAGTAAAATTGCAAAACAGATCACGGATAAATTGACAGGAGCAGGGCTGTGGGGAGTTGAATTTTTTCTTGGCAAGGATGAAGTTTATTTTTCCGAACTCTCACCGAGACCTCATGATACAGGAATGGTTACGCTTGCAGGCACACAGAATTTTAATGAATTTGAACTTCATCTCAGGGCTATATTAGGATTGCCAATTAATGAGATCACTTTGGAAAGAGCCGGAGCGAGCTCGGTTATTTTATCAGAAAAAGAAAGCAGCACATTTCCGGAATACAGCGGACTCAGCAAAGCGCTGACATTCAAAAATTCAGATGTAAAAATATTCGGAAAGCCCGTAACAAAGGTTCACAGACGAATGGGTGTTGCTTTAACGTGGGGCGATAAAGACTCCGATATGATTGAGCTGAGAAGAAGAGCGAAGGAAATTGCTGATTGTGTCAGGATCGATTGACAATAAGAATTTAAAAATGAAACTATGGATATTGAAAAGCAAAACTTTACAGAGCAGCTTCAAAAAAGCATCGAGGATGATTCTTTTGTCAGAATGACACTGGGCAAATACCGCGGCGATGATAAGGAGTTTGAAAATATTTTTGTAAGCAGGATAGAAACGAAGGAAGGAGAAAAGCTTTCTCTAAAGCTAAGGTATAAGACAAAAGACATTGTAAAGAATTATGATTTTGAAAAAGGAATAAAGCTTGTCGATGAAATCACCGGTAAGGATTTTCTGAGCGCCACGCTATTCACCACTGCTCATGATTTTACACTCGACTATTCAAAAAAAAGAGTTCCTTCACTACACATCAAAAAACCTACTCAGACAGAGAAACCAGCAGTCACCCACAACAAAGTGAAGTCACGTTTCGCAAATGAAGACGCGAAATATTTTCAGCTTCTAGGCATTACCGGCAGAGAAGGTAAAGTGAAAGCTGACAAGTATGACAAGTTCAGGCAGGTGGATAAATTCATTGAGACAATGGATTCATTGTACAGGGCATCTGAGCTGAGGGAAAAAAGTGAATTAATGATAATTGACATGGGTTCGGGCAAAAGCTATATGACCTTTGCGGTGTATGATTACTTTACGAATACTTTGAAAAAAAAAGTTTACGTGAAAGGTATAGAGCTTCGTGAAGATCTTGTAGACCTTTCAAACAGGATCGCAGGTGAATGCGGATTTGAAAATCTAAAGTTCATAAAAGGGACAATAGAGAATTTTGCAAAGGAAGATGCGGACATCGTCAGTGCATTACACGCATGCGACACGGCTACAGATGATGCAATAGTTACAGCAATCCGTTCTCACGCTGAAATAATTATTCTTGCACCGTGCTGTCACAAATACCTCCGGAAGAAGATCAGTATCCCTGAACTTATGAATCCGATCTACCGGCATGGCATACTTGAAGAGCGGCTGTCAATTACATTAACCGATGGATTAAGGGCTATGGTAATGGAATATTACGGGTATGATACAAAAATTTTTGAATTCATTTCATCCGAACATACGGCTAAGAACACAATGATCACTGCCGTGAAAAACAAATCTTCAGGAGATAAGGAAAAAAAACTTATTGAGATCGGAAAGATAAAAGATGAATACGGCATAGATGAGTTTTATCTTGATAAGAAAATCTTTTCTTGAATTACATTTTATATATTTTCCTTAATTAGTATTTTCTTTTACAAATCAAATTAAAAACCAAAGGAGATTCTAAATGCTCACAACAAAACTTCAGGACGCGCTGAACGAACAAATCAATAAAGAGTTCTTCGCTGAATATTTATATCTTTCAATGTCCGCTTACCTTGAGTCAATTGAAATGGAAGGGTTTGCAAACTACTTCAATGTTCAGGCGCAAGAAGAACATTTTCATGCAATGAAGATGTTCAACTTTGTTCATGATAAGGGCGGGAGAGTAATCCTCAAATCCCTAAAGGAACCCGCGTCTGAGTTTAAGAATGTCATGAATGTAATTGAGGAATCACTTAAGCACGAACAGTATGTTACTAAGAGCATAAATGAACTTATGGATATCGCGATCGAGCAAAACGATCACTCGGTAAGAAGTTTTCTAGAATGGTATGTGGACGAACAGGTTGAGGAAGAGGCTACCATTGCAAAGCTTCTGGCGAAGCTGCGTCTTATCAACGGTGAGGGTCTGGGTCTGCTTACGTTGGACAATCAGCTCGGAATGAGAAAATATACACCTGGAAAAGATTAGTAATTAAATTTTTATTGTAAAAAAATTTATACTGTGTTTGAATAACCAATCCAAAGTCATCGACGGTAAATTAATTTCATCTCTGATCAGATCGGAAGTCAAGTTACAGACCGATCTGTTAAGATCTGAAAGAGGCATTACGCCGGGACTTGCATTCATTCTTGTTGGCGACAATCCCGCTTCAAAAGTTTATGTAAAAAGTAAAGGAAAAGCATGTGAAGAGCTCGGATTCTATTCTGTCACAGAAAATCTGAATGAAGACATTGAACAAAGATATCTTCTTAAGCTTATAGAATCTTTAAATAATAACAATAATATTCACGGTATACTTGTTCAGCTTCCACTCCCCAAACACATAGATGAACAAAAAATCATTGAAGCCATTAATTATAAAAAAGATGTCGACGGATTTCATCCACTGAATGTGGGCAGACTTGCAATCGGGGAAAAATCTTTTATCCCCTGCACACCTTATGGCATTGTAGAACTTTTAAAGAGAACCGATACGATAACAGAAGGAAAGAATGTTGTTGTGCTCGGCAGAAGTAATATTGTCGGCAAGCCCGTCGCGAATCTGCTTTTGAGACCTGAGTTCAATTCAACCGTAACTGTCTGCCATAGCAGGACAAAAAATATCAGAGACATAACTTCCACTGCTGACATATTAATCGCGGCAATGGGAAAGCCGGACTTCATAAAAAGGGATTTCATAAAAGAAGGCTGTGTGATCATTGATGTAGGAATAAACAGAGTCGAAGACAAAAATTCAAAAACGGGATACAAAATTATCGGAGACGTTGACTTTAATGATTGCTATGAAAAATGCGGAAAGATAACACCGGTGCCTGGTGGCGTAGGTCCAATGACAATTGCAATGTTGATGAAGAATACTTTGTATTCTGCAGGGGGACTGATCTATGGAGAGTAATTATTACGAAGTGAATATTGCGTTCAACAAGGAAAATTACGAAGGGCTGTATAACATGCTTTATATGGAAGGGGTTGAAAGTATTCTTGAAGAAGCAGGCATGCTGAAGATCTATTTTTGTGAAAAAGAAATAAAAAAAGTTGATCTTTTAAGGGACACACTCGTTGAGGAAGAAATAATAAATGAAGAAGATTTTTCGATTGAACTGTTTGAAAATAAGAACTGGAACATTGAATGGGAAAACACTATCGAGCCGGTTTACATCAGAGATAAAATAATAGTTTATCCATCTTGGAAGAAGAAATATCTGAAAGACATTGAAGATAAAATATTAATAGAGATCGATCCGAAAATGTCCTTCGGAACCGGACATAATGAAACTACACAGCTTGTCCTTGAATTGTTATGTGACAACATTAAAGGCAACGAAAGAAAACTGCTGGACTTCGGCTGCGGCACCGGCATACTTACCATAGCAGGAATAAAGCTGGGAATAGAAAACGCGACCGCGATTGATGTTGATGATGACTCGGTGGAAAATGCCAGGGAATATTTTAGCAATAACGATGTAAGCGATAAAGTTAAATTACTTAAAACAGAAATCAGCAGGCTGGATGAGGATTCCTTTGATGTTATCTGCGCTAATATTATCCGAAGCGTTATTTCAGATAATTTTGAATATATTAACTCAAGACTTAGTGTGAATGGAAAATTATTTTTGTCAGGAATATTGAATGATGATGATCAGATCATTCTTGAATTACTTTTTCAAAATGACTATGACGTTGAGGACATTGTAAGCAAAGCCGGGTGGATGGGCATATACGCAATTAAGCGACAGTTGTAATTTACAATTATCGAATTTAATTTAATCATGCTGCAGGAATTTAAAGATTTCATTTCAAAGGGTAATGCGCTTGATCTGGCAATAGGTGTAATTATCGGAGTTGCATTCGGCGGTATTGTAAATTCATTAGTCGGAGATTTCTTCATGCCGCTCGTTGGTATCATCATTGGCGGTATTGATTTTACCGGCTTAAGCATTAAAATAGGCGGTGCGGTCCTGCCTTATGGTAAGCTTATCCAGGCAGTTATTAATTTTCTGATAATTTCATTTGTGTTATTCCTTGTCGTGAAAGCCATTAACAGATTCCGGACCAAGAAAGAAGACGTCCCCGTCATTACAAAAGATCAGGAATTGCTTATGGAGATCCGTGATGAATTAAAATCAAAAAAGTGATTTTTCCATTAAATTGTCATTTCAAAAAAATATTCTATTAGTTAAGTTGCATTACAAAAAAGAAGTAAATTATGTCTAAATTCATATCAAATAAAAATGAGACTATAAGGTTATTTAAGAACCCGATACTTGAATACTTTTCTCACATACATCCCGTTACACCAATTATAGTTTTTGTACCTGTACTTTTGGCAATGTCATATTTCGGTTACAGTGAAACAGGGTTTATTGCCGGAAGCGTCAGTTTTGCATTTGGTATTCTGCTATGGTCGCTGACAGAATATATTATACACCGATGGGCTTTTCACTATGATCCCAAATCCGGGCTTGGTAAGAAAGTACACTTTCTCGTTCACGGAATTCATCATGATTATCCCAGAGACGCAACCCGCCTTGTAATGCCTTTGCTCGTTAGCATTCCACTGGCGACATTTTTTTATCTTTTGTTCCAGGCATCGTTTGGAATTTATCACCTTAATATTTTTTCCGGATTCATACTTGGCTATGTTTCGTATGATTCGATCCATTACGCGACGCACCATCTTGATATGAAAGGGAAAATAGGAAAATTTCTTAAGACCTATCATTTAAGACATCACTACTCCGATGATCATACCGCTTATGGAGTAAGCAACCCTATGTGGGATTATGTTTTCGGAACCGTCCCGCAGCAGGTGAAGGAAAAAAAGCAGTCCAAGTCTGTTGTTGTAGGAAAATAATTTCCGATAATTTTCTATAATACTTCTCAAATCAATTGAACCCATCCAAAGGAAATCTTTTCGATTTTCAAAAATCCTTATCAGGTAATTTTGAACAATTTGAAACAATAATTTCACAGGAAAATATTACTGTTGAAAGAATTATTTCCACAGGTCAGAAGACACCGTATAATCAATGGCTCGAGGAAGATAAGAATGAATGGGTCGTTGTTCTTCAGGGAGAATCGGAAATTGTTTTTGAAAATGGTATTGAGTTCATTTTAAAAACGGGTGATTATATTCTTATCCCAAAAAATACAAAGCACAGGGTGATGCATACAAGCTCTGACCCTGCCTGCATCTGGCTTGCCATACATTATTGATTGGTTCTTAAAAATAATTCATAAAAGTAATAATTTAATTGAATGCAAAACTCAGCTCAGGTCTGGATCCGGAAAATGGAAATGAAACCTCATCCCGAAGGCGGATACTTCAAAGAAACATATAGGTGTGAAGAAAGCGTTAAGAAGGAACATCTTCCGGATCGGTTTCACGGAGACAGGATCTTTTCTACAGGAATATTTTATCTTCTGGAAAATGATCAGTGCTCAAAGTTTCATAAAATTAAATCCGATGAGATGTGGCATTTTTATGACGGCGACGGTATGTTGATCTATGAAATTGATGATAACGGAAAACTGACTGAACACAAGCTCGGATTAAATATTAATGAAGGTGAGATACCGCAGCTTGTTATCAAAGCGAACCGCTGGTTTGGAGGAAGGGTTGCTAAATCCAATGCATACTGTCTGGCAGGTTGTACCGTCTCGCCGGGGTTTCATTTTGAGGATTTTGAATTAGCCGACAGAGGATACCTTATTAGTAAATTTCCGCAGCATAAAACAATAATTGAATCTCTGACTTAACAAAAATCTTTTTTACAATTACAATATGGATAAATTCATGCAAGCCGCGATCGATGAAGCAAGGAAGGGTCTCAGCGAAGGCGGAATTCCTATCGGCTCCGTGCTTGTAAAGGACGGTGTGATCATCGGCAGAGGACATAATAAACGCGTTCAGCAAAATGACCCTGTCGTTCACGCCGAGATCGATTGTCTTATGAACGCGGGAAGGATCGGAGTTTATAAAAATACAATATTGTATTCGACTCTTATGCCTTGTTATCTTTGCGCAGGTGCAAGTGTTCAGTTTGGTATAAAGAAGATCATCGCGGGTGAATGCGAAACGTTTACCGGCGCCCGTGAATTTATGGAGTCACATGGAATTGAAGTCATCAATCTTGACCTTGAAGAGTGTAAATCAATTATGAGGGATTTCATTTCAAATCATCCTGAACTTTGGTTTGAAGATATAGGTGAGCTTTGAAATTTTTTTAAACATTCTTAGATCTTACTTCAACTTTGTTAACTGCTTCCTTTTAACCTTCTTTTACAAACGTAATTTTCTCTCTTTTAAATAAATGCAGATAACTTTATGTTGTCATAAAATTTTTCCTTCCATTTCATAACATGATCAAAAGAACCGAACAACCCATATACTTCGCGGAGCGTCATTAAATGGATGATCACAAGAAACTTCACAAACACTTTCTAACTGAGAATAATTGATTTCACATAATTTCAAAATTAATGCTTAATCTTTTCAACACATTATCGCGCAAGAAAGAAGAGTTCATTCCCATTAATAAAGATGAAGTGAGAATGTATAGTTGCGGTCCCACTGTGTACAACTTCATGCACATTGGAAACCTGCGCACTTTTTTCTTTGAAGATATTCTGCTGAGAGTTTTAAAGTACAATGGTTTTAATGTAAAGTATGTGATGAATATTACCGATGTCGGACATCTTGTTTCGGATGCGGATGAAGGCGAGGACAAGATGATCACGACCGCGAAGCAGCAGGGGAAGAATGTCCGGGAAATCGCTGAATTCTATACAGACATTTTCATCGATGACATAAAAAAGATGAACATTATCCCACCTGATATTTATACAAAAGCAACTGACTATATTCCACAGCAGATCGATCTTATAAAATGTCTTGATAAGAAAGGTTACGCCTATGTGACCGGCGACGGTGTGTACTTTGATACTGCAAAATTGCCGGATTATGGAAAGCTCGCAAAGCTGGATATCAAGGGACTGCAGGAAGGGGCACGGATAGAATTCTCCGCAGAGAAGAAAAACATAACTGATTTCTCCCTGTGGAAATTTTCACCAAAGAATGAACAAAGGCAGATGGAGTGGGAGTCGCCCTGGGGCAAGGGTTTTCCCGGATGGCATCTTGAATGCTCGGCAATGAGCAAAGCTGTCTTCGGAAATCATTTCGACATTCATTGCGGAGGAGTCGATCACATTCCCGTTCATCACACAAATGAGATCGCTCAGTCCGAAGCCTGTAACGATGAGAAGTTTGTGAACTACTGGCTTCACGGAGAATTTCTTGATATGGGAAATGAAAAGATGTCCAAGTCCACCGGAAAATTTATTACTCTCGGGACACTGATTGACAAAGGATATTCACCGATGGAATACAGGTACTTTCTGCTGATGGCTCATTACAAAAAGAAACTCAAATTTTCCTTTGAAGGTCTTAATGCTGCCAGAAACGGTTACAGAAATCTTACGGGAAAAATTGCAAATCTGAAAGAAGGAATTTCCTCCGATATTGTTTCAACGGCAAACTCAAACGAAGAGGAAACTACCATCACCGGTGTTTATAAGAAAAAGTTTCTTGATAAAATTAACGATGACCTGAATATGCCTGAGGCAATGTCAGTGCTGTGGGAAGTTATCAAAGATGAAAATCTGCAGGGAAGTGACAAGCTGAAACTTGCCAATGACTTTGACAGGATATTCGGACTTGAACTCGACAAAGCAGGGGACAACAAGAATGAAGTTGATATTCCGGAAGAGATCAAGACATTATTGGATAAGAGAATTGAAGCGAAGAAGAATAAAGACTTTAAGCTTGCCGATGAGATCCGTAATGAAATTAAAGAGAAAGGTTACGAGCTGCTTGATAAAAAAGACGGAGTAGAATTCAAAAAAATCCCTACTCCGTAAGATTTTCTACCTGGTTACTTTATCCCAGACCGAATCAGGAACAAGATTTTCTATCACATCAAAAAGATCATATACTCCCTGCTGATATTCCTGCGTGACATTTCCCGGAACATTTATCATCTGAGGTTTCTGATCCAGATCAGGTGATTGCCACATTGTAATGACCGCATTCCGCTCAGGTCCGCCCATCAATTTACTGTCTGACTGAAGTGAAGATTCCGGAACTTGAAATACCTTACTCCCCTTCAATGTGCGGTTAAGTTTTTTCTTACCTCTCCTGCCGATGTTAAAATCATAGGTTGCTGTATTACCCGCTTTTGTATAAGCAAGGCTTCCGCTGCCGTCCTTGTTGATCTGAACTTCGTAGTTGTACTGAAACTCAGGTGAAACCGGTCCTGTGTAGTACTTATACATCACATTTGACCAGTTGCTGTTCGTTTGCGCGAAACATGATCCTGCAAGAAGAATGCAGAACATTAAAATCAGCTTTTTCATACTATAGTTTTTAAATTGTTGAAAACTTTCTATTTACTTCCTGTTGCCTCGTTCCAGACTGAAGTCGGGACTACTGACTCTAAAACTTGATAAAGATTAAATACCCCCGCAGCATATTTTTCGTTTACATCGGAAGGAATTATTATTACCGGTGCCTTTTCCTTCTCCTCTTCACCTTCCTTCCTATCCGGGAAAGGAAGAGTAATAGTGCAGCTATAGACAGGTCCGCCAATAAGATTTTTTTCAGACTTCAAATCAGCAGGTGAAACAGTCAATGCTTTGCTGTTTTGTATTGCGTTGTTAAGTGTCTTAAGACTTTTTTCAGTAAGACTGAAATCATAAACTTCAGTTCTTCCAAGCTTTGTGTATTCAAGCTTTCCAACACCTTCGTCGTCTATTGTTATAATGTAACTGTATTGATATTCCGGAGATACAGGACCTCTTGAATGGTAATATGAAATCTTTTCCCATTTAGATTTTGCCTGGATCCCGCTCGCGGAAATAAACAGGATCAGGATCAGCATTAAAGTAATTTTCATTTTTAATTTGTAATGTTTAATGATTAGATTATTATTTGACTTTTTGGAAATTCATTTCTTGTAACGGATATTGCTTTGCTTGTAAACGGCAATTTAATTAGCCAGGGCTTGTTCCCAGATTTCAGATGGAACAAGGTTCTCGATTTCATTATAAAGATCATCTATTCTTTCAAAGTAAGTATCGTTCACCTGCTTCGGTACAAGTATGGATTCCGGCATTACATCTAATAAAGGAGACTGATTCTTTGTGATGACCAGAGTTCGCGAAGGACCGCCCATGAGACTGCTGTCGGCTTCCATTTCCTGAGGACTGACCGAGAACACTTTGCTTTTTTTCAGACAGTTGTTAAGTGCTCTCATGCCTTTCTTTCCAACTGTGAAAGGAAATTCTTTGGGAACATCTGACTTCACATAAGTAAACGTAGCACTTCCGAATCTGTCTATGATAATCGTATAACTGTATTGGAACTGCGGAGATACAGGTCCTTTGGAATAAGTATATGAAAGATCTGACCATTTGCTGTTCTGTGAAAACAAAGGTGCAGCGATTAATAAAATAAAAAACAGAATAAAGAATTTTTTCATTGTAAGGTTAAATTTTTTTAGATCAATCTAACTAAAGTCTGTTCAATTATAAATTACAATTTTAAAACGAGTGATCTTATCTTGCACGGAGAATAGTTCATTTTCATTTTAAATAAACACTAGACATCTCGCATCAATGATGTACTAAGCTACACTCTTTCGTCTGGTTATTATTTTTACTAATTCATACCATAATACGGAAACGAAGCCTATTCCAATGCAAATGGTCAATTGAGGTAAATTTAGTTGTTCAAATTCAAAAAATGATGTTAACGGTTTTACATAAATCAATAGTGCAGTGATGGCAATGGTGAAGCCGATAATGAGCAACACCCTGTTGTTTTTATAACGAATGGTGGTGAAGATGGAATAATAAAATGAGCGATTAACAAGAGTGAGAAACACGTTTGCAGTAACGAGCACTGCAAAAACCATAGTGCGTGTATGTGCTTCATCAAAGCCGTTGTAAACCGAAAGTTGATAGACAAACAAAGTTCCTGCCGTAATAACTAATCCCTGAATAATACTTGTGGTAATTTCTTTCGGGTTGAAAAATGTAGTTGTAAAAGGTCGTGGCTTTTCAATCATGGCATTTTTTTCCATCGGTTCGTTTTCAAAAATGATCGAACAGGTTGGTCCCATAATTAATTCTAAGAATATAATGTGAACCGGCGAAAGGATATTGGGATAAATCCATCCCAAAGCCAGTGGTAAAAACACCGTTAGAATAATAGGGATGTGAATAGACACAATGTATAGAAATGCCTTTTTCAGATTGGCGTATATTTTTCTTCCCATCGCTACGGCATCCACCATTTTTGATAAATCATCTTCCAATAAAATAAGTGAAGCTGCCTGCTTTGCAATCTCCGTTCCTTTTTTGCCCATCGCAATTCCAATGTGAGCTGCCTTTAACGCGGGTCCGTCATTCACTCCATCACCTGTCATTGCCACGATCTGATTTTTTGCTTTCAATGCGTTGATGATTTTTAATTTGGCTTCGGGAAACATCCGGGTGAAAATATTTGTATCCAAAACTTTATCCTGCAATTCAGTATCCGACAATTGCATCAGTTCATCTCCTGTCAAACTTTTTTCAAACCCTTTAAATGCTATTTGTTTTGCAATGGCGGTAGTGGTTGCTGCATTGTCGCCTGTAACAATCTTTACTGCAATTCCTGCTTTATAGAAATTTTCCAAAACGGTTTGAATGTTTTTCTTTGGCGGGTCATAAAACGCAACAAGTCCTTTAAATGTAAATTGAAATTCCTGTTGAGTTTTTGGGAAATTATTTCCTGCAAAATTTACCTTACCTACAGCAAGCACACGATAACCATCAACTGCTAATGTTTTAATTGCATCTTCAATTTGTTCTTTTTCTTTTTGCGTAATATTCGATACAGCCATCAATGCTTCGGGAGCACCCTTTGCAGCAATAATTCTTTTGCCTGAATTATCTGCAAACAAATGAGTCATCATGGGAGGTTTTCCACTCAGCGGATATTCATAAATCATTTTGAAGTCTGGTCGTTCATCGTCCAACTTTAAACTGGCGTATGCATTGTGCAATGCCACTTCCATCGGATCAAAAGGAATGGGTTCACTTGCCCACATGGAAAGTGTTATCAATTCAATTTCGGCATTATTTAAATCATCAGGATTAGTAATTCTATGAGAAGAAAGTGTGAACACTTTTGCTAAACTCATTTTGTTTTCGGTCAGGGTTCCTGTTTTGTCGGTGCAAATCACAGTAGCGCTGCCAAGGGTTTCAACGGTTTTCATTTGCTTCACCACAATACCCATTTTCATCAATCTCCAAGCTCCGATTGCCATAAAAGCGGTAAATGCCATTGGGATCTCTTCAGGCAAAATACTCATCGCAAGTGTGAGAGCTTTTAACAAACTGTCTAATACAAGATGAGAGCGAAAAAAATTTATTCCCCAGACAATCAGAAACACAACAGCACCGGCAATAACTAACTTTTTTACAAAATTGTTTATCTGAATTTCAAGCGGGGTTTTTTCTTCGCTGATGCTTTCTAAACTCTTGCCGATCTTTCCTAATTTGGTTTCGTTGCCAATGGAAGTAACGGTTGCAATAGCCAATCCGCTTGCAACGGTTGTCCCGGTAAAAACGAGATTGTCTTCCATTGCTTTGTCTTTGAAAACTGATAATGATTCACCCGTAAGGATAGATTCGTTTACTGAAAAATCATTGGAATGCACAATGACACCGTCAGCGGAAATTGATGTGCCTTCCTCAACCATCAGGCAATCTCCAACAACTAAATCTTCACTTTTTATTTCTGTTACATTTCCGTTTCGGATTACTTTGCATTTGGGTTGTGTAAAGTCCTTAAGTTTTTCTAGAGCATTTCTACTTCTTGAATCCTGATACAATGCAATTACAGAAACAATTAAAATTGCTGCTGCGAGAAAAATACCATCGCCTGTTTTTCCACTTATAAAATAAATAGATGATGCCACCAACAATAAAATTATCATTGGCTCTTTTGCAAGACTTTTAATGGCATCCAGAACTCCGTTTTCTTTTTTATAGTTAAGTGTATTCTGCCCGTATTTTTTTCTTGCAGCATTTACCTGATCATCTGTGAGACCGATTATGTCGAAATTGTTTGAGGGCATTAGAAAAGATAATTTTTTTTAGAATAATGTTAAAACATTATTTGCAATTTTCCGTGTTGGGAAATTTAGCTTTTTACTTCAATGTACTGCTGTCACGCTTACTTTCTCAATTCCTTTTAGATGCAATTTAATATGTCTGTCGTGTGCTTTGTTTCTGTATTCGCTTATGATTTCTAAAATATCGTAGTCAATAAAATTACATTCGCTGCCGTCAATTGTAAGCACACTGGATTCCGGAATTTGGTCTAACGCTTTTCGAAATTTTACTTTGTTTAAGAAGGTAACATTGCTGTTGAGTTTGATCAAGTAAGTGTCAATTCCAAGGTGTTGAGTCTCTGTGATTTTATAATCCGCTTTGAAATTATTTTGAATGATAAAGTAAATTGAAATTAAAAGTCCTATCGTTACACCGATGAGTAAGTCAGTTGAAAGAATAACAATGATCGTAATTATGAAAGGAATAAATTGTTTCCTTCCTAAACTCCATACATTTTTATAGAGTTTTGGTTTTGTCAAATTGAAACCTGTTACAAGTAGAATAGCTGCAAGCGAGGCGTAAGGAATTTTGTTCAGCAAAAAAGGTACGAATAAAACAGCAAGCAAAAGAAAAAGTCCGTGAGTAAAAGCAGAAAGCTTTGTTCGTCCGCCTGCATCTGCATTGGCTGCACCCCTAACCACTACTGCTGTCAATGGAATACCACCGAGAAGTCCGCAAGTCATATTGCCGATGCCTTGTGCAATGAGTTCACGATTTACCGGAGTGATGCGGTTGCGAATATCTAATTTGTCAACTGCCTCTACACAAAGCAAAGTTTCTAAAGTTGCAAGCAGCCCGATAATAATTCCGTCTTTCCAAATCTCTGATATAGAAAACAGTTTTGAAAAATCGGGAAAAGAAACATTTGCAAAAACATTAGAAGGAATATTTACTAATTGAGTTTGTTTGAGTGAAAAATCTGATGACGCATTGGTGAAAAGAAAGTTTGCGATGATGCCGATAACAACAACTAATAAAGGTGCAGGAATTACTTTCAACTTTTTAGCGAATGGTTGTTGCAATGCAACAAGCACAATTAAAGAAATGACTGTAATGAGAATTGCTCCTGTGGTTATGTGAAGATTAAAGTTGTCAAAGTTTCCTAAAGGGTTTTGGAGAGAAAATAAATTTGGAAAACCGCTTGTCCAAAAGTCGGGTTGGTCGTAACCCATTGCTAAAGGAATTTGTTTTGAGATTAAAATTATTCCGATTGCTGCCAACATTCCTTTAATAACTGATGAAGGAAAATAGTATGCAATTGTTCCAAGTTTAAGCAGACCGAGAATTAACTGAAACAGTCCTGCAACCATAACAGCTAATAAAAATATTTTGTAGTCGCCAAGCGAAATGATGGAAGCTGCAACCAAAGTTGTCAAACCTGCAGCGGGTCCTGAAACTCCTAATTGTGAACCGCTGATAATTGAAACTACAAGTCCGCCAATGATGCCCGATATAAGCCCTGCATAAATTGGTGCACCGGAAGCCAATGCTATTCCTAAACAAAGTGGAAGAGCAACAAGAAAAACTGAAAGTCCGGCAGGCAGATCATGTTTGAGCCATATCAACCGGTAATATTTAATTGTTCGTTTCATTAATCATTTTTTGATTGCGAGAATTACTGTACTTACTTATTGAATTGGATAGATATTTTATCTTCTCAATAATCACCACAAGTGCAATGAGAGCAAGTCAGAGAAAATTTATTGCATGATTTTATCATCTTAAAATTTTTCAGGCTTATTATATTCTATCTTTTTCAGATTAAACTTAGCATAACTTAGGTCTCCTTTTTTTAATCTCCAAAGCACTTCAAATGTTGTTGGTATTACAATTTCATTTATTGTTTTGTAATCTGCTAATTTGATAATCCATGTTTCTAAATTGTTTTCATCCATGTATCGTTTTGTTTCCATTTCAATTATCTCTCCGGCGTTGTTAAATCTTATAATAAAAAATAATGACAGATCATTGTAGTTAAAATTTAGTTTCGCAGATAAACTGTCAATCGGTTTCCATTGTAAATTTTCAGCAGGCAAAAAATTTGTTGGAAACAAAATACTCTCTCCAAGCCAGCGAATTAATTCTCCTTGGTCATATTGTTCTCCCTGTCCGTCAACAACATTAACAAGAGATAAAATCGAAACTACAAGCCGTCCTTTATTTTCAATATACATATCGCGGGCGGTAAACAGAGATGTTTTTCCTTTCCAAACAAAGTCCGGATTATCTGCGGTGAAGTATTCCTCCCCTTCAATATTAACCCATCCTTTATCCTGTCCTGTTTTAAATTGCCCGTCATGTGTCATTCTTAAATTGCTAATATAAGGTTGACCTTCTTTCATCACATGCTTGAAATATCTTTGAACGGGTTCAGGTAAACCTTCAAGCTGTTGGTAGCTAAACTTTTTGTCGGAAATATTTTTTGATTGAGCGAATAACTGTTTTACCTGCTTGGTAAACTGAATGGATAAATTTATTTTTCCGATAATCAAAATGATTGCAACAAGTACAATAAAACTTAAAAGGTATATCATGAGTTTTTTATTTTTTATATTGTATTCTCACCTGTGGCAGCAAGGCAACAAAAATTATTGCAACAGCTAAAAACATATAGAAGGTATGCAGCCAACTTACTGCTGAAAGAAAAATCATTTCTATTTGTAATCCAGAAAATTAATGCGAAGGCAACATAAATACTGTATGTCCAGGACCAATGCATATCACTGAAAAAATTAAATCGCTCTGCAAGTTTTGATCCCGGTTTTTTATTTAATGCAACTATCAGCAGAAGCGGAGCTATTCCAAGAATTGAAAACAAAATAATTCCCGGGAGAAAAAAATTATTGAACGGAGAATGATCCAACATTGACAAAGGCATTCCAATCAATTCTCCACCCGGAGAAATTATCAAAACTCCTCCACCTCCAATTGCTCCCAGACCAAGAAACGCCAATAAGGCAATCAGAAAATTTCGTGCCGATTTTGTTTTCATTGGAAAATTAATTGAACATATCATATTTATAACTTAGAATTGTATTACAGAAATGCAAATTTAAAACTGTCTTTGTTTGGAAGCACGTTGATGATGAGAGTTTTTTTGTGGGCATAATCAGGTTTTTACAAACCAGTTAACAGGTCGTCTTAATGAAACAGGTTCAGGATAATTTTTTACATAACCTGTTCTTAAAATAAATTGGATGTTATCACTTATACCTATTGATTGATTTATGGTTTGTTTGGTTGATGCCTCTTCCAGGATTTGTGTCATGGGATGAATAGCAATTCCCTTCTCGCGAACTTTTTAAGAATAACCGTTGCATTCGTTTTCCTGTTTCTATTAATGATGCAACTGAATTGTCTTTGCTTGTAATCAATAACCAACCTGCCGACTGCGATACCTGCTTTATTACATTGTCAATATTTTTATCCCTGAAATCTTTTTCCATTACACTGCCTTTGTTATAAAAATTACGGACTATCCAGCCAGATATACCTTCAATTTCCATACTTGAAGTAGTTAATCCATCATTGTATTTCTCTGCGTCCTTACTTGAAAACCGAATCCATTCCGACAATTCTTTTTCTGCTGCATCACGATAGGATTGGATCCTGTTTGCTTCAATAGTTTGTTCATTCAGGTGTTGATATTCTTTTGCACCACGAGGCATGAAATGAAAAAAATCCTGTTCATCACTAAATAGATAAACTGCATCTTCTCTTTTCAATAAGTCGTTGCTATAATCTGAACGAACTGTCCTTCGTTCTTTTATTTTATCAATGTTGAATGAAAGAATGTTACCTGATTTGGCAAGTTTTACATCCACAATATTTTCATCCTGATTAGTTGTTGCAGCCAAATGAAATTGACAATTATAGCCCAGATTGTTTGCAGCATATTCAAGATTTTGAATGAATGCACCAATTGACAAAATTGTTTCGCGTTGCGTTGGGTCAACTGCAGGAAGCCATTTCGTTTTATCGTTGCAGACAATCCAGTGATAAGGTTCGATGTATTTTACAAACCAGGGTTGCGTATTATGTCCGCTTGGTGCAAGAGAAGCTAAATACAGAATTTCTCTTTCATCAGGCTTGAGAAATAAATTATTGCTATCGCTATCTCTTATATCTTCTCTGACAAAACTTCTTTTGTCGCTAATTAAATAGCTCACACCACCAGCAGTTATGATCGAACCCGCAGCAATAGTAAAAAATTTTCGCCTGTTCATTTTAAAAACTTTAATTGTATTAGATTTATTACTTGATAAAGGTAGACAACTTAAAATGGGAAAACACTGTAGATTTTATGGTGACTTTGAATGGGTTGCAGGTATCGGTTTGGGGCTTCACGCAGTGCGGGCTTTTTAGTATTACACTTTATACGAAGCACCACATTGTTTACGATTACTGATGCTCCTAACGAAATATACAAGATACTGGTAAAAGTCCAGCCGCTTAAAGTTCTTTGCTTTACTTTAGATTATTTTAATTGTTGTGATCATTGTAATTTTTGATTTTACTGAATTCGAAATTAAACAAGCGACTTCTGATTTTTGCAAGACCCGTTCTGCTTTCTCACAGTCTTTTTCATTGGTAATTATTACAGTGGGTTCAAGAATAATTTCACTCATCATAAATTTACCATCCACTTGTTCTAATTTGCCTTTGGATTTACAACTGAAATCTTTGAAGTCCAATTTTGAATTTTCAGCAATTGCCAAAAATGTTGTCATCAAACAACTACTCATCGCAGCGGTAAATAAGTGTTCGGGCGACCAGATTCCGGGAATGCCTTTAGGGAATTCAGGAGGTGTTGCTACTTCAATGCAACTACCCCCTTCACGACTCAACTCAGGCGAACACATAACACCTTTGCGTTCTGTATTCCAGTTGACATCAACATTGTAATAATGTGGTTCCATAATTATTGAATTTTATTTTGTAAACTCAGCCATCCACCACCGTTATGCACTTCGGCAAAGCCATTTGATTTGAGAATATTTTTACCCCG
The DNA here is from genome assembly GCA_034439935.1 of bacterium. Lineage (GTDB taxonomy): Bacteria > Bacteroidota > Ignavibacteria > Tepidaquicellales > Tepidaquicellaceae > JAGPCH01. The sequence continues at coordinate 24,364 of JAWXBH010000098.1, forward strand.
GGCACTCCTTATGCCCGATGCACAACAAGTAATGATTGGTTTGTCTTTTTTCAGTTTTGAATAATTGTTTGAAAGGTTGTTCAACGGAATATTGATTGATCCTTTTATATGTCCTTGCTGATATTCGGCTTTTGTTCGCACATCAATTATCTGTGCTCCATTTTGCATCAGTTCTTTGAAGTCCACTTTGGCACCAAAGCCGAATAAGTTTTTTAGAAGTTGTAACATGATTTAATTTTCATTTGCGAATTATTCCATTATTATTTTCTGTGTCGCTTTTTTCATCATGCGTTTCAATCGTCAACATCAAATGCTGCAAATGGTTGTCTCCGGTACAGTCTGTCCAATCTTTCTCCAATGATAAGCCCTTTCCATTGTCTTGACCAAAAGCATAAGCCTGAAACTTCTTACATCTTCAATTGTTTTTTTGATTTTGCTCATTGTTCTTTTTTAGTTTGTTCTGTTTTTGTTTTTTCTTTTTTGAAACTGCTGAATAGCAAACCTCCCATCATTGCACCATACAATGTGCTGTTCAAAGGTTTTGATGTGATAGCACAAGTGCCGCTTGTACAACCCACAAAATGAAAGTAAGCATATCCGCCAATTGCACCAACTAAAACTCCAATGATGGTGAGTTTATATTTCAGAATGAAATTCATTTTTGCTCCTATAGAGAACTTTTTTTTTGTTTTGATATTTGTTTAAATAAGTGGATTGCCCACCAGTATTTGTACGGCTTTGATGTTATTTTTTCTTGTGTCATTTTTTTATTTTTTTAATGAGGTAATTGCTCTCTATATTTGCCATATATCCATGTACCTGCCACAGCACTTAAAAAGGTAATGAATACAACTAAAAAGCCACTTCCTATTTGTGCAAATAAAGGACCCGGGCAAGCCCCTGTAATAGCCCAACCAATGCCAAAAATTAATCCGCCGTAAATCTGACCTTTATTGAATGTTTTATTTTCAAAGGATATTTTTTCACCACTAAAAGTTTTGACATTAAAGCGTTTGATAACCCAAATAGAGAGCATACCCACTACAACGGCAGTACCAATTACGCCATACATAAAAAATGATTGCAAGTGAAACATCTCTTGTATGCGAAACCAACTAATGATTTCTGCTTTTACGAATACTGTCCCAAATACTATTCCTACAATTAGGTATTTGATATTGGATAGAAAACCATTTTCGCTTTTCTTGCTTTCATTGGTACACATTGCGTCTTGATGACGGACTTCTATACTTTTTTTACTTTCCATAGTTGTTAGAATAATTTAAAAATTAAAGGCATCAATAAATTTGCTGAAAAGAAACCACCTGCCATAAAGCAGCAAGTTGCAATGAGCGAAGGCAATTGAAGATTGGACAATCCCATAATGGCGTGCCCACTTGTGCAGCCTCCTGCGTAACGAGTACCAAAACCTACTAAAAACCCACCTACTACAAAAAAGAAAAATCCTTTTAGTGTGAAAATATTTTCAATACTAAAAATCTGCATTGGCATTAAGTGACTATAATCGGTAATACCAAATTGAGCCAAAGTTGTTTTGGTGGTTTGAGAAACAACGATTGCATCAGGGTTGCTTAAAAATTGAGTGGCTAAAAATCCACCTATTAACACCCCAACCACAAAAAACAAATTCCACATTTCTTTTTTCCAATCGTATTTAAAGAATGGAATGTTGGCAGGAATACATATTGCACATACATGCCTTAGCGATGATGAGATACCAAATTTTTTATTACCTATGAGTAATAAAGCAGGTACCGTCAATCCGATAAGGATGCCTGCTACTGCCCAATGCCAAGGTTGTTTAACTAATTCTAACATATTTTTATTTTAAGATTGTTTCTTTAATAATTATGTAAATGCCCATTACCAGTACAAACCAACCAAAAGCAGGTTTCAATTTTGCACCATCAATAGTTTTAGAAAGAGCTGAACCAATAAAAATACCCACTACAGCAAATGCAGTAACAGTTCCAATCAGGGTCCAATCAATTACAGTTTCTCCTCCTTCACCAAAAAAACCGATTAGGGATTTGGCAGCAATAATGACCAATGAAGTACCCACTGCTTCCTTCATTGGAAGTTTTGAAAGGATGACCAATGCCGGAATAATTAAAAATCCACCACCAGCACCAACAAGTCCGGTGAGCATACCGACAACCGCCCCTTCAAACAGTATAAGCGGATAATTAAACTTTTGTTCGCCCGTTGCCGAGTTTGAAGGTTTCGCTTTGTCCTTTTTAATCATGCTGTATGATGCTGCAATCATCAGCACTGCAAAAAACAACATCATTAAAATACTTTTGGTGACCACAAAACCACCAATAGTAAATACTTCTTTTGGTATTGCAGGTACAATGTAAGCCCTTGTAATAAATACAGCTATGACGGATGGAATACCAAAAATGATAACCGTTTTTATATTCACCAAACCCTTTTTGAAATAGGAGAATGAACCAACGGCACTCGTAAAACCTACAATAAATAGTGAATAGGCTGTGGCTGCAACAGCATCAACACTCAATAGGTAAACTAATACAGGAACGGTAAGAATACTGCCTCCGCTTCCAACCAAGCCAAGTGAAATACCTATAATAACCGATGATAAATATCCTAAAATTTCCATTTCCCTTTTTTGTAAATTATTAATTTAATGCTTTAAATGTGTAGCTTAAAAAAATACTTGTCAGTAACTTTAGTTACAAACTGTATTTTGTATTTGATAAATCAAGTAATGAATGCACTTTGTTGTGATTATCAAATTTCTGTGGTGATAAACTTATTTAATGTTTTTTTCATGTAGAAATTCCGAACAGAAAATACAGCGGACAAAAAACTCATAAAACTTATGAGGATTAAAACACCCGCGAGAACTAAGTGACTCGTCCTGAGCATATTCTCTTATTAACGTATATTTCTCTTGTAACTTAAGTGGTAGCATGCTATTTAAACTGCGCCAACGAACAAGTATTGCTGCAGATGGGGGAAATCATTGCTCTCAGATACCCAAGTGAAATTATAAAGTTGAAGATAACATCTAAAGTTCAATAGTAAATGTCCAGTCCGATTTTGTAAATACGTTTGTTAGCAGCATACCCTTCTCTATCACATTTCGATTTACAGGTGTAGTATCCTCAAATATTCTATCCATGGTCCAACTTCTGCTTTATATTGTTTAGCCATTACACGAGAGATCTGGGAAATATGTTTAAGGTCGTGAACAACCCAGGTAGAAAGCAGTTGCGATAATGTCACTTCTCCGAAAGTAGGATGAATTCCTTTTTCTTCCAAGGTTTTTGCCGGTAAGTTTTTTTGAATGCAGGTATTCAATATTCTTTTTGCGTAATATTCTAAATTCATCTAATAGCTGTTCCATTGACTTCTCTTTACTTTCTTCAAATTGAGCGAGAGGGTCAAAAGGTTCAAATTTTTTGTCATGCTTTTCTGAAAGAATAATTTCTGCTCTTGGAATCCAATCAGTTCTTTCTCCGTGAATAAGATGTCCGATAATATCAAATACACTCCATGTTTGCCCACCTTCGTTGTTTGAAGTCTATTCGTGAGAATATTTTGAAGCATTGCAATAAGAACGTCCGGTGTACGTTCAAGAATTTCAATTGATCTTTCTAAAGTAAAGGTCATTGTAATATTTTATTAATGTGTACAAGAAATTTAATACTTAAGCTTTCATAAGGTCGCTATGAGGTTGCCCATAATTATTTGCAGCTACACGAAGGTCTGGACTTTTATCACAAAACTTGTCCCGATAGCTGTCAGCATGAAAAATTAAACTTCCATTTACAAAACTGTCTGTGAAAAACGACCGCGAAGCAACGCAGGTAAATCCCGCCTTTGGGGTAGGTGCTGTTTGTAGAAGTTTTTGTATCTGCTAATTATCACTATCAACTCCTTATAGATGTAAATATTCGGCTCCATAAGGATTATCAACCAAATATACCCAGTTCCCATTTGGTTGTTTTTTCAATATATCACTTGACGTACCTTTCATATCCAATTTTGTGCCGTCGGGTAATATGGCTTTCATCGTCCATTCGTCAACCCAAGAAGTAATGTTACCAACTGTAAAGCCCGTGCTTCTTTGTGCTTGCAAATCCGGCTTAAGAGCACACACTTGCTCAAGTGCTTTGCGTATGTTTTCTTTACCTGTTACAAATGTGCCTATTCCGGTTATATATATTGCTTCTTCATCAAAACAATCCAGTGCACTTTCTACATCTCCATTGCGAACGCAGTTTTGAAAATACCTTGCCGAACCTTCAATGCTTGTTCTATCAAATTCCTTTTTCATATGTAATACTTGTTTTATGTTTTTTATAATTATGATCTGATTTCTATGACTTACTTTATTATTTTACTTGAGTCTTGTTTGCGGTTTAATGAAATTGCTGATAACGTTTTGTGGTTTGCGAAGGTGGCGATTTTTATCATCCCTATAGCTATCGGGATCTACGAAGCACTGATCCGCCAATTTCTTGTAGGTGCTGTTATAAGCTGGCCTTCTGTCTACCATGCTGTCCAAGTGCTAATACTTTTGTGTTTTTACTATTTTAATTATAACTGTCATTGATTGTTTACGCTCCGTTTAATGGCATTTTTTTTATTCTTTTAATCCATTTCTCAATTTCCACTGCCCAAAACACAATGCTTGACAAGCCGAGGCAAAGCAATAATTCTTTTATCGAAAGGGCTTGCGTACTGAAAATATCCTGCAAAAATGGAACATAAATTACCGCCATCTGCAATCCAATTGTAAGCAACACTGCTCCAACCAATTGTTTGTTTCCGAAAACACCTTGTTTAAATAACGATTTCCAGTCGCTGCGGATAGCCATAGCATGTCCCATTTGCGATATACTTAAAACTGTAAATACCATTGTCATCCATTTTTCATTGCCAGCGTGTATAGCCCAACCTTGAGTTGCTGTACATATAGCACCCATCAGCAACCCCACCCAAAGAATATGAATTCCTACTCCACCACTGAAAATACTTTCATTTGTTTTGCGTGGCTGACGTTTCAAAATATTCTCTTCGGCTTCTTCGGCTGCGAAAGCAAGTCCGGGCAACCCATCTGTAACAAGATTTATCCAGAGTATATGAATAGGAAGAAGAGGAATTGGCAAACCAATAAGAAGTGCAAAAAAAATAGTCAATACCTCACCGCTATTGCTAGTCATGGTGTATTTTATAAATTTGCGGATGTTGTCAAAAATTCTACGACCTTCTCGCACTGCTTTTATGATAGTGGCAAAATTATCATCTAACAAAATCATGTGTGCCGCTTCTTTTGAAACATCAGTGCCTGTAATGCCCATTGCGATACCAATGTTGGCACGTTTTAATGCAGGTGCATCATTCACGCCATCGCCAGTCATCGCCACAAAATGATTTTTATTTTGCAATGCTTTTACAATATTAAGTTTTTGTTCGGGCGACACACGGGCATATACTTTTATATGTTCAATCTCATTTTCAAATTCTTCATCTGTAAAATTTGCAAGCTCTGTTCCTGTAATTACCATGTCGGTTTGGTGTCGCAAAATTCCTGTTTCGGTGGCAATAGCTTTTGCGGTAATGGGGTGGTCGCCAGTAATCATAACTGGAGTAATACCTGCCGTATGGCAATCTGCAATTGCTTGTATGACTTCTTCCCTAGGTGGGTCAATCATTGCAGCCAGACCAATAAATCTCAAATTGGTCTCAATACTTTCAATTGAAATAATTTTGGGTAAAGTATCTACAAGTTTTACGGCATAAGCCAAAACCCTTTTTCCTTGTTGAGCAAAAATTTCTGTAGCTGAATTTATTTCTTCTGTATTTGCATCTTTACAAATACTTAAAATATTTTCCACAGCACCTTTTGTAACAATCAGCCATTGTCCAGCCAAAGGATAAATGGTTGTCATTCGTTTACGCACCGAATCAAAAGGCACTTCATGTTGGCGTTTAAAATCTGCCAACCATTTTTGGTCGTACCTTTTATTTTTTCTGGCATATTCAACCAATGCAACCTCGGTTGGGTCACCTTTTAGTTGATTACTTGCATCTTCTATTACATCGTGGTTCAGTTCCATTGAAAGCACCAGCAATTGTTCTGCTGAATAATTATGGACAGGTAACACATCTGATGAAATCCAACTATCAATCACCGTCATTTTATTTTGGGTAATGGTTCCTGTTTTATCGGAACAGATGTAGGTAACAGAGCCCAAGGTTTCAACAGCAGGCAATTTTCGGATGAGTGCATTTTTACGAACCATTCGTTTTGCACCTAAGGCCAAAGCAATAGTAATAACTGCGGGCAATGCTTCCGGAATAGCAGCTACTGCAACGGAGATGGCAGTGAGCAACATCCGGATAGGGTCTTCGCCACGGAGCAAACCTGCACCGTAAATAATTGCACAAATAAAAATTACGACAAAAGATAATTTTTTTCCAAAGTCAGCTAACCGTTTTTGCAGCGGTGTTTTAGTTTCATCTTCCTGAAGCAGTTGCGCTATGCGCCCAATTTCGGTCTTCATTCCCGTTGCTACAACAATGCCTTCGCCACGGCCATAAGTTACAATCGTGGTTTTGTACGCCATATTAAAGCGGTCGCCCAACGGTGAATTTTCTGTCGCTATTTCATCTGTATTTTTTTCTACAGCATTAGATTCTCCCGTCAATGATGCTTCTTCAATTTTTAAGGAGTGCGCTTCGGATAGACGAATGTCTGCCGGAACTGACATTCCTGCTTCCAGAATTATAATATCCCCAGGCACTAACTCGGATGCAGCAACCTGAACAATATTTCCTCCCCTGCGAACGGAAGCATTAAAGGCTGACATTTTTTTTAATGCCTCCATTGCTTTTTCTGCACGGTATTCCTGCACAAAGCCTATGATGGCATTGAGCAACACAATGATTAATATTACAATGGCATCTTTTAAATCGCCAACAGCAAAAGAAATTGCTGCCGC
>JAWXBH010000099.1:0-4063 GCA_034439935.1 bacterium
GTGATATTATAGAAAGATTTAATAAACAGGAATCAGCATATAATGTAAATGGTGAGTATTATAAAAAGTATTGTTATCAGTTTTTTCCATCAAATAGTAGTTTAACTAAAAATGAATTTTTAAACTTATCAATTGAAAATGTATTGAAAAGAGGCGGCTTTTATCACGAAAGAGATACATTTAAAGAAGCTAATGCAAAAAAAATCAGTATAATATATTTTAATATTCCAAATATTGAAAAATTAATTTTGAATTACAAATGAAACTTCAAAAAAACATTAAAGCAGTAATCGTCAATGGAGACGAGGGCGGGTTTGTAGCTGAATGTCTGGAGATACCGGTCGTAACTCAAGGTCAGACACTTGATGAAGTCACAAACAATCTTAAAGAAGCTGTCGAGCTTTTTCTCGATGGAGAAGACCCTAAGGAGTTTGGCTTAGATAAAAAGCCGACTCTGATGATAACCTTTGAATTAGAACCTGAATATGCCTAAACTCAAAAAGTTATCAGGTAAAGAAGTCATTTCGATTTTAAATCAATTCGACTTTAAGGTAATAAATCAAAGAGGAAGTCATGTAAAGCTTAGAAGAACAAAAGATAACTTTAAGCAAACCCTTCTTATTCCAAATCATAAGGAAATTGATACCGGTACTTTAAGAGCCATCGTCAGACAAGCCGGGAAATACATTTCTTTGGAAGAATTACAAAAACACTTTTATACATAACAAATGATTCTAAAAGAATATCAGGAAAAAGCAATTAAAGATCTTATAAAAGATTCTGAGGGATTATTAAGGCACAGAGGAAAAAAGCTTGTCTTCAAGGCACCTACAGGTTCAGGTAAGACAATAATGGCTGCAGAATTTCTCAAGCAATTCATTCTCAAAAAATTTTCAAAAGAACAATATTCTTTTATCTGGATTGCACCGAGGCAGCTTCACTTGCAAAGTAAAGAAAAATTAGAAAGTTATTATGAAGAAAGCCAAGCATTAAGATGTTCATTATTTGAAGACCTCGATGGCAAGAGAATCGGGGACAATGAGATTTTGTTTTTCAACTGGGAAAGCATTAACAGGAGGGAAGGAATAAACCTTTACATTCGGGAAAATGAGCAAGAGTTTTATTTATCAAAAGTTTTAGATAATACGAGAGATAACGGTAGCAGGATAATCCTGATAATTGACGAGAGTCATTTCAGCACAGATACCGAGAATGCAAATAAACTGAAAGATATGTTTGATCCTGAACTAACAATTGAAGTTTCTGCTACACCTGTCTTTATTAATGCAGACGAAACTGTTTCGGTGGCTATTGAAGATGTAATTGATGAAGGCATGATAAAAGAATCTGTAATATTAAATGAAAATTTTAGGAATGTTATTCATGAGGGTAGAATAGAAAGTGATTTAAGTAATGACAGCGATGAGCTTGTAATTGAGGAGGCATTTAAAAAGAGAAATGAAATAATTGCAGCATTCAAAGAAGAAAATGCAAATGTAAATCCGCTTATTATAATTCAACTACCGCCGCGAATAAGACAATCCGATGAAGACCTGAAGCAAAAAATTATAAAACTTTTGGATGATAAATATAAACTAACGACAGCAAACGGGAAATTAGGAATTTATTTAGCTGAACAGCATGAGAATATAGATGAAATTGCAAAGAATGATAATGAAACAGAAGTATTATTATTCAAGCAGGGAATTGCTTTGGGTTGGGATTGTCCGAGAGCTCAAATACTTGTTCTGTTTAGGGAATGGCATGATACAACTTTTTCAATTCAAACTGTCGGTAGAATAATGCGCATGCCGGAGCCGGAAAAGGGACACTATGATAATGAGATATTGAATCAAGCATATGTTTATACAAATCTTTCGAATATTTTTTTAGAAGGAGATGCGGCAAAAGGATACATTTCTATTTATACTTCCAGGAGAAAAAAGGAATATGAAATGATGAAATTAATTTCGCATTATTCACTAAGGCAAAGAGAGAAAACAAGACTTTCACCTTTATTTATAAAATTATTTTTAAGTATTGCGGATAAAGGAAAGCTCAAAGATAAACTGAATCTAAAATTAAAAGAATTAAAGTATGAAATAATTTCTGATTGGTCTGCTGAAAATATAGATTTGGGAGGAGCTAATATATTTACTGACAGAGGAACAGTGGATTACAGAATGAGCGAAGAAGAAATTCAAAAATACTTTGACCATTTTATAATAAAACATTTATCTCCGTTTTATCCGGAAGACAGAAGTGTCGGAAGAGTGAAAGATGCCATTTACAGATTTTTTGACAACAAACTTGAAATGCAATATGATTACAAGCAAGATGAGATTATCAAAATTGTTTTACATGATCAGAATATTCAAAAATTCATTGATGTTATTGATGAGGCAAAGAAACAATATTTAGAGGAAGTAACACGGAGAGAAAAAGAAATAATTTTCAAGGAATGGGAAGTTCCTGAATCAATCAGATATAATGAGAATTACACAAGTGAAAATTTTTCGAAATCCATAATGCAGCCGTTTTTCAATAAAGGAAATTGGGGAACAGAGAGAAAGTTTATTGAATATTTGGAAAGCAATTCCGACAAAATCGAATGGTGGTTTAAGAATGGAGATAGTGGAGCAGTTTATTTTTCTGTTCCTTATGAATATGGTGGAGAGAGAAGTTTGTTTTATGTAGATTTTATTATTCAGTTTAAGGATGGGGGAATAGGTTTATTTGATACTAAAACCGGTATTACGCTGAGAGATGCCAAGGCAAAGGGCGATGGATTGCAAAAATATATTAAAGAACAGAATAAAAAAGGAAAGAAGTTAATAGGAGGTTTAGTTACAAATACCGATCAAAGAAATCAAACCGAGAGATGGGTTTACTTTGATGGCAAAGCGGAAGATTTGAGTGATAGGGATTGGAGCAAATGGAAGAATATGGATCTATGATGTCAGGACAGGGAACGGGTTTGGGACTGAGCATGAGCTATGATATTATAAAAGCGCATGGAGGGGAGCTGAAAGTGGAGACGAAGGAAGGTGAAGGAAGTGAGTTTATAATTTCAATTCCTGAGAAGTGATAATGTCTTGAACGTCTGTAAAAATCGCGTAGGTTGTTATTCCCGCGAAAGCGGGAATCCAGGAATTAAATTATTGAAGTATCAAAAATGTTGTTCCTAATCTCTTGTTTAGGAACGTATTTTGGTTTCACATAAAATTTCAATAAATTGCTTTAAGTTAAATTTAAATGTATGCCTAAACTTATATTAAATATTGAAACAGGATTTCATTCAGTAAACGAACTTGAAGGTTATTACAAGTTATTAGATTCTATGAGAAATGATTTGAAAAAAGAAGAAAGTCCGGAATATCTAAAACTCTCTTATTTATTGTTCTGTGCAGCAACTTTAGAGTATTCTCTGAATAGTTTATACATTGAAAGTATTTTTTTAAAATATAGTAAAGAAATTTTTAAGGATATTACGGAAAGTTTTGTTGGACTAAGTTTCAAAAAAAAATTTCAAATGGCTCCAATAATTATTTCAAACAATCGACTTATGTTCAAGAAAGATCATCAAATAATAAACACTATATTTGAACTTATTGACAAAAGAAACAAAATTTTACATAACAAGAGTTACTTTAGGCAGTTGAACATGGAAAGTGATGGAACATTCAGAATAGAAAAAGAGAATCTAGTAACGTTAATAGATAAACAAAAGTGTCTAAAATACGGCGAAGCACTCACAACTCTTAATATTGATTTCTTTACTCCGGCAAGAACGAATTCTCTTATTGAGAAAGAGTTTTTGATTATGCTATAATAGCAGAGAGTATGAATCGAACATAAGCGGAAATTAACAAATGTGTTTACCTAAGGATGATTTTATTCTTGAAGTTTCCTGGATTCCCGCTTTCGCGGAATGACAAAATACAAAGCTCATGGAGGGGAGTTAAAAGTTGAGACGAAGGAAGGTGAAGGAAGTGAGTTTATAATTGAATTGCCGGAATTAAAATAAAATAAAGCATGGAAGCAGTAAAAGAAAAATTATTAA
>JAWXBH010000100.1:0-18389 GCA_034439935.1 bacterium
GTCAAACAGTAATTTTTCAGGTTTGTGAAAAAATATTTTAGTTATGTATTTATGATAAATACTAAAAAATCTTTACTTGAAATGAATTAGCTCTGGATTTAACAGCGCAAAATCTTTTTCCGGGAACAAATTTTTTCACGGCTGAGTATGAGAATAAAATTAAAATAACATCAGCCATGAAAACTCAAAAAAATCTTACACTCGTTCTTCTACTTCTCGTAATGCTCTCAGCTTATGCGGGCTGTAACAAAAGCAAAGATTATACCGAGCAAATACCTGTCAATGTAAGTAAAGATGTCGTCAGTGATGAAAGTAACAGTAGATCGTATGATAAGATGAAGACCAACGAAGGTCTTGTAAAACCTGTGTCGTCATCTGTAGAAAAATCTTTCTCCGTTCTTGAAAGAATGATAATAAAATCAGGAACAATGAACATGGAAGTCGATAAGTATGATGATGCCGAAAGAAGGATCAAGGATGAAGTCCTCAGATTTAAAGGATACATAACCAACTCTAACTCATCGGTAAACGTGTCAGGGAAAAAGCAGGGTAATATAGAAGCGAGGATCCCTTCTGCAAACTATGATGAATTCATTTCATCAATCGGTCAGGCGGGAAAAGTAATTTCCCAGAATATATCAGGGAATGATGTTACTGAAGAGTTCATTGATCTTGAAGCAAGAACTGCAACTCAGCGTGAACTTGAAAGAAGACTGTTGCAACTCTTATCTGAAAAGACCGCAAAGCTCGTTGATGTGGTAGAAGTGGAGGAAAAGCTTTCTGAAGTGCGTGAGAACATTGAAAGCACCGAGGGCAGAATGAAATTTCTTAAAGACCAGTCTTCATTCTCAACGCTTAACGTGTCGATGTTTGAGCCAAGCCTGCTTCAGACAACATCAGGCGGAGGATTTTTTTATGAGATCACAAATGGATTTAAGTCAGGACTTGAAGGCTTTACTGATGTGATAAGCTGGATGATCGCTTTCATCATTGCATTCTCACCTACTTATCTTTTTCGGAATATTGTATTTCATTATAAGAAAATATTTACGTAACAGGAAATTAAGTAAAGCTGAATTGAAGCTGCAAAGTTAAGAGATAAATTTTAACCTTAACAATCTAAGGTAAAGAGTTTAGATTGAACTGTGGACAAATCCAAAATAAATGGCAGGGGTTCACAGTTCAATCTTCCTAACAGGTTCGAGAAGATCCACATTGAGCATGATGATGAATTTAATAATGAATACATTGATCCTGAAGATAAACGAAAGATCCCCACTCAGTTTTTCAATGACCATTCAAAAACAATACTTGCAAAGAACGATAGTCCGGATCTGGGAGCGGGTTATAGCATTAACCCTTATCGCGGATGCGAGCACGGATGCATCTATTGTTACGCCAGACCGACTCACGAATATTTAGGATTTTCAGCAGGGCTGGATTTCGAGACGAAGATAATGGTAAAGCGTGACGCTCCGAAATTATTAGAGCAGGAGTTTTCAAAAAAGAGATGGCAGCCTCAAGCAATATTTTTTTCAGGTAATACCGATTGCTATCAGCCTGTTGAAAGAAAGCTTGAGATCACACGTAAATGTCTTCAGGTCTTTCTTGATTTCAGAAATCCCCTCGGTGTCATTACAAAGAACTCTCTGATACAGCGTGACGCGGATATTCTTTCTGAACTGGCAAAGCTTAACCTTGTAAAAGTTGTCATCTCGATCACAAGCTTAAGAAGTGAAGTACAGAGAGTAATGGAGCCGAGGACAGCGACTCCGATGAGACGACTGCAGACGATAGAATTTCTGGCAAAGCAAAATATTCCCGTGGGAGTAAATGTTGCCCCGATCATTCCGGGATTGACTGACGAAGAAATGCCTTCAATATTAAAGGAGGCATCCGAACGCGGCGCTAAAACTGCCGGAAAGGTAATGCTCCGGCTTCCATTTGCAGTGAAAGATCTTTTTTCTGAATGGGTGAAGAGAGAATTTCCGGACAGGGCAAATAAAATTTTGCACCGCATAACGGAGCTTCACGGAGGAAAGCTTTATAACAGCAACTGGGGAACAAGAATGACAGGTGAAGGCAAGTGGGCGGAGACGATGCATAAAATTTTTGAAACCAACTGCAATAAATATAATCTGAATAAAGAACGTAATCCATTATCAACAGATCTCTTCCGGAAAAAATCCGATCAGTTCGATTTGTTTAAGTAGTTCAAAACTTTACATATAGCTTACAAACTTTATTCACTTAAATTCTTAATGACAATCTTTATATTTAAAAAAAAATAATTTGTCCTTAACAGTTCATCTAAGCTCATTCAGCTATAAAAAATCAGGAATGCCTGAAGACATGTCAGGCAACGGCGGCGGATTTGTATTCGACTGCCGTTTTATTTACAACCCCGGTCGAAAGGAAGAATTCAAAATGCTAACGGGAAGGGACGGTAAAGTGATCTCATTCCTTAATGATCAGAAAGAGATGAAGGATTTTTTAAATAATGTATTCGGCATCATAGATCCGGCAATTGAAAATTATCTTGAAAGAAATTTTACAGACCTGACTGTCAACTTCGGCTGCACAGGTGGTCAGCACAGATCTGTTTACGCAGTAGAAAAAACCAAGGAACATATTGATAAAAAATTTCCCTCTGTAATCATTCAACTTCATCATCATCAGATTGAAAAAGGTCTTCACAAATTTTAGACGAGCTGATACAAGGGCTTACCCTTCCGAGGAGATCCGGATAATTGAAAATAAAACTTTTCATCTCCATTTAATTTCACAGGCGTTCAACGGGTTGTCCTTTGGCATCCTTATGCTTCAGGACGTGATCCTGAAAAAATCCCTGCTGGCTTCGGATTTTCAGGTAACAATGCTGATCTTTCTGACGAGCTCAGCTTTTCTTTTTTCAATTTACGGAGCTGAAATTATCAACCGTTCCAATAACCAGGCGCGGACAATCATTGTAATGGCTGTATTCAGCAGGATCTTCCTTTTGATAATTCCTTTCTTTGAAACACCAAACTTTTTCATATTCTGCATAGCCGCGATGAGTTTTACCGACTCACTCATAAAGCCTTCCTGGAATACAGTCTATAAGCATAACTATACCGATGCAAGAAGGAGCATGCTTTATTCCTATGCTTCCAGTTTATACACGATCATAGTTTTGATTGTCACGACCGTTCTCGGGTATGTACTCGACTTCAATTTTCATCTGTATAAAATCTTTTATCCGCTCGCCGGGATATTCGATATCATTGCTTACATTAATCTTGCAAAATTAATAAAATTGGGAAGAGGTCAGCACGTGCTTGAGCCTAACAAGTTTGCAGGCGTAATTTCGAAGAGACTAATAAAAGATATTATCATTTTACCGATCCGTAACCTGTTTCGGATATTCCGTGAGAACAAGCCTTTTTTAAGATTTGAGATCTACTTCTTTCTTTACGGTCTTGCTTTTATGATCGCAAGTCCGGCGGTGCCGATATTTCTTGTTCAGACACTCAATTTAAATTACACTCCGATATCCATAGCCAAAGGTTTGGTTTTTTATACAGCGACAATTTTATTTACACCATTGATGGGAAAGATTCACGGAGTCGGCAATCCGACAAAATTCTGCGGATATTTATTCTTATCTTTAATACTTTATCCGCTGCTTATGCTTTCAATAAAATTCTTCGGCACTGATACTTTTATTACAGCAGATACAATGCTCTATGTTACCTTTTTCTTTTTTGGCATATCAATGAGCGGCGTGACGATGTCCTGGAATCTCAGCTCGCTCTATTACGCGCCGCCTTCACAGGTCGCGAATTATCAGGCAGTGCATATTACACTTACCGGCGTGAGAGGGCTTTTCGCGCCCTTCATCGGATACTTTATAATGAAATTCATATCGATCGAAGCGACGTTTATTGTTTCGTCATTCTTTTTTTTAATGGCGGGTGTAATGATGATGAAGGAAAGCAAAAGAACTTAAAAAATCAGCGCTACTGTTACTTACAATTTATCATTTGACAAGCATCATTCGTTTTATTTCCGAGAGCTCACCGTATTCTAATTTATAAAAATATATTCCGCTTGAATAGTTACTGCCGTCAAATGTAACTTCATACTTACCCGGAGCTTTAAACCCGTTAACTAATTCAGCTACTTCCTTACCGATCGCATCATACACTTTCACAGATACATTTGACATTTTATTTGAAACACTATGAGGAATATCAAAACGGATAACAGTATTTGGATTGAACGGATTTGGATAATTCTGATATAGCATGAAGTCTTCAGGAATCGTGTTCGAATTATTACTTATGCTGACAGGGTTTTCGAGAAGTTTTCTTTCATAGATCCCATTGCCGTGAGTGGCAACTCTGAGTTTCCTGTTTGGATAAACAATTGTAACATCAAAGACCAGCGAGTAAGGCATACCGTTTCTGAATTCATACCAGTTGGCACCGGAATTTGTAGTAACATAAACACCCAGATCATTACCTACATAAATATTCTGATTATAATCAGGATCGACGACAACAGAATGGTGCGGCACATCCGGAAGATTGCCGCTAATGTCTGTCCAGACAGTACCTGAATTAGTTGATTTAAATACATGACCTGCTCCGAACCCACCGAAAGTAAAGTATACTTCATTTGAATTGTTGTCATTGACCGTAACATCAGTAGCATATCGATTTGGGATGTTCACTGTTGTCATATTAGTCCAGTTTAAACCGCCGTTGAATGAACGGAAGATAGTTCCGGCTACCGTGCCACAGTAAAGTGTATCTGTAGTTTTGTGTGACGATGCTAGTGACAGAATTTTTTCATTATTAAAGACAGCCGTTCCGTATGGACCCTGCCAGCTTCCGCCGCCGGTAACTGATTTGTAAATTGATTTTCCACCTACAAACATTACATCAGGATTTGATCTGCAGGAGATAAAAGGCGTGACGAAGCAATAATTATTTTGATTACCGGCACCCGGAGGGGAAATTCCAAACCAGTCAACGCCCCCGTTTGAAGATTTATTTATTGCACCGTATGTATATTCAGTATAACAGATCTGATCATTGAGCGAATTAATTGCACAGCTCATTCCGTCACCGTAAAAAGTTTTAAACCACGCAGTCGTTCCCTGATAAAATGCCGACCTGTTATCCTGAAGTCCTCCAAGACAAAACACAGAATCCTGATATGAATTAGCAAGAGAAGCATAGAACTGTGACGTAACAAATCCACCGTTACAAGAATAAAAGGTTTCACCGAAATCATTTGAACGGTATAAGCCCCCGTCGGCAGCGATATAAATTTTATTTGCGTCCTTTGGATTTGATTCAAAAAAATGAACATCCGCATGAACAAAATTGGAAGGACCTTCGGGTTCGCCGGGAGGAGTCGCACCTTCATTCCATGCGCTCCAGTCTGAAGTAGTATTGAAACTCGAACCTCCGTTTATGGATTTTTCAACATTTATAGTGCCGACAAGAATTGAATTAGGATCATTTGATTTTATAATGTGACCGTTATTATACCATCCCTGATTTCCCATCGGAACGGAAGTACTTGCAGCAGTCCAGTTTACACCGGCATTTGTACTTTTATAATATCCGACATAAGAAAAATCATTGGGAATGCTTGCATAGACAAAATTCTGATTTCCTTTATATAATTCGAGAGTTGCTTTTCCTGACCAAGCCGCAGGCAACCCGCCGGAAAGTTTTGCCCATGTAGATCCGCTGTTAGTTGTTTTAAAAATGCCTTTGTCAGTCTGAGGAATATTATTGGTAAGATTTCCTATTGTTGCGTAGAGAACATTTGTGTCCGCGGTATTTATTTCCATATCCATTACCATTTTGTAATTCAGTAATTCAGACCAGTTGGATCCGGCATTAACCGATTTGTAAATCCCCTCACTCGTGGCGGCGTAAATTATATTTGAGTTTTTTGGATTAATTATAACGCGCCATACTCCCCTTTTATTATTATAGCTCCAGTCCAGTGACTTTGTCCAAGTCACACCTGCATCAGTCGTTTTTAAGATTCCGATCCCGTACATACCTCTGGTAACCCGAACATCAAGTCCGTTTTGCGAAAACTGGTAGCCGTAATTTTCACCTGTTCCAATATACATTACATTCGGATTGACCGAGTCAATTGCAATTGAACTTACTGCAGAGCTTGGAAAGCCAGTGTTTATAAGTGTCCACGCGCTGGCGCCGATGCCTCCTGAAGTTGATTTCCATAAACCGCCTGAAGATGAACCCATAAAAATAACATTAGTATCAACAGGATGAATAGTGACACATAGACTTCGTCCGCCAATATTATTAGGACCTAAAGACTGCCATTGGTCGATATTGTCCTGTAGATTAAGTCGTTGAAGATTTTCTTTTGAGTATTCAAATGCTTTATAAAATTTTTCGGATGGAATGTCAATCTCCGGGTAAGCCCTTATCTGAGACATGAACTGCATGGCGTCAAGAGCACCGGATGCTCCCTTTTCATCAGATTTATTTTCCTGTAAAGAAGACTTTTCTTTTGAAGAATTTATTTTTGTAATCGATTTACTTTTTTCAATTACAAATGATAGTAAAATTGTAAGCCCCGCAAAAATTATTAAAGCCAGAAGTAAAATTAGTTTTGATTTCATAGTAAGTTAAGTTAGTTTTCCATTGATATAAAATAAATTCAAATTTTTTGTGGACTTAAGTGCGCAAGCGAAAATGATTCTATCATCTTGTATGGTTATCTAAATCAATATAAATTTTCATCTGCTTGAATTTTTTATACCAATTCTACAATTTAGATAATTTGTTGAAAGCTAACTCTTGTAGTTTTATTTTCAGTCGGTTCAATAGATGTGTTAATTAGCCCGGATTTTTCAATACGAAAATTTTCTAATGAACATCATTTGAAGTTTATATAATAAGTAGTTGATTATTATAGCAATCAGGGGACTTAAAACCATTGGAAGATAACATTTACAGAAGAATACGAAATGTTTTTAAAATTTTATCAAAAAACTTTAAAGCAAAAAAAATAAGGTAATAAGGTTTAAATGAGCGGTTGTTTAAATTTTTCTTCTAAGGTTAAAAACTTTATGAGTTTTATTAATCTAATAATCTAAAATAAAAAACAGAGCAAAAAAGATGCGAGGTTCATCTGCCTGGTACAAGAAGTTGTTTTGCCTTAAAAGCTTTATAGGATTTCTAATGAAAAATTTGGGATTTGTAAATGTGTGAAGTTGTTGTTAAAAGTTTAACCAAAAGTAATATCTTGATAAAACAATATTTAGCTAACTATATCTAAAATAGATTTAGACGGTGCTATGAAATATGCGATTTATATAGAATTTGCTACCCACTCCATTATGTTTCATCAAAATTGATCATGACAATAAGTTATTTCTTACCAAAGTTGACAAAATAGCACTGAAAATGCTTAAGGGATTTGGATTTAGTTGAAGAACTGGATTCAAAATCTTTTGGGGTGAAGTTTCCATAATTATCTTTCATTCAACACCATACAATAAAGCTCTTAATATTTCTACTAAATCTAAATTAAGTTGTTGATCAAATAATTTTGCATTATCAAATTAACTCAAAGATTTAATGGCATGAGTAACATATAAGTGGATTCAATTTTATCAGTCAGAGGAATTCAAGAGATATTTCGAACCCTTGAAGTTAGTAAATAAATCCATTCATCTTTAAAGATATTAGTTGATCTGGACTTTATACTCTATGAGATGCAGGCACAACGACAGTGAATCACCCTCAATTAACGTTTCATAAAGTGGAGTGATATAATTATAAGCTTTAAAAAATTTAAAAATGTTTCTCAAGAAACAATTTGTAATTAATTCATATAAAAAATAATCATCTTAAGTATTCCATACTTAAATATCATTCTAATTCTGGTACTTGGAACTACCACAATATACCAATCAATATTTAAGCTTAAATTATGCATTCTTTAAATTGGAATTGGAATATGGGGTGAATGTAACTCGATTAGTTTCTTTAAGTACTGTTAAATCAATTTTATCTTTACACTTTCAAAATTGTTTAACAATCATAGAACTAAGAAAGCCGACATTCCTACGCCTCTAAACTAATTAAATCCTGTGCATTAATTAAATTCTAACGATTTCAATCTTTAATCTTCATAGCAAATTTAAATCAAAAACGTTAATTTCTGAAATGAAAAAATATTTCGATATAATTGTCATTGGTGCAGGTCATGCCGGAGTTGAGGCATCCATCGCCGCCGCAAAAATGGGATGTGCCGTCGGACTTGTCACAATGGATGCGCAAGCGATCGGAAGAATGAGTTGTAATCCCGCTATCGGAGGAACAGCTAAAGGACATTTGGTAAGAGAAATTGATGCACTTGGTGGCGTAATGGGGCAACTTGCTGATAAAACAGGTATTCAATTCAAAATGCTTAACACTTCCAAGGGTCCAGCAGTCTGGTCACCACGTTGCCAGTCCGACAAAGATCTATATTCTTTTGAAGCAGCTAAGCTCATAAACGAAACAGAAGGTATTGAAATTATTCAGGATACCGTAAGTCAATTACAAGTTTCAAGCTTCAATTTTCAAATTGATGAACAAAAATATGAAATCACAGGAATTAAGACTGAAACAGGGCGCGAGATAAAATGTAAATCTGTGATCATTACCTCAGGTACCTTTCTCAATGCAATCATGCATACCGGTCATTCACAGATCTCCGGTGGCAGAATTGGTGAAAAATCAGCAACAGGACTTTCCGAATGCATGATAGGACTGGGTTTTGAGACCGGCAGATTAAAGACAGGTACTCCGCCAAGACTTGAAAAAGACTCAATTGAATTTTCAAAAACGGAAGTTCAAACAGGGGATTCAGATCCTCAGCCATTTTCTCATAAAAACCAGCCCGGATTTCCATTTCAGGAACAGGTTGAATGTTATCTGACACATACAAATCATCAAACACACGAAATTTTAAAAACAGGGTTTGAGGATTCCCCAATGTTCACAGGAAGAATACAAGGCATAGGTCCGCGCTATTGCCCATCAATTGAAGACAAGATCTCAAGATTTTCAGATAAGCCCAGGCATCAGATCTTTCTTGAGCCGGAAACATTAAATGGAAACACGATTTACATGAACGGCTTTTCGACAAGTCTTCCTTTGGATGTGCAGCAAAAAGCTGTTATCACAGTAGCGGGTTTAGAAAAAACAAAAATTATAAAGCAGGGCTATGCGGTCGAATATGATTTCTTTCCGACGCATCAGATAAATCTTTCACTTGAAACAAAATTAGTTTCGGGACTTTATACTGCAGGTCAGATCAACGGTACCTCCGGATATGAAGAAGCCGCCGCGCAAGGACTTATGGCAGGAATAAACGCTGCTTTAAAAATCAAGAACCGCGAACCCTTCATTTTAAAACGCAGTGAAGCATATATCGGGGTGCTGATCGACGATCTCATAAACAAATGTCCGCTTGAACCTTACAGGATGTTCACGTCGTGCGCTGAATACCGGCTTGTTCTACGACAGGATAACGCGGATCAGCGGCTAATGAAATATGGATTTGAACTCGGTTTAATTGACAATGAAATGATAAATGAGTTAAATCTTAAAATTGATTTGATAAAAGAGGGTATTAATTATTTTAATTCAAATACAATCAGTCCGAAAGCGATAAATGAATATTTAGTAAGCAATGACGCAAGCGAGCTTTCGCAGAATGAATTTTTGCATAACTTAATAAAAAGAAATGAAGTGACACTATCGGATATTATAGAGCTCGATTTCTTCAAAGAAAATAATTTAATACAGAAAATTCGCACCAACAAAGATGCTTTAAATCAAATTGAAATCGAAATAAAATATAAAGGGTACATTGCAAGACAAGATGAGCAGATAAGTCATTTCAGAAAAAATGAAGACATCCGCATTCCGGTTGATTTCAAATATGAAAAGATCAGGTCACTGTCAACGGAAGCTCTGGAAAAGCTTACTAAGATAAAACCTACATCTATCGGGCAGGCAATGCGCATAGCAGGTGTAAGACCGTCGGATGTATCCGCCGTTATGATCTATATGAGAGGGTAATTTAATTTTTGTTAAATATTCGCGGTTCATTTCTAAGTTTATTAATTTTTTCTATTTTATAATCTCTGATGAAAACAACTCTCGAAGAAAATTCAATGCAAAAGATCTATGCCGGCTTGCAACAATCAAACATTAAGCTCAAAAAAATCTATCCGGGTGATAACAGCGACAGGCAGCCCGTTCAGACTGTGTACGGCGGGGCTCAGTTGTTTAAACGTGAAACAATAAAAAAGATAGGTGAGCTTGGTTTAAAAAGCTTTCTTGAAAATGCGCCCGACAAAAATGTTTTCGCAAAGGCATTTGAGCTGAATGAAAAAGACACAGTTACGGAAAAAGTTTATTCAAAGGTGATTGGAAAATTAAGAAATGAAGCTGTTGAAGATTTCAGAATAGATTTTGAAGACGGGTTCGGTAACAGACCTGACAAGGAAGAAGATGAAACTGCTGTTTTCGCCGCAACTGAAGTGGCTGCGGCAATGAAAGAAAATCTCCTCTCACCCTTTATTGGTATCCGGATAAAAACATTTTCAGAGGAATTGAAACACCGGGCTGTAAGAACTCTCGATATTTTTATTACAACATTAATTAATGAAACAGGCGGCAGTCTTCCGGAGAATTTCGTTGTAACACTTCCTAAAGTCACAGTTGAATCACATGTCTCCGCCCTTGTTGAGATTTTCGAAATGCTCGAGAAAAAATTAAAGCTTACTTCCGGTATTTTAAAAATGGAGATCATGATCGAGACTACTCAGTCTATCTTTGATACTGAAGGGAGATCCAACATTTTATCTTTGGTAAAGGCTGCTAATGGAAGATGTAAAGCTGCACACTTCGGGGTTTATGACTATACCGCTTCGTGTGATGTGACCGCAAGGCAGCAATCAATGAGACATCCTGTGTGTGATTTTGCAAGGAGCATGATGAAAGTTTCACTTGCCGGAACAGGCGTATGGCTCTGCGATGGTGCGACAAATATAATGCCCGTTGGAATTCATAAAGGTAAAGAGCTTTCTGAAGATCAGATCAGAGAAAACCGGGATAATATTCATAAAGCATGGAAATTTATGTATGACGATGTTATGCATTCACTGAATAACGCATTCTATCAGGGCTGGGATCTGCATCCCGCTCAGCTTCCTGTAAGGTATGCCGCAGTTTATAATTTTTTTCTGAATGGTTTCGATCAGGCATCTGTCCGTCTCAAAAATTTTATCGACAAAGCCGCTCAGGCAACATTGGTCGGAGATGTTTTTGATGATGCAGCCACAGGACAGGGACTGCTGAATTATTTTTTAAGAGCATTGAACTGCGGCGCGATAACAGAAGACGAAGTTTTGCAGACCGGACTTACTCTTGATGAAATAAGAGGGAAGTCCTTCCTGAAGATACTTGAGAACAGGAAATAAAGCTAATAGTCAGCAGGATCTTTAAAATTTATAAATCCCTGCATAAGTTTATAATAATGAAAATTTAGTTACTCCCTATTCATCTCTGAAAATATATGACCGGCTCAAATACCTCATCACGCATTTCTTTAATTGCAGCGATCTCAATCGGAATCGGCGGCATGATAGGCGCGGGAATTTTTTCAATTCTCGGAATAGTAGCCGAAGCATCCGGAAGCGCGATGTGGTTATCATTTCTCATCGGCGGAATCATCGCATTATTCTCTACTTATTCATATGCAAAGCTTGGAGCGGCTTTCCCTTCTGCAGGAGGAGCTGTTGAATTTTTGGTTAAAGGTTGGGGTAACGGAACTGTAAGCGGAAGTGTAAACTTATTTATGTGGATCGGCTATATTATTTCCATCGCGCTTTATGCTCAGGGCTTTTCAGCTTATGCGTCGACTTTCTTTACAAGTGATCCCTCGCCATTATTAACAAAATCACTTGCCGCGGGAATCGTGATATTGTTCACTCTTGTAAATATCCTTGGCGCAGGTTCAGTAGGAAAAGCGGAAACATTTATTGTAATAGTTAAAGTCCTAATACTAATTCTCTTCGCTGCCTCGGGACTTTTTTTTATTGATATTGATAATCTCTCACCTTCGCACTGGAATAATACCGAATCAATATTTTTCGGAGCCGGAGTTTTATTTATTGGATATGAAGGCTTCGGACTCATAACAAACGCGGCGGGAAATATGAATGATCCTTCAAGATCCCTTCCCAAAGCTTTATACCTTAGCGTCTTCATAGTAATTATAATATATCTTGCTGTGTCGATCACTGTTACGGGAAACCTTTCAACAGCAGAAATAAATTCATCAAAAGATTTCGCGCTTGCCGAAGCTGCTAAACCGTTTCTCGGAATGCTGGGTTTTAAGCTCATCGCGGTAGCTGCATTATTTTCTACTTCTTCCGCTATCAACGCAACTCTATTCGGAAGCGCGAATGTCAGCTATATGGTAGCGCGTGACGGACAATTGCCGCGGGTATTTGAACGCACTGAATGGAAGAGTGCAACCGGCGGGCTTTTCATCACATCATTTTTGGTAATTGTATTCATACTTTTTTTTGACCTGGCAGGCATTGCAATGATGGGAAGCGGCGCATTCCTTCTTATCTATTCCGCCGTGAATGCCGGTCATTTAAGGATCATCTCACAGACCGGCGCTAACAAAATCCTTGTGCTCATTTCACTTCTGTTATGCCTTTCGCTTTTCATTGTACTTGAGATCTATACTTTCCAAAAAGCTCCTGAAGCTGTTTGGACTATGATCGTCTTGCTCATAATTTCATTTGCCGGTGAATCTTTGTATAGAAAATTCCGGAAAAATGTGGTTTCTTAAATCAGAGTCGAGATGCTTTATACATGCGGATTAAATTTCAAATATAAAATTTATGATTGAAATTAAAATGAAATTCAATAAGTTTTTGTACAGATGAAACAACACGATATAATTCATTCAAACCTTTTCAGAAATTTTCCGGAGATAAAGTTTGGATTCAGCACAAAGCAAGGTGGTGTATCGCCTGAACCATTCTGTATGAATCTAAGCAACGCTGTTGGTGATAATCCGGACAATGTAAATCAAAACCGAAAAATATTTTTTGATAAGCTTGGAATAAAGTCTGAGCAAGTCACATATCAGAAACAAATTCACTCTGCAATCATTAATTACTCTTCACAACCGACACACTTTGAAGGATGTGATGCAATTTATACGGATAGAAAAAACAATTTCCTTGCGGTAAGTGTGGCTGACTGCATACCAGTATTTCTGTATGCTGCCGATAAAAAAATTGTAGCGGGAATTCATTCCGGCTGGAAGGGAACGGAGCAAAAAATACTTTCGCTTACAATTGACCGGCTTAAAAATGAGTTTGATATTAATTCTGAAGATCTTGTCGCATACATCGGTCCCGGTATTTGCGGAGAACATTATGAAGTAGGAAGCGAAGTTGGTTCATTGTTTGACGAGAGGGTCAGGTCTGAGCGAAACGGAAAATATTATCTGGATCTGAAAAAAGATAATTACAATCAAATGATTGCAGCAGGTTTAAGAGAATCAAATATTGAGGTGTGTGGATTGTGTACGTACAAAGAAAAAAAATTACTTCATTCCTACAGAAGAGACGGTATCAGATCCGGAAGAATGTTTGGAGTGATTGGTTTAGTTTAATTAAAATTAGGAGGCTAAAAAGTCTAAGTAAGCATCTTCTTTTTTTTCATAACATTATAACTATAAACTGTAATTAAAACCATAACCAGCCCGCCAACAATAAAAGGATACCTGTACCCAATAAATTCATAAACAAGACCTCCGCACACGGGTCCAAGAAACCTTGCAAAGGCACTCAGAGATTGATTAATTCCGAGAATACTCCCTTGCTCTTCATGACCGATGTTTTGGGAGAGAAGACTTATCGTGACTGTATTGCTCATTCCGTTTCCCACGGCAAGAATGAAAATAAATGTAACAAGCAACACGCCGGTTGTTGAAAAGCCAATCAGACTAAGACCGAAGATTGCTATAAAATTTCCCAGCACTAAAATTTTCTGATCACTTAAAAATCGTTGTACATACTTCAATAAAAAGATCTGCACGAATGCCCCTGCAATACCCATGAATGAAAATACATATCCGACTTCTTCCTGATTCATATTGAGAGTATCTTTTCTTTCTGCAAAGAGCTGAATTGTTCCGAATATATTAGAGAAGGCAAAAACGACGAAAAAAAATATTATTATATATTTTCCAATGACTTTGTTTTTTAAAATTCCGATGATAAGGTTAAAGTTAAGCGGATTTATTCTTTTCTTAATGAGCCTGTTTGCCACCTGAATTTGTTTTGACAATGTTTCACGGAAGACAAATATGCAAAGCAGTGCGGCGATCAACGAGAGTCCTGCGGACACAAATACAGGGAAACCGTAGCCGAAGTAATGTGAAAGCACACCGCCGATCGCCGGACCGAAAACAAAGCCGAGAGAAAATGCTGCGCTGATGATACCGATACCTTTGGTTCTGTCTTTAGGAGAGGTAATGTCTGAGATCACTGCCTGCGCGGCAGAAATATTTGCTGCAAAAATACCTGCAAATGCTCTGGAAATAATCAGCAAAGTTGTAGATAAAATTAACCCTGAGAATACAAATCCGAGAGCGAGATAGGATATGAAACTTCCAATTAAGCTCATTACCAAAATAGGTTTTCTTCCATACCTGTCGGACAGTGAGCCCCAGACAGGATTGAACAGGAACTGCATTAAAGAGTAAACCCCCGCTATGACGCCGATCATTGCTTCTGATGTATGAAGCTGATTGATACAAAATGAAGGAAGAAGCGGAATCACAATCCCAAATCCCAACAGGTCAATGAATATTGTCAGGAATATAATTACAAGAGTGGGCTTATTTTTCATAGCGAATAAAATTAAACATCATAAACCGGAACAGGGCAAAACGAAATTACAAAAATGACAAAAGTAAACCATCCCGTAATCATTCTGCCTGCACTTAATGGCTCTTCACTTTCGGAATAAACAGGCGGGTGTTTAATTTTAATTACAAAAAATATCAGTATTGCCCATAGTAGCCAGTTAAGTGAACCGAAGTTTAAATTTATATCAAAAAAGGGAATGATTCCGGCAAGTCCGAATAATACGAGCATAGCGAAGACAATATAAGCTGCATACTTATGCTTGTCACCGAACATTGCATAAGAAATATGACCACCGTCAAGCTGTCCTACGGGAAGCATGTTAAGAGAAGTTATAAGAAGTCCGAACCAACCGACACAAAGGAAAGGATAATGGTAAATTTCATTCATCGGAGGCATAAAGACATCAGGAGATGAAGCGAAAATTTTTTCGAAAGCAAAGAATAAAATATTATATCCGAATGTAAATCCGCTGACGGGAATGCCGGTAACAGCAAATTCGGGGTGAATATTATACAGGTAACTTACAGGCGGAAGATTTGTAAATCCGATAATTAAAATTATCACTGATGTGATCCAGCCGGCAATGGGACCTGCTGCTCCGATGTCGAGCAAGGCTTTACGGCTGTAGTATTTGGCTTTCATTCTTATCACTGCGCCCATGGTACCGAATGGATTCAGAAATAGAAAAGGAAAAGGAATATAGTATGGAAGAGTAACCGGGACTTTATGAATTTTTGCGGCGAAGTAATGACCGAATTCATGAGTGGAGATGACAAGAAGAATTAAAATTGAATATGTCAGACCGGAAGAGAAATTCTCAAGCTGAAACGGATCCTTATTTGCCCATTGAACTCCGGCGAGTGTTGTTGTAAAAAATGTAGTTAAAAAAAGAAGTATGTTAATCAGGATCCCATACTTGCTTACCTTTTCTGTTTCCCCGTGCCCGACATAAGAATCCTGTTGGTTATGAAATTGTGACTGCTCTTGTTGGCTCATATAATAATTTGTGAAAATAATTTATTTTAACCTATGATGAAATGAAATTGTAAGAACATCAACTGAACCAAACTCCATCCCTCCAAAATAAGGAAAAAACTTGTCACGAATTTCACGAATGATCACGAATTAAAAATATAATCACTAATTTTAAAAACAGAATTAACATAAATTTATATGGACAGCATAATTATATCTTGAAGGTTATATAAAGGTTCACATCCGTCGAAAACAATGGGATTTAAACAGTCAAAATTTTTAGTTTCGCTTGTCGCCATTGCTCTGAATTTCTTATCGGCAATTTCTCACAGGCGGGTTCTTTTAAGAATGATAATGATTACCACAATTGTTGATTAGTTTAAGACTATTTAAGTGTTGATAAAAATGTTTTGGACAGCACTGAACCATTTACCATTTAATCACAAAATAAAAATAATGATATTGGAAAAAAATTTGATTGACGGATAATAATTTTAATTTACCTGTATTTAAGAAGGGACCGCTGGCAAATATGCCGCCCCTTGTGTTTATATTTCTATCGCTTTCGGCAGTATTCATACTTTATCAGATAGTCGGCGGAACCATTTCGTACTTTGTGCTTGGCAGCGAGATGGATATCAATGCGGAGAACGTTAATCTGATGAGACTGATACTTACGTTCGGACAATTCATGTTCATACTTTTTCCTGCGATACTGTTCGTAATGCTTCAGGATAATAATCTTAAACAAACTTTCCGGCTCAATAAACCGAAGATGTCCGTATTCATATTAGCTATCATCGGGATACTTGTCATACAGCCATTTCTTCAGGTATTTCTGTACTATCAGAATGAATTAATATTCAATCTTCCTTTTGGCGGCGATGCAATAAAGCAGATGAAAGAATTATTTGACACCATGGAGTCAGCTACAACGAAGTTAGTCACGGCTAATTCGATACCTGAACTTATCGTCATAGTGATAGTGATCGCTGTTACTCCTGCGATCTGTGAAGAGTTCTTGTTCAGAGGACTTGTGTTTAAAAATTTTGAGAAGATCATTCCGGCAGGCAAAGCAATTTTCTTTACCGGTTTTCTATTTGCTTTATTTCACTTTCACCCATTCAATCTTATAGCGCTTACGGTGCTTGGAATATTTCTGACATTCATTGTGTATCACAGCGGGAGCATTTATACGGCAGTCTTTTGTCACTTCATAAATAATTTTCTCTCGGCGCTGGCAGTTTATATTTACGGGAAGGATACATTTGATTCCAGTACGGCGCCGGATATGACCGGCAGCGAGCAGGTTCAGTTTTTAATTTTAGGAGTGATATCACTCGCTGTTTTTATTTTCATAATAATTATGATAAGAAAAAATTCTGTAGTTAAAACTTTGGTTCACAACTTACCTCCGGAAGCAAATGAGTAACTTAACAAAAAGAATTTTAGCGGGAGTAATCGGAATACCTTTGATAATATCCGCATCATACTTCGGAGGAATATTTTTTTTAATTTTCTCGCTAATTGTTACTTCGTTTGCATTATGGGAGTATTGTGAGATGTTCCGGACGAAAGGTTATCATTTATTTAAATTAAGCGCTCTGTTTTTTTCAATTGCACTGATGATCATCAGCTATTTATTAAATTACCGGTTCGAAACAATTTTTCTGCCTGTATTCATTTTTATCACCACGGCTGAAATACTTAGAAAGGAAAACCGGAATCCGCTCAATGCCGCAATAATCATCTTCGGGATATTGTATGTAACTGTTCCTTTCATGATGTTAAATTCTTTTGTGAAGAACACTTCGGGCTTTAATGTTATTATTTTTCTTTTCATCTTGATCTGGACATGTGATACAGCCGCGTATTTCGGAGGAAAGTATTTCGGAAAGCATCAGTTGTCACCGATAAGTCCAAAGAAGACATGGGAAGGATCGGCGACGGGGTTTGTATTCACTGTCAGTGCGGCATTGATAGTGCATTCCATTATACCCGAGAAGATATCTTTAAATGACGCGGTCATAATGGGAATCATTACCGGAATATTTGCGCAGATCGGTGATCTTTTCGAATCACTTATAAAAAGGTATTGCGGAGTAAAAGATTCATCAAACATTATTCCCGGACACGGTGGTGTGCTTGACAGATTCGACAGTTTAATATTTGTCACACCACTTATATTTATTTATCTTAATGTAAAATAATTAATCATTTATTCAGCTATTTGAAGTTTAAAAAATTTTTAAAAAAATGTCACATCCGTCCAAAACAATGTGATTTAGAATGAAAATTTTAGTTTCGATTAAGTACGCTTTCTTTTGAAAAACTCCCGCATAAAAGCATTGCGGGACAGGCGCCAGAAAGCTTTGCAAAGAAAAGTTTCCCGCTGGTGATAAATTGCCGGAAA
>JAWXBH010000101.1:0-9185 GCA_034439935.1 bacterium
CATTAAATTATGCCATGCTAAAATCGCCCACTAAAACCAGTCTTCCAACAGATGCTCCGGTAAAGGAGTTGCGTTTTACACTTACCGGAAATATGAACCGCTATGTATGGAGCTTGGATAATAAAGTAGTTTCAGAAGCAGATAAAATTCTGATTAAAAAAGGAGAAAACATAAGACTAGTTTTATTAAACAACTCAATGATGCGACACCCAATGCACTTGCATGGACACGATTTTAGGGTATTAAATCGACAAGGCGATTATGCACCACTTAAAAACATCATAGATATCATGCCAATGGAAACCGACACGTTGGAATTTAATGCGAATGCAGAAGGAGATTGGTTTTTTCATTGTCATATTTTGTATCATATGATGAGTGGAATGGGCAGGGTTTTTACCTATGAAAATCAAGCACCAAATCCATTAATCCCAAATCCGAAATTAGCACAACGTAAACTGTATGCCGATGACCGTAAGTTTCATTTTATGGCAGAAAATGACTTTGCCACCAATGGAAACGATGGTATGGCAATGTTTCAAAACACCCGGTGGAGCTTAGGAACAGAATGGCGATTGGGTTACAACGATAAGCATGGCTACGAAACAGAAACACATGTAGGGCGATATATTGGCAAAATGCAGTGGCTAATGCCTTTTATCGGCTTTGATTGGCGATATAGAAAAATGAAAATTCACGAACAAGAAAAGAACTTATTTGGTCAGACAAACAAAAAAGACAACAGAAGTGCTGTCAGTTTAGGTTTTATGTACACCCTTCCAATGTTGATAAGCTTTCAAGCAGAAGTATATCACGATGGCGTAGTTCGTTTGTCTTTGATGCGTGAAGATATTCCGATTTCAAAAAGAATACGGGCAGGTTTTATGGTCAATACGGACAAGGAATATATGCTTGAATTACGTTACATCGCCAACAAAAATATGGGTATAAGAACGCATTATGACAGTGATATGGGTTTCGGAATAGGACTTAGTTTAAACTATTAAATTCCCACAAATTTGCAAGCACAATTAAAAACCATACAAGCCCTTAAATGACCAAAGTTTTTAATAGAGCTAGCAAAGCCGACCCAAAATAAAACTTGTTATAAAATTTCCAACGCTTCAAAAAACTCAACAACCACCTTCTAAGAAGGCGGGTTGAAGACATCGGGTATAACCCTCTTTAGGACTCTGACGGTGCAGAGAATAAGTCAAAATCACCAGTTTGACTTTCTTCCTTTTTATTCTCCCCTTCTTGATATTTGACGTATCGCCTTATCATATTTTCATCTACTCCAACCGTTGTAACAAAATAGCCTCTTGACCAAAAATGATTTCCCCAATATGGCTTTTGCTTTAATTTTGGATAACTTTTAAATAATTTTATCGCTAGCTTTCCTTTTAGCGTTCCCATCAATTCTGATATCGAAACTTTTGGGGGAACACAACATTTAACATGTACATGGTCAACCTGAATATTCAACTCTATAATTTCAACGCCCTTCCATTCACAAAGGCTTGCACTGTCCAAGTAATATTAAAGCTAATGGTTTCAGGCTTGCGTTGATGGACTTTTGGAACACTCAACGGTCTACCCGCACTACTGTTTATTAATTTCTCACATGTTTCCGAATGAACCGCTGGTTGACGTACCGATAGTTGTAATCTAATACCAGTATGTTCAATGGCCGATGGCTTCCACCAATAATGGCTACTACTTTGCCATAAAATCGACTCGCCAGGTGAGGGAAGGAGTCTATGCTTGAGTTTAATATAAAATTGCTCCGCATTTATCACGATAGCATCGTCGGGACTATAATGAATCGCCGCTTTACATTTTATTTTAAAGCTTTTTACGAGGACCGTTCGTACAGTGGTCCCGATACTACAATACTTCCAGTCTTTATTATTTACCAAAGTGTAATGAAGTGGCGTATCGTCCTCCCGTTGGAAGTACTGTCTTTCACGCAAAAGTTTAGAAGCCGCAAATACATCAGGATTAATAATTTCCTCTCTTAGGCGTAAAAATTCATTATCTGTTAGGCGAACACGATTGAGTGCTTCAAATTTATTTTTGAAGTTTAGCTCAAGCGTTTTTCTATCAACTATGTTAGGTCGATAGATATATTTAAGTTCCGTTAGATGCTTGATTAGGTTTTCTTCTATTAGGTTTTCCTTGCCCATTCAAAATGTATTCACGAATTTGTACAAATTTACTTTTTTAAATCGGTTAATCTGGCGGTGTGTTGGCTAAAAAGTGGCTCTTTAGGTTTTGCGACCATATTCCAAATGATTACTGCCAGTTTACGGGCTGTTGCAGATATTACTGACACCATTCCTTTTAACATCGGCCTTTCAAAGAGCTTTCAATTTTTTGGAATTTTATCGTCCCGCAGGTCAAACGTTAACCTTGGAAGTCAATGTCGTGGCGAAATGGGAGGGTTGCCGTCAACGTTTTGGCGCTTGGCGAAGAAGCGGATTTCCCTACCTGAATGCTTCACGCAGGCTGGGAAGCACTAAACTACCTGCCCGTCCGCAACGAAGTGAAGTCGGGGCTGCCACCACAAAATTTGTCCCGACGCTTCGGGACGAAGCACGACTTGTCCCGCCTCAGCGGGAAAGCTTCATTTAACCACTGAACCGCCAATTTTTTGTAGGTGCTGTTACCAGTAGTTGTGTTTCTTGTCTGTGCTAATTTGTAAGTTGTAACCAAAAGTCAGCTTGTTTTATTTCTGCGATAAATGATTCTACAGTGATTCCTTTTTTAGCCAAATAGGGAAACAATTCAAATGTTTTAGTTCTCCAATAAAATTCAAATTGATACTTATTCATTTTTTGCTTCATTGTTTTGAAAGCAACTTCAAGTTCACTTGCTATTTTCTTTTTCTCATAGTTTGCTTCGATTAAAGTCAAAGCTCTTTTTACGAATGATTTGTAATTACTGCTTCCATAAGAGTCAATAACTTGAGGAACAATTGTCGTTAAGGCTTCGTCATATTGTTTAAGTCCAACTAGGCAATCAACGATAAAAATTGTCAACCTGTTTTTATTGATTCTGGTGTCTGTGACAGATTCATTGTAATAAGGATATTTTGTCAAGCATTGGCGGTAATAGTCCGATGCTTTTTCATAGTTTCCATTATTGTACTCAATATTTGCAATGTTGAATGTCGAATAATGTTTGTAGTTAGAATATGGTTCAAAAATTCCTCGTCCGCCAACCCTCTCATTATCTTTTACGTTTGAGGCTATAACTTTTTCATACCAAAATATTGCTTGTTCAGTGCTGTCAATATTGTCATATGTGTTCGCAAGATTGTAAACGCTTTGGTCGTGATATTTAAATGATTTTTAATTAAGAGCAATTTCTTTAAAACAGTTGATAGCTCCAAGAAAATCTTTCTGTTCATATAGGTGTCCGCCTCTTGAAAATAAGCTGTCTGCTTTGTCCTGTCCGAAAGCAGATGACCCAAATAGGCTGAAGATTATTATTAGAATATGTCTGTTCATTCGTGTCGTTTTACAATTACTGGTAACAGTTTGCAGCTAAAAGAAGTGGCGGTTTTGGAACACTAAACTGTCTATAACCACAAAACTTTATTAGTTGCACAAATGTTTGTATTCGCACTTCGATCGCCATTTTTTTTAGGTGCTGTTACCAGCTGGCGTTCTCTTTATGAAAGTCCTTGTCTACTGTGATTTCTACAGTCATTTGGCGAGTTATGAAGAGGTCGGTTTCTGTCGGCTGTACGAGGCTGTTTATGAATTATTAGCATCCGATATAACACCCTAAATCATTTCATTTATAGCCGTTCCGAGTTAAAAGTGATTGAAATTTGAAGTCGTAGAAGGTCACCTCTGTAAGTATCCTATTTATTCTTTGCCGATTTCCCACTTAACCCCAACTACCGGTAAAAGCCCCAACCAATATTTATGGTCTCCGGTAGGCACATAATTCCCATTGGCATCAATGGATAAATTATTATCATTGTCTCGTGGATCAAGGTCAAATTTTTTGAGATTTTTTCTGTTATATACATTTACCAAGTGCAAAAAAGCAGTGATGTCGCCATGCTTAGTTTTAAATGTTTTGTTTGCCCTCAAGTCCAATCTGTGGTAAGAGGGATATTGGGTTCCATTAAAATCTCCATGCACTTGATAGAAATGAATATCCCCGTTAGGTAAATATTGATTACGATAGGTATAAGTTGTTCTTGGCCAACCAATATAATACTGCCATGAGGCACTAAAATGCCATGATTTTGTTGGCCGATAATTTATATCAGCATAAATGGTATGTCTTTGGTTGTTTAATCTTGGTACAGCACCAGTTCTTTTGGTTAGTAAACCATCGTACTGAATGTCCTTAACATTATCAGTCGCATTAGCCAAAGCATAACTAAACCACCAGGATATTTTTTTGCCTTGATCATATCGCAAGAATAATTCAACACCTTTTGAAGTAATGCCATTAAATATTACCAGTGCATTATCGTTTCTCGATTCAGGAAAAGTTTCAAGATGGTCTCTCATGTTTTGCCAGAGCGGGCTGATGTTGCTTAAATCCTTGTAATATGCTTCTGCCCTTAAACTTATTCCATTTTTAAACAAATGTTCAAACCCTAAAACGTAATGCTTCGCAAGCCCTGCCTTTTTAAAATTTACAACACCATTATTTACATCAATATTATTGATAAACTGAGTTTGATAATAATAACCCCATCCACCTCTTAAAAATGTACTTTTTGTAAAAGCATAAACTAAGCTTGCTCTAGGACTCCAGTTTTTATCTCCTGTATAAGAGGCATAGTCGTATCTGATTCCTGTTTCTGCAATTAGCTTAGGCAAAATTTTAAACCTTGTGGTAAAGTAAGAACCTATCTGCTCGCCCGAAGGGTTCATCTGTATATTCAATGCACGGTCAAAATAGTAGAGTTCTTCTTTTGCATTTACCCTAAGTTCATGGATTGAGTTTTCGTAATCGTATTTGGCATTCAGTTCTTTTGCATCAAAGCCAAATTTAAATTGAAGTTTTTCAAAAGCTTCCCAATTCCAATCCTGTTTTATACCGAGATACGAATATGCTCTAATATCCTTTACTGTAAATGTTCCTTTGTCTGAATCTTCATATTTATTTACATCCCCCTTTCGGTTATGATTTATGTTGCCACCATATATAAGCGTTCTCGAAGACAGATTTTTTGAATAATAAGATTTCAGGGTAACATAGCTATAGGTACTATTTTGTTTTGTATGAAATTCTTCAAATGCATCTCCTTCAGGCGAAGGGTTGAAGAACGCTTTATCAGCTGCATGAAGAAGATGGAACGACAAAGTGTGTTTATCGCTTAGTTGATATTCTACTTTCATTAAACCATCATAAAAGTTCGGGAAATACTCATTATTACCTAATGCTTTCAAAGTTAAATCGAGCATGCCTCTTCGTGCAGAAAAAAGATAAGAGCCTTTGTTTTTGGCAAATTTTCCATCTGCGTAAAGTCGGGCGTTCATAATACTGACTCCGGCTGATAGGTGTCGTTGGTCAGCTTGCACATGTTTGGTTTTCATAGCGAAAGCACCACTTAATCTATTACCATTTTCGGCAGAGAAACCACCTGTCATCAAATCAATTCCCCTCACTGCTTCAATATCAACAATGCTAAAAAGTCCTCCTCCGAAGTCACGCTGATGAAATGGCTCATAAAGTTCCATTCCATCCAAAGATATTAATACTTGGTCTGCTTCCCCTCCTCGAATGGCAAATTTACTCGAATAATCACTTGCAGATATTCCCGGGAGCCTTGATACCGCTCTGGTAATGTCTTCTGCCCAGGCCATATTTTTGATATTTTCTTCTGATAAGGTTAACCCTGAGTTAGGTTTTATTGATTCCATAATGGAGTAGGATCCTGGACTTATAACTACTTCGGAAAGTGATATCGTATTATTTTTGAGTAGAATGTTTCCGAGATCAAGCGATTGACCTT
Source organism: bacterium (assembly GCA_034439935.1). Lineage (GTDB taxonomy): Bacteria > Bacteroidota > Ignavibacteria > Tepidaquicellales > Tepidaquicellaceae > JAGPCH01. The sequence goes on from JAWXBH010000101.1 coordinate 5,990, forward strand.
TCTCAATATTGAAATTCATTATCGAAGTCGTTTGATAACCCATTAAGGAGACGGCTAATGAATAACTTCCATCAGCAAGCCCCGTAATTTCAAAGAACCCCTTTGCATTCGAAACAGTGCCAATCTTTAGAGCATTTATCCAAACATTGGCAAATTCTAAAGGGGTATTTTCCTCTTCTGAAATTACAAACCCTTTTATACGCCCATTCGGTAAAGTATTTTGGGACTTCACAAAACTAACATTGGACAGTACAAAAGTTATTAGCAGGACATAATGAATTTTGTATGTTGTGTTCTGATTTTTCATATTACTTTTTTGAAATAATGTTTTGAAATAAATGTCGTAAAAAATCTGAAGATTACACCGGTTGATGCAGGGATGACAGTCCCAAATTTCGTATTGCTACAGATGGATTTGTTAATCCTCGTCTTTCTCGTCTATCTCGTTTACCTCCTCTTTTTTCTCCTTTAAGAATTTGCCACTCTCATCAAATAACACATCCATTTTTCCTACCTCTGCTTCAAAAGAAACTTTCCCATTCGCATCTGTAATTTTAGCTGCTTCTTTTACTGATTGTCCTTTGTAATTTGCTTTAATGTAATCTAATACTGCGCTTGGAAGTTGATTTAATTCAATTTCTACTTCGGTTTCCAGTATGTTGCCTTGTGCATTAAGTAAAACTGATTGCTCCGTTTTATTCAACTCAAATTCCGCCTCAAAATTTTTTCCTTCCTTCTCCCATTTTACATCCTTGGTGTTTGGATATTGTTTTTTAAAAGTTGTTTTTACAGGAGTGGGAACATCTTTTTCCTGCAATTTTTGTGCGAAGGTGAGTGATGTAATCATCGCTGCAACCATCATTAGTGCTAATCTTCTCATTGTTTTTCCTTTTAGTGAATTAAAATTTACACGACAAAGTTGCAAACCAATTTAGAAGAAATTTAGAGTTTTTAGAAGGTAATGGAAAAAGTGTGAATATTTTCGGCAAAAGAATAGGAAATTGTCCAGCTATTTAGGTCTGCAATTTTCTTAATAATTGCCAAGCCTAAACCATTACCTTGTTCAGACGGATTAGATTTTGAGAAACGGTTGAATAAGTTGTATGCAACTAATGGTTGTGATTTTCCCGAGTTTGAAAATAAAAAAGAGTCATTTGATAGTTTGATTACAATCCGCCCATCGATTATATTATGCCTAATTGCATTTAGAAATAAGTTGCTGATAAGAATTTCTGCCAAAAGAGGGTTTGATTTTACTGATATTATTTCTGTCAATTCTATTTCTATATTTAGGTTTTTCTCCTTTGCCTGCTCAGTAAAAAAATCAAGATTCTTTTTTATAGCCTCATTCAAACAAATTGTTTCTTTATCACTATAGTTGTCATTTTCCAATTTAGAAAGCAACAGTAAATTTCTATTTAAACGATTTAATCGAGAAACGCTTTCGTTCAGGGAACTCAACATTTTATATTGTTCTTGATTGAATTGAGAACTTTGAATGAAAGTGTCAATTTTTGCCTGAAAAATTGCCAACGGAGTTTGCAATTCGTGAGCTGCATTTTCAATAAATTCTTTTTGACTATGGTATATAGAGGTGTTTTTTTCTATCAATTTCGCAACACTTGTATTTAAACGATTAAATTCTTCAATATTTGTTTCTATAAATTTTGGCTGATTGGATTTATCAATTTCAAATTTCTCAATTTGATTTAACGTTTCATTAAATGGTTTCCAAATATTGATAGATAATTTTTTTGTTATTACAAATAAGCCCACAAGTAATATAGAAATAATAACCAAAAAAAGTATTGCTATACTCTCAATTAAGTCTTCTGTTTCCACTAAGTTAATCCTAGCCGAATAAGTATATCGGTTTCCTTCTAATAGGATAGATGCATTAAGTTCTCGGTAAAGCACAATTTCAGCATCTAAGCTGTCATAGTAAGAGTTATAAAAAATAGTGTCGTTACCCGAATCTCTAAATGGTTCAACCTTAATGTTTCTATTGTATTTATTCCAATTTTGGATTTCTGCTGTTGTTAAACTAGGCAATGAATATTTTAAAAATTCATTCTTATGAAGTATAAGGGTATCGTCTGTTTCTTCTATGTATAACCTCTCTGTTATATAATAGAATAAAGGAGCGGAAACGATTAATAGCACCACTGAAAAAAGCAAATAAACTCTGGATGTTTTATGTAAAAGGTTTTTAGTCATTCTGCCATTTGTAACCTAATCCATAAACTGTTTTTATATAATCGCTGCATCCAGCATCTTTCATTTTGTTTTTCAAGTTTTTGATATGGGCATACACAAAATCGTGGTTGTCTAACATATCCGCCATATCACCCGAAAGATGCTCTGCAATTGCACTTTTTGAAAGGACTTTATTTTCATTTCCGATTAAATATAGCAATAAATCAATTTCCTTCTTTGTGATGTTAATTATCTTGTTTTTTAATTTTACCGTTTTTGAAAGAATATCAATTTCAATTTCGTTGTATGCAATAAGGTTATTTCCCTTAAAGTTTCTCCGTCTTATGAGAGCTTGTACTCTTACGAGAAGTTCGGATAGATGAAATGGTTTTGTAAGGTAGTCGTCTGCTCCTAGATTAAAACCTTCAATCCGTGATTCTAATGTTTCTTTTGCAGATATAATAATTACCGCCTCGGTTTTCTTTTGTTTTTTTAATTCCTTTAAAATTTCAAAACCGTTGCCGTCAGGCAACATCAAGTCAAGTAGAATGCAGTCGTAGTCATAGGTTGATATTTTGTTTATGGCCATTTTGGCATTTATTGCCAACTCACAAACAAAGTTGTTACCTGTCAAATAACTTTGGATGGTATTTGCAAGTTCTTGTTCATCTTCTATGAGTAATAATTTCATTGCAACGAAGTTAAGGATTCAATTTAGAAGAAATTTAGAATGTTGGAAAATCCTTAAGCAAAATTATTTTTTAAAAATGTGCTATTAGAAATTTTTTAACCCAATTGGGTCCGCTTACATGTTGGAAAAGTCAGGTCATTTGAGTCAAAGAACAACGAAATTGTCTGCAAAGTTTTGGTCGTCAATTAGTAATTGTGTCGTTCTCTACGCTTGCTGCCAATCGAGTCACGCAAGGGAATTTCACCCCTGCGTTCTCACGGAACCGTGCTTGAGACTCTCGCCTCACACAGCCTGTCCCGAATTTTGTCG
>JAWXBH010000102.1:0-53651 GCA_034439935.1 bacterium
CAATACTAACATTATTAACAAAAGAAAAGAAAAAAGAAGCAAAAAAGAAAAGAAAAGATTACTACTGCTATGGTTACATTTAATTATGACTTAACTGGACTGAATTCCTAAAAAAATTAAATCTTAAAAATCCAACGTTATACTAACTTGATAAAAGGATTGCATTATGTTAATTTTGAAACTCAATCACACATTTTATTAATTCTCAAAAATTAAAATTCTAAATGCCAGAAGATTACAAAGAACCTGCCCCGTATAGACGAGGAGAAGCAAATCCTTTTGAGTCAATGATGGTACGATTCGACAAAGCGTGCGAACTTTACGGACTTGATGAGGGATTATATAATTACCTTAAACATCCGGTCAAACAAATAATAGTGTCGATTCCGGTAACAATGGACAACGGAAAACTTGAAGTATTTGAAGGATACAGGGTCATACACGATAATATACTCGGACCTTCCAAAGGCGGTATCAGATATTCGCCTGATGTTGATATTGATGAAGTCAAAGCTCTGGCATCGTGGATGACATGGAAATGCGCGATCGCTAACCTCCCTTTCGGAGGTGCAAAAGGCGCGGTGAAGTGTGACCCGAAAAAACTTTCAATGAGAGAACTTGAACAGATCACAAGAAGATATACTGCAAATATGCTGGAAATCTTCGGACCTAATTCAGACGTGCCTGCACCTGACATGAATACCGATGAGCAGATTATGGCGTGGATAATGGACACTTACAGCATGCACAAGCAGGAAACAGTAACAGGAGTGGTAACAGGAAAGCCGATAATAGTCGGAGGTTCGAGAGGACGAAGAGAAGCAACAGGAAGAGGAGTGATGATCGCGACAATGGCTGCCTTGAAAACACTTGAGATCGATCCGACATCATGCACGGGAGTAATACAGGGATTTGGAAACGTCGGTTCAGTCAGCGCTGACCTGCTCACGGAAAAGGGTGTTAAGATAATTGCAATAAGTGATGTTTCAGGAGGATATCACGATCCGAAGGGTATTGATGTAAAGAAAGCCATAGAATACGTAGCAAAGAATAAAAGTCTTGAAGGCGGAAACTTCGGAACACCGATATCAAACGAAGACCTGCTTGAGCTTGAATGTGATATACTTGTTCCGGCTGCAAAGGAAGATCAGATCACTGCTCACAACGCAGCAAATATCAAAGCTAAGCTTATTGTTGAAGGCGCAAACGGACCTATATCTTCAGATGCGGATGACATCATTGCAGGCAAAGGCATCAGGGTAATTCCTGACATACTTGCAAATTCCGGTGGAGTTATCGTATCATACTTTGAATGGGTACAGGACAGAATAGGATACTTCTGGGATGAGGACGATGTGAACAGCCGCCTGAACAGAATGATGACGGAAGCATTTGACGCGGTTTACAATACGGCTGTGCAGTATAATACTACATTCAGACTCGGAGCTTATATCTACGCGATAGACAAGGTTTCCCGTGTATTAAAGCTTAGAGGCATTTACGGATAACAATGACCTTAAAATATCTCTTGTGTATTATTTTGATTTTAAGCGCGGGAGGTATTTTATTTTCACAGGGAAATGTCAGTACAAATGTTGATGCCGCCGGTTCTCTGGTGGATGAAAGTTTAATACCGCTGAATAATAAGCTGCTCATTCTGGGTAAAGACAATCTTTACAGTATTATGATTGATGATAATGAGGCAGGTGAATACATACTTGATAACATTAAAAGGAAATTTGCAGATTACAGAATTGTTTTCCGAGAAAATTCAGACAGCATTAAGTATCGCATCATATTTAAAAACCCGATAATAACAACCCGTTATAAGAAAATCTTTACCGATAACATTTTAGGGACAAAGAAAGTAGAAAGGGAGGTGGCAGTATCGTATGACGCTGATGTAATTGATAACACAAACTCTTCGGTAATTTATAATTTAAATTTCAATAAAAAATTTAAAGACGATTTTAACTTAGAAAATTTAAATTACATCGAAAACCAGCGATACAAATTTTCCCGGTCTTCACTCCCTGATGAGAATAATGCGGATAAAATTTTATTCCCTTCTTTAATAATCGGAGCATCAGCCGCTGCCATTATATTATTCTTTGTTATCAGAAGCAAATAATTTAAAATAAATGATCTTAATTTGTTAAAATCCGAATACGTAAAAAAGCTTATCTGCAGCTCGTTAGTTTATAAATATTCAGTAATTGCCTTACTGATATTGTTTGCCTTGTCAATCAATTCATGCAGCTCCTCAAAAGGCAGCAAGTTAATGTCTGATGATCCGGAAAGCGCTTATCTTATGGCAAAGTCAAAGTATGATAAGAGAGATTATCTCGACGCAATCGATGATTTCAATCTTATCAAACTCAGATTCTCCGGCAGTCCGATCATAGATAAGGCTGTTTATTATCTTGGCATGAGCTACTATAAGCGTGAAGAATATATACTTGCAATATATGAATTTGAGTCGCTGATCAAGAGCTATCCTTCCAGCAAGTTTGCCGAAGATTCCAAATACATGCTGGCAATGTGTTACTACGGGCTTTCGCCTCAGTATAACCTTGACCAGACATATACAAGATACGCCATAACGGAATTTCAAAGCTTCCTGGAGCTTTTCCCCGCGAGCTCACGCGTCTCTGAAGCTAATACAAAGATAACAGAGCTTAAATCAAAGCTTGCTTTTAAAACATTAAAGAGTGCAGAGCAGTATTACAATCTCGACAATTACCGGTCCGCGCTGGTTTATTATGATAATGTGCTTGAAGAATATTTTGATACGCCTTACGCTGACGATGCATTGTACGGAAAGATAATGGTTTTGATCACTAAGAAAAAATTTTCAGAGGCAAACGATGAAGTGAAAAGATTTGAATCTAAATTTTCATCCAGCGACCTGCTTCCAAAAGTTATTTCACTGAAAAGTAGAATTCCTTTATGAAAAATGCTAAGACAGTAAAAGCTTCTCAGATCGAGATGATCGAGCTCGTACTTCCGAATGATACAAATATCCTTGGTAATCTTCTCGGAGGAAGGCTCATGCACTGGATAGATATCAGCGCAGCTCTTGCAGCATCAAGACATTGCAACACTATTGCGGTTACCGCAGCGGTGGACGATCTTAATTTTCACCATCCGATATATTTGGGAAACATTGTACGGCTGAAAGCTTCGGTCAACCGCGCTTTCAATACATCAATGGAGGTCGGCGTCAGGGTTGAAGTAGAGGATATCAAGACCGGCTTTATGAAGCATACTAATACGGCATATCTGACATTTGTAAGTATTGACACTGAGACCCGGAAGCCAATGCCCGTTCCTGAAGTCATTCCTGAAAATGATGAAGAGAAGAGAAGAATGGCACAGGCATTATTAAGACGCAACCAACGGCTTTCACAAAAGCATGGTATTGTACAGACAATTTAACCTGACACGTTTTTAAATCCTGAGATAAAAGATATAAGAAATGAGCCGCACTGAAATAATATGTGAGAATATTTACAAATCATTTTCCGGAATACCTGTATTTAAAAATCTCAGCTTTAGAATTTCAACCTCGGAATCACTTTCCATAACAGGCAAAAACGGATCAGGAAAATCAACGCTTATAAAAATTCTTGCAAACTTAATTCATTCAACTAAAGGAAAAATTTCTATTCTGGAAAATGGCTCAGACATTCCGGATGAAAAAAGATTTTATAGGACAGGACTGATTTCGCCCTATCTGAATTTGTATGATGAGCTGACGGGTTATGAAAACTTAGCTTTCTTTTACGAATTGAAATCGAGGAATAAAGATCTTGAGGAGCAGGTTGGTTTGGTTTTGGAAAGAACGGGGCTGCATGAAAAACGAAACGAACTTGTGAAAAATTATTCTTCGGGAATGAAACAGAAATTAAAAATTGCATTTGCAATTATGACTCAGCCGGAGATCTTACTTATGGATGAACCCCGGACAAACCTCGATAAACAGGGAATTGAACTGATACAGAAAATTTCCGATGAGCAAAAGAACAAAGGTATACTGATAGTCGCGACAAATGAAGACAGCGACAAAAGACTTTGTGATAATTCAATTAATATTGAGGATTATAAATGACGGATCTGTTCAGAACATCTGTTATTGTATTTAAGAAAGATTTCAAATCGGAGCTAAGAACAAGATATGTAATAAACTCGCTGGTGATGTTCGTGCTTGTGACCATTTCAATAATCAGGTTCTCACTCGGGGCAGAGAAGACAGAGAATGAAATACTTGCAGGACTTCTGTGGATCGCGATATTCTTTTCAGCCAGCAGCGGTCTTTCAAGGACATTTATTAAGGAAGAGGAAAAAGAAACAGCTACAGCTTTGAAGTTATCTGCGGATGCTTCAGGAATATATCTGGGCAAACTGATGTTCAATCTTGTACTGACTTTCTCGATGACCTTAGTCATAATTATTCTGTTTATACTCATCAATGATTATGAAATTAAGAATCCCGCAGGATTTATTCTTGTAGTATCACTTGGAAATTTAGGACTTGTTTCAGCTTCAACGATCGTAGCGGCAATAATTTCCAAAGCAAATTCCAAAGGCACGCTATATCCCGTTCTTTCATTTCCTGTACTGCTGCCTTTGCTGATAACAGTGATCAATGCTACCAAGCTGGCAAGCGCAGGCATCAGCACTGATAAGTTGGGAGGCGAGCTTATGATATTAATTTCATATATGGTAGTCGTAACTACAGCTTCATTGCTTCTTTTCAGATTTGTATGGGAAGATTAAAAGCTTTAAATTTTATTCAATTAACCAATTAACCAATTAACAAATTAATTAATTAACTAACTAAAACTAATTTTGAAAACGAATTTTTTATTAATAATTGTAATTGTGATCTTTACCGGCTGTTCAAAAATGGAAGAGAAAAAAACTGTTGACGACACAAAGTCTCCGGTAAGCAAAACTCCGGAAACACAGATGCAGACCAGCACTTCAGGAGGAGACAGTACTTCAGGACAGGCAGACGAAAAAGCTGCTTCTCTTGTGAAAGAAGCTGACGAAGTACTGTTGAAATATTCCACAGATAAATCTGATGAAGTCAAAAAAGAAACTGTCGCTAAGTGTCTTACTGCAGCTAATTATCTTATGTTCGAAGCAAATCTCCCTGCACGCGAAAAGTACAGACCTGCTTTGAAATACTACCGGCAGATAATTGCCATTGATCCAAAAAATCAGGAAGCCGCAACAAACAAAAAACAAATAGAGGATATTTACGAGAGCATGGGAATGCCGATCCCTCAGTAAAATTTATGGACATTACATTTAAAATAAATACACTTGTAACACCCGAACAGGTCGCGGAGGTTTTTACAAGATCCGGAATTGACCGCCCCGTGAATGATCTGCCGAGAATAAAAAAAATGATCGCTAACGCCAACCTTACAATAACTGCCTGGCAGGGTGAACAGCTTATAGGCATTGCAAGAGCACTTACTGATTTCTGCTATTGCTGCTACCTTTCCGATCTGGCAATAGATAAAAAATTTCAGAAAAAAGGAATCGGCAAAGAGCTTATTAAAAGAATAAAGAAAGAAGTTTCAAAGGATTCAATGCTGCTATTACTTTCAGCTCAAAACGCCATGGATTATTATCCGAAAGTTAAATTCGAAAGAACAGAAAACGCTTTTATCATTAACAGAGAATGAACGCATTTTTAAAAATTTCTATTTTAATAATTATTTCCGCAGTCATAGTTTTCGGATTAATTCTTCCGATCCCGAACATTCCCGCCCTCGGGGATAAAGCAAGAGTGCTTTATTTTCATGTGCCTATGTCCTGGATCTCAGTCATAGCTTTTTTTATGTCAATGTGGTATTCAATACGATATCTGAAAACCCGGGAAATAGATTATGACATAAAATCATTTTCATCTGCTCAGCTCGGTTTCCTGTTTTGCATATTAGCTACGGCAACAGGCTCACTGTGGGCTAAGTTCAACTGGGGTTCATTTTGGAACTGGGACCCGAGACAGACATCTATCTTCATTTTGCTGCTGATCTACGGAGCTTACTTTGCGCTTCGCTCTGCCATTGATTCACCCGAACAAAGGGCAAAGCTTTCATCCGTTTATTCAATAATAGCCGCAGTAACAGTTCCTTTCTTTGTATTCATAATGCCCAGGATCGTGGATAGCCTTCATCCTGATCCCATCATTAATTCACAGGGAAAAATAAACATGGATACAGGAATGCTTATTGTTTTTTTGACTTCATTAGTAGGTTTTACTTTACTATTTTTATGGTGTCTAAACTTAAAAGTGCGAACAGAAAGATTGTCACTATATAATAACGGAGGGATTCAGGATTAATGAGTTCTCTCTATGATTTTCTCGAAACCAACTCAATGTATATTGTAATGCTGATCATGCTTATAATATGGATAGGCATATTTGGCTTTATGTGGAGGCTGGATAAAAAGATAAAGAAACTTGAAAAGAATACCAAAGGTTAAATTAATTTTACTAACATGACAAAGAGATCAAAAACAATTATCGGTGTAGTAATAATCGTAGTTTTTCTGGCTATCGGATTTATGTCTTTCATGGACAGCAAGATAGAGTATGTGAATTTTGCGGAAGCAAAGGACCGGATGAGGACAGTTGAGGTAAAGGGACAGTGGATAAAAGGTATGGAATCCAAATTTGACGCAACAACAAATACATTCAGCTTCTATATGCAGGATGATTTCAAGAATGAAATGAAAGTCGTACTGGTTGGAGCGAAGCCAAATAATTTCGATGTAGCCGAATCTGTTGTAGCTAAAGGAAAAATGAAAGACGGTTATTTTCACGCGACCGATGTTCTAACAAAATGCCCTTCAAAATATGAAGCTGACGGAAAAGATGTTCAGCAAAAAGGAATTTAATTTATGCCTGGAAAAATTTTAGTTTATGTGTTCTTTTTTACCGCTCTTCTGTCCTGTGCCAGCTACCTTCTCGCGCATCTTGGAAAAGATAAGTACATAAAGTTCGGACGGCTTTTTTATCATCTCACTGCTGTGGGTGTTTTATCGACCGCGGCATTTCTGATGTATTCAATTGTCACTCACCAGTTTCAATACGCATATATATGGGAACAGAGTAATACAGAGCTTCAGCTTCCTCTTCTGATGTCTACATTTTATTCCGGACAAGAAGGAAGCTTTTTGCTATGGACAACAATGACTACGATCATCGGCGTCTTTCTTCTTAAATATGTTTCAAAAGGAGAACGACTTGAAGCGCAGGTAATGTGTATCTTCACCCTTATAATTGCATTCCTCGGATTTATTTTAATTTTGAAATCACCTTTCCTTTACGTGTGGGAAAAATTTGCCGGAGATGTTGAATTCGGATATGTTCCGCCGGAAGGAAGAGGATTAAATCCATTACTGCAGAACTTCTGGATCGTCATTCATCCCCCGACCTTGTTCATCGGCTTTTCATCCCTTGCGGTACCTTTCTGCTTTGCCATCGGTACACTGATGAAAAATAAATACAACGAGTGGATAAAGTTTTCGATGCCGTGGTTGTTGTTTTCCGGAATGGTGCTTGGTCTTGGAATAATGATGGGCGGTTACTGGGCATACGGAATTCTTGGATGGGGCGGCTACTGGGCATGGGATCCCGTAGAAAATTCCTCATTCGTACCATGGCTTGTGATAGTTGCTGCGATCCATACAATGATAGTTCAAAAAAGAACCGGCGGGTTCAAAAAAACAAATCTAATGCTTTGCATTGCCGCATATCTTCTGGTCCTTTACTCGTCATTCCTTACACGGAGCGGAATACTTGGTGACTCATCCGTTCATTCATTCGTTGATCCGGGTAATGAAGTTTATCTTTCTCTGATAGTTTTTATTTCTCTGTTCACCTTAATAGCTTTAACAGCAATAATTTACAGATTCAAACAATTGAAAGCTCTCTCCGGTGAAACAAATAAGATGCTTTCAAGGGAGTCCGCGTTATTCATTGGTGCCATTACATTGTGCGCGGCAGCACTTGTTATCCTCGCCGGTACAAGCTGGCCGATATTTGCAAAGGGAAGCATTGATGCTGAGTTCTATAACAAGATGAACCTGCCGATCGCGATCCTCATTGCTTTAATTAACGGAATAAGTCTGCTGCTTAAATGGAAGACCAATGATGAAAAACAATTTTTCCGGAATCTGATATTTCCTCTTACACTCGCTTTTGTTGTAACCATCGGACTTGTGATAATAGGTGTTCAGGATTTTCTGATCGCGTTGTTCGCACTTGCTTCATTGTTCACTTTCTTTGTTAATGCGGAGCTTGCTATTAGCGCTTTCCGGAAAAAGAAATCTTCCATTGGCGCATACATCGCTCACATCGGTATTGCTCTTGTCTTCCTTGGAATAATCGGCTCATCTAAATACAGCAAGGAAGAAAATCTTTCGCTTGAGTTAAATAAGCCGGTTGATGCTTTCGGATACAGGCTTACTTACCTTGGAGCTACGCCATTCCAGGATCCGAATAATAAAACCGATACAAAATATCATTTTAATGTCAGGGTCGAAAAAGATAATAAGGAGATGTTGCTTCAGCCGGTAATGTATTACAGCGAATATTCAAAAGGACTGCTGAAGAATCCCGATATCGCGAATTTTGTAACGAAAGATTTTTATTTATCACCGATGGGACTTGTCGAACCGGAAATTTTTGCCGAAGATGAACTTCATGAACTTAAAAAAGGGGAAGAGAAACAGATCGGTGGTGTGAGTGTCAAGTTTGAAGATTTTGATTTTGGAAATATTGAAAAAGGCGGTAAGGAAATTCAATCAGGAAATTATACGATCGGGGCAATTCTTAATGTTAAGGACAGCCGTTATACCGAAACACTCGAGCCAAAAATAAATTATACCGATGGTACTCCCGAATATATGGTAGCAAAAATGACAGGCAAGGACATGCTTGGATTTTATTTTGTAAAGATGAGTGTCAAAGGCGAAGACGCAGGCGGTGCGATCGCGACCATCGCTGTCGTAAATAAAAACAGTACTTCATCCGCCCCCAAAGCTGACGAAACACTTGTTCTAACAGCTTCTGTAAAACCATTCATTAATGTTCTCTGGGCAGGGACAGTCGTGCTTGTGCTGGGATTTTTCTTTTCGATATTGAAAAGAAGGAAAGAATTATCTAAATAATTTTCAAAGCAAGTTACCGCTGAATCAAAGTGCTAGGGTTTCTTTTCAATACTACAATATTAATGTCACGTCAATTGTTCTAATAAATTGCTAATGGAATGAAACCGATCCTAATGTTCACGCTTGCTTACAAAATCAATAAACTCGTTCATTGACTCCTTCGCCGGACTGTTCCTGAAGCCTGCAATGGAAGCTTTAGCCTGTTCTGCGTATTCCTGAATCTTCTTCACGGCATAATCAACACCGCCGTATTCAATTACAAATTCATAAACCTCATCGAATTTTTTTGTGCGGTCGCTCTTAATAAGCTTCATTATCTCTGAAGATCTTTTGCGGGGGGAGTTTTTTAAAGCAATGATTAATGGAAGCGTGAATTTTTTTTCTTTAAGATCATTACCTGTAGATTTTCCAAGCAGCTTTTTGCGTCCTGTATAATCAAGTATGTCGTCACGTAACTGAAATGCTATTCCAATGTTCTCACCAAAAGCTCCAAGCTTATCCACATCATCCTTATTCTTTGAAGTGCTTAGGGCGCCAAGCTTGCAGCATGTCTTGATCAGTGACGCTGTCTTATCTGAGATAACCCTGAAATATGTTTCTTCATTCGCGTCGAAGTTTCTTGCTTTCTGAATTTGCAGCAGCTCACCTTCGCTCATCCTTCTTACGGCTTCTGATGTTACCTGCAGAAAATCAAACTCATTATTTTCAACGGATATCAGCAGACCTTTGGACAAAAGAAAATCACCGATAAGCACCGAAGCTTTGTTTTTCCATACCGCGTTTACAGATGCCAGACCTCTGCGTGTTTTTGCATCGTCAACCACATCATCATGGATCAATGTTGCCGTATGTAAAAGCTCTACAAGGTTCGCAGCAACGTATGTTCTTCTTCCGATATCACCGCAAAGCTTTGCCGATAAAAGAACAAGTATGGGTCTGATCTTTTTTCCTTTTTGCTTGAGAATGTATTTTGTGATCAGGTCGATAAGCGCAACTTTTGACCGGAGGACATCAGAGAATTGTTTTTCAAATTCCTTCAGCTCTCCTTCAATTGGCGCGGATATTTTTTTTAGATCCAATTTTTTAATATGATTTTAATGCGATGTTTGATCTGTGATATGTTCGTCATCTTTTTTCTGGGATAATTTGGAGATGAAAATGCTTATCTCATAAAGAATAATGAGAGGTAATGCAAGCAGTATCTGGCTTGTAATATCAGGACTCGGTGTGAGTATTCCCGCAAGCAGCATTATGATTATGACAGCGTGCTTTCTGTATTTTCTCATAAACTCAGGTTTCAAAATTCCTATCTTTGAAAGAAAAAAGGATACCATTGGTAATTCGAAGACAAGCCCTGCCGCAAGCATAGTTGATATTATAAAGCTGAAATACTCATCCACCGCAATGTTGTTGTCAATGATGGCAGATCCAAACGATGCAAAGAATTCAAGCGATGTCGGCAGCAATACAAAATATGCAAAGACCGTTCCTGAAAGAAAACATAAGCTTGAAAAAATTACAATGCTTTTTATGTATCGACCTTCACTTTCTTTGAGCGCCGGTTGTATGAATTTCCAGAACTGGTAAATCAAATTCGGCACACTTAATATCATGCCTCCGAAAATGATAACTTCCATATAGAGTGAAAATTGTCCGAACGGTTTTATGTTCTGAAGCTTTAAAGGCGGATTTGTTCTTGTCGCGGGGAGTAATAAAATGAAGTCCATCACATAGTTGATGAATATTCCTACGATTATTCCTCCTATGATCACTCCGATTGCGGATTTAATTATTCTCCATCTAAGCTCTTCAAGATGCTCAAGAAAAGTCATCTCATTCTCTTCAGGGACCTCTTCTTTATTTTCTTCGGGATCAGTTATCATAGCCAGACATTGATTTTTACTGTCCTATCCTAAGATCATCATAAAGCCTGAACTTTGATGTAAGACCCCTTACTTCTTCACTCACTTCTTTTTTAACAGTTTCATTTTTATGATCAGATAAAACTTTATTTATCATTTCTGCAATTATCTCCATATCATTTTCTTTCATTCCACGCGTAGTCAGCGCAGGAGTTCCGATCCTTATACCGCTTGTTATCAGCGGGCTCTTATCATCGAACGGCACTGCGTTTTTGTTGCAGGTGATACCGACTTCATCAAGAACTTCCTGAGCAGCTTTACCGGATATACTTTTATTACGTAAATCTACCAGCATCAGATGGTTATCTGTTCCGCCGGAAATGACTTTATAATCCATTGCCATAAGCTTCTTCGCAAATGCCTGAGCATTAAGTATTACCTGTTTTGAATATTCAAGAAAGTTATCTTCAAGCGCTTCCTTGAACGCGACGGCTTTTGCAGCTATTACATGCATCAGCGGTCCGCCTTGAATTCCGGGCATTACCATCGAATCGATCAGCTCGCTCATCATTTTTATTCTTCCTGACTTCGGCGCTTTTTTTCCAAAAGGATTCTCAAAATCTTTGCCAATAAGGATCATTCCTCCGCGCGGTCCTCTTAAGGTCTTATGTGTAGTGGTAGTTACAATATGACAATAAGGGACAGGATCGTTCAGAAGTTTTTTTGCAATTAATCCTGCGGGGTGCGCAATATCTGCAAGCAGAAATGCGCCGATCTTATCAGCGATCTCTCTGAATTTTTTATAATCAATGTTTCTTGAATAAGCGCTTGCGCCTACAGTGATCATTTTAGGTTTTTCTTTGATGGCAACCTGTTCGATCAAATCATAATCCAGTAATTCGGTTTCAGGATTGATTCCGTATTGGGTAAAATTATAAAGCTGACCTGAAAAATTTACAGGCGAGCCGTGTGTCAGATGCCCTCCGTGAGACAGATCCATTCCCATTACCTTATCACCGGGATTTACAAGCGTAAAATATACAGCCATGTTCGCCTGACTCCCTGAGTGCGGCTGAACATTGGCATACTCAGCGCCGAACAATTTTTTCGCGCGGTCTCTTGCAAGATCCTCCGCGACGTCAACATATTCGCAGCCGCCGTAATATCTTTTGCCGGGATATCCTTCGGCATATTTATTTGTCAGCACCGAACCAATCGTCTGTATCACTGCATAGGAAACAAAATTCTCTGACGCGATCAGCTCAAGCTTCTCCGCCTGTCTTAATGTTTCATTTTTAACCGACTGAAAAATTTCAGGGTCAAAATCCTTCAGATCATGTTTGAGTGGATCCATTTAAAATTTAAAGTTAATTCGGGAAATATGTTTAGAATTATCTGTCTTCATCTCTCGGACGCAGAAACCAAAGTTCACCGAAGTTCACACCGAATGTTATGTTAAAAAATTCATCCTTGATCAGTCCGTTGTCAGTCTTACCTTTGATTGAATAATTAAATCCGAGGTCCATTGAATTATATCTGCTGATGGGAACATTGATACCGGCTCTTACTCCGTAAGCATTGATCTGCTCGCCGTTAATTTTGTAAAATAATTTATCATAAAATCCTCCGAATCTGTAAGTCGTTGTCTGCCAGAAGGATGTCTTGTCAGGCGATGGCAAAATTTCAACTCCGATCCCGGCTCTCATTGATTTGTCGAAGTTAGAAGGCGTCTGTCCGAATTCAGAATACTTCGTCCAGTCCTGCATCACAACATCAGCACTTACTAAATATTTTCTTGCGAATAAATTAGAAATACCAAAACCGTAAAGTTCGGGAATATCAATTTTACCCTGATTGGTCTGTGTTGTGTCAATATTAACTGATGAAAGATAAATACCGTTTTCCGTACCGCTAAGCTTGAAAGCTGACTGATAAACAAAACCGATCGAAAGATCCTTCAATGAAATGCTTTTGAATAATTTTCCAACTTCAACCACAGCTCCTGCTTTTATGAATGAATTCTGAAAATCGACCTGCCTTTTTATGTTTGTGTTCGTGTAGCCCTGATTATTAAAATTAATTAAATTCTGATTTCGTATTTCCCCGAAAGCATAATTATATTCCACGCCGATGCTGACCTTGCTGAAAAGATTGTAGCTCATTCCCGCATTGATCCTCGATAATCCGCCTTTGCCGGAATATGTCTGCACATAATTCTGACCTCCTCCGGTAATACCATTCACCCTGATCTTATAATTTACAGCTGTCATTGGATTAAAACCCAGCGAAAAAACCCATCCCCTGCCCTGATCAAACGGAATTCCGATATTGACACCAAGTACATTTCCATTGGATACTTTGTTCTGTTCAATGCCATTCGTTGATTTTAAAAATCCGTAATTGCCATTGATCGATAACAGAGTTGAATTGAGTTTGGTCATTGTTGCGGGATTCAGATTGTTGACATAGTTACCGAACAAAGCATTTCCCAGTATACCCATCGAATATGTTCGTGTGCTTGAATAATTATTCAGATCACCGATCCCGAAGATCGAATAAGCGGAGCCCGCGCCGTCCTCTTCCTGTGCAAAAAGGTTTGCGCTCATCAGCAGAAATGCCAGCAGCAATATTTTTGATTTTAATATCTTCATTAGTTCCTTGGAGTATAAGTTATTTTTAATCTCGGACGTTTTGTAACATCCGGAGTTGTTGACGAATAAATTACAAAGTTGTCAAGATTCTGAAGTTCGAAAAAATTCTTTAAAGTAATTCCCAGGTTCGGAAGCTGACCGAGATTCCATCTTTGAAACACTGCATTGAATTCAGGTGAGCTTATCGAATATGTCACCGAGTCAAGAGGAAATATTTCCGTAAATAGACTGTCTTTTTTCGTTACGCTGTCAAGCACCATTCCCGCGATCAGTCTTTTGTCGGTGTTTGGAGAGATAAATGAATTCGGCTTATCAAGATAAAGTATAAGTGTTGCGTTATTGATG
Organism: bacterium; assembly: GCA_034439935.1. Classification (GTDB taxonomy): domain Bacteria; phylum Bacteroidota; class Ignavibacteria; order Tepidaquicellales; family Tepidaquicellaceae; genus JAGPCH01. The sequence continues at coordinate 14,054 of JAWXBH010000102.1, forward strand.
ATTACGTTTGAAGGTAGCTTTGTCAGATCAAAGTTCATTATGTTCCTGAATGCTATACCGTTCTGCAGAACGAATCTGTCCGCGGGAATGATCGATGACGGAGCATCAGAAAGACTGACGTAGTCGGTTGTGTTCATGACCAGTGTATCAGTCACTCCGAGTTTGGTAAAGATAACCGTCACGTACGGCACAAACTCTATGGCATTATTGAAAGAATAAAAACCTTTAATGTTTGTTGACCCCGCATTTGGCTGCAGTATTACTCCGTAATTTTTCTCCGCATACGATGAGTCGGCTGAATACTCAAGCCAGTCTTTGGCAAGCTGATTATTCAGTGTTACACTTATGGTCTGCGTATCAATGGGACTTCCGCTGTAACTTCCCTGTGATATATTTCCGATGCTTGACGGGGTAACTGAATCGTAAGTAACAGTTGAATATCCAAAGTTTGTATTTACCTTAAAGATACTGAACGAGGTCACTCCTGTCTCTTCCTTAAAGAAATAATCGCTGTATCTGAGTGTCAGAACCGCGGAGGAGATCGTCGCGCTGTCAAGGTCCGTCGGTACGCTTATGAATTTCAACAGTGATTTTGATGTATAGCCCTGATACAATCCTACGAGAAGATTCTGCGATCCGAATGTATTGACGAATTGTTTGTAATTATTGCTTGTGATGTTCATTGTATCGGTCTGTGAATCCAGATAGCGAGTTATTGTGGTATCAATGTTAGGAATAAAATTAAACCCAAGATCATTCGGATTGTCCTCACAGCTCTGGATCATTACTGCGAGCATTATGAAGAAAAATATAAAAGCTATATTCTTACAAAGTGTTTTTTTTAAACTTAAATAATTCATTCGTTAATTCTTAATATGATTTTTTTTTATAAAGGACTCTACAAATACGGAAGCATCGAGAAGATCGTCAGCAAAATAATCCAGAATGATTCTTTCCTCAGCGCATTTATCATACGCGTTTTTCCCGTAACCTGTTCTGACCAGTATCTTTTTTATCCCGGCATTTTCGGCAGCCTTCATATCGGCATAGCTGTCACCGATAAAGAACGATTGCCCGAGATCAATGTTATGCTTTGATCGTGCTTTAAGAATCATCCCTGTCCCCGGTTTCCTGTCTTCACTTTCGATTGTATATTTTTTTATGATTCCGTCGGTATGATATGGAGAGTAAAATATATCGTCTATTAAAACTCTGGTTTCTGTATTAATGATCTTTTTGAATTCATCATGAATGGCGTTCAATTCATCTTCATTCAAAAATCCCCTGGCAATGCCGGATTGATTGGTAATTATAATATTGAGAAACCCGAGGTCTTTGAATTTTTGTAGCGCCTCTGCTGTATTCGGAAGTATGTTTATGTCTTCGGTTCTTTTTAAATAATTAACTTCTTCATTTATAGTCCCGTCCCTGTCAAGAAAAATCGCCTTGTTCATAAGACCGGATCAGGAAGAAACGTCTTTATATAGCTTCATATATTTCAATGCCGAAACTTTCCACGAAAAATCGAGAGACATTCCCTCACGTGCAAGCTTATTCCATTTTGGCTTATTCTTAAATAATTCAAGCGCTGATTTAATTGCTTTCATTAACTCATTCGGGTCATACTTGTCAAATAAAAATCCGTTGCCGTTTGGCTTTCTGTAATCAACTATGGTATCCGCAAGTCCCCCCGTGTTCCTTACAATGGGTACCGTTCCATACTTTAAACTGTACATCTGGTTCAGTCCGCATGGCTCGTACTTTGACGGCATCAGGAACATGTCCGATGCAGCTTCGATCTGATGCGCGAGTGCTTCATCAAATCCGATATGAATTGCCAGCTTACTCTTGTATTTCTTTTCTGCCTGCTTAAGATATTTATGATATTTCTCTTCACCCGTTCCCAGAATTATCAACTGCACATTCTCTTTCATCAGCGTCGGCATTATCTTTTCTATCAGATCAAAACCTTTCTGATCTACAAGCCGGCTTATCACACCGATCAACGGAGTATCTTCATTGTAATCAATCTTATATTTTTCCAGCAGCTCTCTTTTATTTTCATACTTCAACGGAATTTCCTGATGTGTATATCTGTACGGTATGAGCTTATCAACCACAGGATTCCATATAGAATAATCTATGCCGTTCAATATCCCGACTAGATCTTTTTTTCTTGCGCTCAGCACATCTTCCATTCCCGCGCTGTATTCTTTGTCGGTCCTTATTTCTTCTGCATATTTCTGACTGACGGTTGTGATCTTATCAGCATAATTTAGACCTGTCTTGAGGAAGCTGAACTGATCATGATGAAGTCCGCCCTTTTCGGTTAAGACTGAATCCGGCATTCCTGTTTTTGCGAAAGTTGCTTTCGGAAAATTTCCCTGGTAAGCTAAATTATGAATTGTAAAAACTGTCTTGATACCCTTAAGATATTCATTGTCCTTATAAACTGTTTTTATCAGCGCAGGTATAAGTCCCGTTTGCCAGTCATTGCAATGAATGACATCGGGCTTCCATTGCAGTATCTCGAGAATTTCGATCACCGCCTTGGAAAAGAACAAATACCTCTCATCATTATTCGTAAAGTCTTTTTTAGTATTTGCATTCTGATAAATACCTTTGTTCTTAAAATAATCCTGGCTTTCAAGCAGATACATCTGTGCCTTGGTATTCTTGCCGTGTATGAAAGATGATTTTATGCTGAACTTGGTATCCTTTCCGTTGACGTCGAGCTTTAATTCTTTAAGACGTTTTATTTCATGGATCTGTAAACGTCTTTCGTCAAGAGGTCCGTATTTGGGGCTTACAATCCTGACATCATTGCCTAAGGAGTTTAATACCTGTGGGAGGGAATTTGAAACATCTGCTAAACCGCCGGTTTTAGAGTATGGGAAAACTTCACTTGTTACAAATAGAACGTTAAAACCTTTTGCCATTCACGATTTGTTTTATACAAAAGTAAAGATTAAGGCTATGATTATCAATGAAGTTTAGAGTCTGACTCCTAGATGAAAGTTTATTGAGTGGGTTGAGTGTATTGAGTGTATTGAGTGTATTGAGTGTGGTTAGTGTAGTGAGTGTGGTGAGTAGCTTAGTAGGGAATTATTTTACAAATACCATTCTCCTGGTATCTTCGAACAGCAGGTCGATGTTTTCAAAGTCACGCGCTTCGAGCTTATAAAAATAGATCCCCGAAGACAGATCCGCTGTATTAAATTCAACGCTGTAACTTCCTTCTCTCTGAATGCCTTTATCTAACAGCAAAATTTCTTTTCCGAGAATGTCGTAAATGGTTATTTTAACGTTTGCCGGCTTACCGAGCTGATATGCAATGGTAGTGGAAGGATTAAAAGGATTGGGATAATTCTGAAGCAGCTCAAAGCTGACGGGTACTACAACATTTTCGCGGACACTCTTTAAGATAAGATTATCCGGATCGATCTTAAAGCTCAGCGGCTTGCTGTTAACTACGAATTCAAAACGTTGTATCTGCCGGTTATTGAAAACTGTCATTAATGTGTCCCCGCTTCTTGTGTCGATTTTGATCTGCAGCGGCATTGTAAAAAACCGCGGGGAAGTATTTACATCCTGATCTAGAGTTATAGCTACTTCATATCTGTCTTCTGAGATAAGCTCAGTCTCCCAGTCCGCGTTATAGACCGGATAATTCTCACCAAAGATCCATTGATTAAAAAAATAATTCAGACTGCCGCCGTAGATCTTTTCCGCAGCACGCTGAAAGTCCTCAGTCACAGCAGTCTTATACGCGATCGAAGTATCGGAAACATATTCTCGGATAATATTAAAATATACTGAATCTCCGGTAATGGAGCGAAGCATGTGAAGTACAATGCAGCCCTTGGCGTAAGTCCGGCTGCCGTTGAATATCTGTTCGACGGAACTTGCGTCCTGAACATATATACTCCCGACAGCATTCTTCGCATCAGCCATTCGCGATCGGATAAAGTCATCATACGCAGTCTTGCCGTAAACTGCTTCATTGTAGATCGCCTCACCGTATGTCGCGAAACCTTCATTAAGCCAGATGTTCTCCCAGTTGCGGCAGGTGATCTTATCGCCGAACCATTGATGTGTCAGTTCATGCGCTATAATATTTTCATTAAACACTCCCATCGATGAGATCGTCTGGTTTTCCATTCCGGCAAGCCGTCCGAATTCAGCGTGACCGTATTTTTCCTTTATAAAAGGATAGAGCCCGTAGCGCTGCGAAAATAATCCCAGCATGTATTTTGTTTTATCCAGCATGGGAATTACAGCGCTTAAGTTTTCGGGATAAATATAATTTACTACCGGCATTGAGTCCGACTGCGAATATTTAAAGTAAAAATTATATTGTGAATAATTCGAGACCGCAAGGGAGATAAGATAATTAGCTATCGGATAAGAACTATGCCATTTATGTGTTGAAGTACCGTCGTTATTGTTTACAATTTCTTTCAATGTACCGTTTGAAACCGCCGCAAGTTCGTCCGCGCATCTCAGCCATACATCGGATGAGTCAGCTTTATCTGCCGGAGTGTTCTTGCAGGGAAACCAGTCACTCGATCCGAAAGGTTCGCTGAGAGTCCAGACTGCCGGTTCAACTCCGTTATGAGTACCGAATATAAAACTTCCAAAGCCGGTGGGCACCGGAACACCATGATAAAAAATTTTAAGTGAGATCCTGTCATTAATATCAAAAGCAGAATCAAGCGGAATGATTATCTTGTTTTGAATATGAGTGAAGGTTAGCATTTCATCGCTTTTAATAATTGAATCAACTGTCATGTTATTGCTGAAGTCATAGAAAAGCGAATTAAGATTAACGACACGGCTTAAAGCATCGACCGTAACCGCGCCCATAAGCAGGTTAGGATTGACATCGATCTTTAGATCAAGTTTATAGTAAACTACATTAATGTTTGTATCGCTTTTATAATCGAAGAGATGACTGCCGAAATGCCTTTGGTGAATTTCCTTCTCGATCTCATGAATGGGCTTATCAGTTTGGGAATAAACGGTTGCAGTCATCCAGCAGAAAATAAACAGAAGTGAAATGAGAAAATTCTTTTGCATCAGGACAGCTTAGTTTGTAAAGTTGAAAGTTTATAAAGTTAAAAGTTTATAAAGTTGAAAGTTTGTAAAGTTAAATAATTTTTTATTAATAGAATATTAAGACATTCATCCAAAAACGGTTGTAAGGGAAACTTTTCACGAGCTGATTTGCAAAATTGATTTTCAATACTAACCATAAAAAAAGCGTCAGAGCAAACACTCCAACGCTTTATTTAAATTTATAACTCTTATAAAATTTATCACTTCACCAGTGCCATTCTCTTCGTATCTACAACATTTCCATCCACTGACAATCTGTAAAAATACATTCCGCTGGGCAGGTTGCTTCCGTCAAATGTCGCCTTATAATATCCCGCTTGTTTATTCTCATTAACTAAAGTCATGACTTCACTGCCCAATGCATCATAAACTTTTAATGAGACATAATTCGTAATTCCTAATTCGTAATTGATAATTGTTTTTGGATTGAACGGATTCGGATAATTCTGTGCAAGACCTGACTTGACAGGAACACCGATAATAACTTCACCTGACAGCTCATAATATTCAAAGTTGCCGTTGAAGTCTGTCTGTTTTAATCTGTATTTATATTTACCGGTATTTAAATTCCTATCCGTGTAAGAATAGCTTTGCTGTGAATTTGAATTTCCATTACCTTCAACAAATCCAAGTTTGATCCAACCGTTTGACTCTGACCGTTCTACATCAAATCCTGAATTATTCTTTTCGCTCGATGTAGTCCAGTTTAAAGTAATATTGTTTGTGCTAACTGTTGTATTAAAGGAAGAAAGTTCGACCGGTGAAGGAATGTCTGTGTTGATTAATATTGAAACTTCCTGTAGATTGAGGTCTACTGATGCTATATCCATATCACCATCATTATCAAAGTCAGCCGTTGTTCCTCCCAAAAATTGACCCGTATTGCCAATTATCTGATTAAAGTTACCCAACCCATTATTGATATTTGAATATAATGGAAGTTGATCTACTGTACTCAGGATATCGATGCTCGATTGTCCCGTAAAATCTGAAATTAAAGAAAGCGAAAACGAAAAAAAAGTTTCTCCGGTATAAGTATTGTTATGATTATTTTCATATTTTTTATCAGGAGATATTATGTCAATATAATTATCATTGTTAAAATCAAACGATTGCGAGCCATAATAGGAATAGATTATTTGTGTGGAAATAGTCTGATTTGTCAAAATTAAATTAGATATAAAATTTCCATAGCCATTATTTTTAAGCTCAATATAATTTCTTCTCAAATGATAAATACCGACAATATCAACTATATTGCCTTGTATTGCAATCGGGTCTAAGCTGCCATCATTGTTGAAATCATCTATTAAAATTCTGTCATTATAGTTTATGTTGCCGTCAAAATGAAAAGAAGTATCAACTTCGATTATCCCGTTATTATTCCGAAGTATTCCCACATCTGCAACAGTCATAAAATAAACTAAGTCAAGAAATCCATCTCCATTCAGATCTCCATAGTTATCTACTCCGCCGGAAAAAGAATATGTCTGAGCAAAATTGCCCAGTCCATTATTCTGATAAAAGAAAACATTATTTCCATTTTGAATTAGTATATCAAGATCACCGTCACTGTCAAAGTCAGCGAGCTCAGGAATTCCGGTCATGCTTAATTCATTTGAGAATGAAAATACCGCCTGCCCCTCATTCTTGTAAATTTTATTATTTACAACCAGGTCAATGTCATTATCACCATCAATGTCTCCACTTTTTAAATAAGCATTTTGAAAACCGGATATTCCTGATGCTCTTATGAACATTCCGTTACCTCCCAGAACCTGAACTCTGAACTTATATACAAATGGCGAAATACTCTGTCCTCCCATGGTAGTTATATTATCTGTCAATGTAACACTTATTTCTTCACCGATCTTCATTTCTTGATTAGGATTTATAGTCAAAGTTTTTGTTGCCTGTTCGTAACTTACTGTTACGTCTAATAAGCCTCTCAGGTATCCGAACACTTTTATATTAGGGGTATTCATTGTTGCGGCATTCATAGGCTGGGTAAAGACTACTGTAACATCTGAATTTCTATTGACGCTCACTGCGTTCATTGGAGGGTTTACATTGTCAATATATGTATTGATTGGTGTTGAATTGGAGTTTTTAAAAGCGAGCAAAATTATAATGGAAATGATAATTTTTGACATATTCTTAATTATATTTTTCATAGTAAAGTTTGATTTTAATTTTAAAATATTAAGTTAAGTTTATAACCAAAATTGTTAAGGACCAATTGCAGTCACAAATGCTGCAGCATTATTGTAAACGATGGAAACGTCCGAGACATCTACAAAGTAATTGCCGTCAACGTCACTGTCTACATAGCCTGAAACAAATGCCGCAGCGTCCGTGTGAACCAAGAAATCATCATTTGAATCTATAACTTGATCATTATTAATGTCACCCGAAAAATTACAATATTTTCCTCCTCTGGAAACTAAGTTTCCTCCTTAAGCTCTCGTTGATGCAACAGTAAAATCATAGCTTGCAGATGTGCTATTGACAATGGAAATTCCGGAAGAACTCCAAGTTTCAAGAGAATTCCTGCCTTCTAATACGAGGTAATAACTTCCGGGGCTTACGTGGGGAAAATCAAACTTTCCTGTTAGTGATGAAGAATCAATCACGGCTTTGACCGTTGATTCAAGATTATACGGGGATGATGTACTTCTAAGTTCAGCAGTTAGTGTATCCTTTAATACATGTTTGCCTGTTCCGGTATTTATAAAACCTTCTACCCCTGCTGTTACATAAACTATTGAGGGAGGTCTCCATTCATTTAGTTTAGCAACAGACATTTTGTATAAATACATGCTATAGAATTTTCCTTTATATGCTGTATCTTGCCTTGTGCCACTGCAACCATCAGTAATTCTATATTCTGCATGTAAAATTGTGCTTTCACAAGAATATATATATACTGAATCACCAACGAGTGTTCCAACTGAATAAATTGTTTTTATAGAATCATGAAGCGGTATGATTGGTTGTCGATTATTTGTTCTATACCAATCCTCTCCATCATCAGACCACATCAGTTCCACATCTGAAGTATACTCCGGATGTGTATAGGGGAAAGGCTTTACCTCCTCTCCGTTGTTTCCAATCCGATACATGCCCACTAATCCCCACCAATCGCTGCCACTTCTGAAAACCTGCATGTAATAAACCTGCGTTCTGTAATCAGGTGAAGCTGAATTAATATAATCTGATGGATCTATTTCAACAATTGTATCTCTGGCACTCCAATTCCCTGCTGTAGGGAATATAGAATTATTTTTCATCAATGCTATTTTCCTAACACCATTACTCACATAAATTCCCCCAACCTTTGCTGAGCAAACCGGTTCAACATTTCGAGGTCTAACATAACCACAATATTCATCAGTGTCTTCATTCCATAGAAATGACTTATCTTCTCCAAGCTGCATTACAACACCAGTGTCAGTAAACTTATAGCCTCCATTTGTGGAATAAGCTTTACACATGTATGATTTTTTCCCTGGACCTGAATCAGGGATCCATCTATTATATCCCATATACAATTTTGATTCATTACCCTCGACCACAGCTTTATATAGATGGTTTGTATCAACATCTACATTAACGTAGTGCGTATCTGTCCATGTAATCCCATAATTAGTGGAACGTGCGAGTAATCTTGAATATTTGGAGCGGATTCCGGTATTTATATAAAACAATTTAAATGTATCAATCCCCCCCCCGTAAGCGGGTTGATAAATCATAGGGGCATATCCAAAAAAAAGAATTATATCATTTCCAGTATGCTGAATCACAGCATTGGGGTACCTTGTTGGGTAAGTTAACTGCGCAGTTGAAAAAAGAGGAATAAATAAAACAATGAAAAGTAAAACATTTTTAAAATTTGCCATAGTCGTAATATTTAAAGTTTACAAAAATATGCTTTGGCAATTCTTAAAGAATACTTAAGAAGAAACTTGTAAGAGTCGGGGTAAGAATTAATTTCTTCCAAATATCTCTCTACCAAAATTATTTAAATTTATAAATTATGAATTTAAATGTCAAACTGTTTTTTACATTGCACAAATATTTTCTAAAACATAAAAAAAAGAGGCGGTGAAAAATCAATTTCACCGCCCCATAAAATCTTAAACTGATACTTACTTAATTTCTTTTATACTTTATCTCCATTGTTTTCATTTCTTTTCCATCAATGGTATAATACATTTCCATAACCTGATTGTTGTCGTCTACAATTTTAAAAACTTCTCTTACAGGAAGATCCTTACCACTCGGATCGGTCATAGTTCCGCTCAGCAATATTGACTTTGAAGCTTCATCCCATGGACCGGAAAGATTCATCATCCCTGTTCCCATATTATCAACCCATGAGTTTACAAATACTTTTTTTGCATTATCATAACCCGTAATGCTCATACCTTCAAACGGCATACCCATCATTGTACCTGTGTATGTTGACTGCTGATATCTTCCGCCTAATATCATTTTGTTGACTGCCGTGCTTGTCATTGTCTGCGGCGGAGCGCTTGGATCCATCCACATTGTAATTTCTCCCGTCCATGTGCCGTCTGACTTTGCAAGCATCTCATGAACCGCACCCGGTGTCATGTAAGCCATCCATGCCTGCATTTCTTCTGCTGTTTGTGAAAATGATTTTGACGATGCTGTTAAGAACAGAATTGCGATAAAAATTTTTGAAACTGTTTTCATAGTATTAATCTCCTTTGTTTTTTCAAAAATAGGCATTCAAAAAAAAACTTCCAATGTAATTTACTCAAGTTTCTTTATCGAAAATTGCTAATTTTAATGTCAAACTTGAATATGCGGTTTATATTATTTAAGTTTGATGAAAATTAAACTTCAATTACAGATGAGATATGTTTTAGCAGTCATTGGCGGTATCATTGCCGCCGTTGTAATAATATTCATAGTGGAAGCGGCAAGCTATATGTTCTTTCCGCCTCCGAAAGGTATTGATATGGAAAATCCCGAAGACGTTAAACGGCTTATTGCATCAGCGCCCGTGGGTTCAATGATCATGGTCGTTGTCGGCTGGGCGATAGGGGCATTTGTCGGCGGACTCGTCGCTTCTGTAATTTCAGTGAGGCATAAGTCCGCAATGGCTTTGACCGTTGGTTTACTGCTGATGATATCCGGGATAATAAATTTATATATGTTCCCTCATCCTCTCTGGATGTGGATCATTGGGCTCGCGGTGAATATTCCATTTGCTTACTTCGGGTTTAAATTTGCTGACAGGAATTATGTTCCGGACGGGGTTAGTAAGAGTTAACCTTTCCCTTAGTTAAATCATGAACTATGGAAACCAATTTTTCTTTTTCCGGCACAATTCCGGATAGCTATCACAAAAATCTCGGTCCTTTACTCTTTGAAGTTTACGCAATTGATCTGATCGAGAGAATTCAGATAGGAGATTTTAAATCTGTACTTGAGCTTGCCTGCGGAACCGGCATTGTTACAAAATATCTTCCTGAAATTTTTACTCACGGTGAAACCCTCGTTGCCACTGATATTAATCCTGACATGATGGAGATCGCAAAGAAAAAAATTACCGGTGAGCGCATTGAATGGAATGTTGTCGATATGACGAACATTCCTTATCCTGATAATTCATTTGATCTTATCTTTAGTCAGTTCGGATTAATGTTTGTTCCTGATAAGGACCAGGTTTACAGTGAAGCTTACAGAGTTTTAAAGCCCGGTGGGAAATTTTTGTTCAATGTCTGGAACACACTCGAAAAGAATGAGCTATTCGTGCTTACAAAAAAAACTGTAAATAGTTTTTTCCCTGACAATCCCATTACATTTTATGACATTCCTTTTTCCTACAACGATAAGAATGAGATTGAAAAAAGTTTTGCAAAAGCAGGGTTCAAAGATGTTTCAATTGATGAGCTTCCTAAAACGTGCGTAACTTCAAATCCTGAAGATGCCGCGACCGGACTAACTACCGGCAATCCAGCTGCTGCAATGATAAATGAAAGAAATGCCGCGATACTTCCTGAAATTTATGAGAAGCTCAGGGATGCAATGGAGAAAAACTTCGGCAGGGATCCGATGAAATGCAAGCTCAACGCTTTGGTCTGTGAGGGCATCAAGTGAAATTAGACGAGAACTTCGACTGGAACAATTACTACAAAAGTAAATCTAATCTTGTACCGAGAGATTCTTTATTAAAAGCTCTGGAATTCTTTGACAATGAAAAGATACATCGAGAGCATATTGCAAATGATATCGGCTGCGGACACGGCGCGGATACTCTTGAACTCTTAAAGAGAGGATGGAAAGTTACAGCGATCGACAGCAGTGCACAGGGACTGGAGATACTCAGTGCAAGTGTTGAACCGGATTGGAAGAACAATCTTTCTACCAAACTTATGAGCCTGGAAGATATCACACTTTCAAAATGCACTTTGCTTAATGCAAGTTACAGTCTCCCCTTTTGCAAACCGGAATTCTTTGACGGTCTCTGGAAGAAAATTGAGGAAAGCATTTTAACTTCCGGCAGGTTCGCAGGGCAATTTTTCGGAGTAAATGACAGTTGGGCGAAAGACAATCCTGCAATGACCTTCCTTGAAGAAGAAAACGTAAGAAGATTTTTTCAAAATTTTGAGATAGAGTTTTTTCACGAACGTGATGAGGACGGAACCACTGCAACAGGCGATGAAAAACACTGGCACGTCTATTCTGTAATTGCTAAAAAAGTTTAATCGTAATCTGAATCTTTAATTTATTGAAAATAACTTAAACCTTATCTAATCTTAATAAAAAATTAAACAAAAATAAAATGGGAATGAAAGAAGCTCTTCTCGCTGAATTTCAGAATGAATCAGTGAGCACAAGAAAAGTTTTAGAAAGAACTCCGGAAAAATCATTTACCTGGAAGCCCCATGAAAAATCAATGTCACTCGGAAGACTCTCACAGCATCTTGCTGAAATTCCTCAATGGGTTGAAGCCTCACTTACAAAAGATGAGCTTGATTTCGCCACGATGGATTACAAGCAGGTCGATCCTGCATCAACGGCAGAGCTGCTGAAATTTTTTGATGACAACGTTAACGCGGCGGTTGAGATAATTAAGAATACACCGGAGGAAGAGTTCATGAAAAACTGGACGATGAGAAATGGAGACAAGGTATATATGACCATTCCCAAAGCTGCTGTTGTGAGAGGTTTTGTAATGAGTCATCTTATACACCATCGGGGGCAGATGACAGTGTACCTGCGGATGCTTGACGTACCTTTACCAGGCATCTATGGTCCATCCGCGGATGAGAATACTATGTAGTAAGATTGTCAGATAGTTTTAATCAAAATGATTTAATCTGATATTCTGATAATGCACCCGATCTAGATGGAGGGGATCTTTTCAGTTATTTCTTTTGCAATGAAAGAAGAAAGCGCGATCCCCATTCCGTTACACGAAAGAGCCGCGATTATTCTGTCGGTGAATTTTCTTATCTCGGGCTTTTTCAAATCATTAAAACCCATTATGCCTGACCATGAATAATCAATTTCATGTTTCTGACCGGGAAGTATTATTGTGGAAAGCTTATCACTGAGAGCGTCGAGTATCTTTTCGTTTGATTCAAATGCTGTCGTGGTTTCATTTTCAAAATCAATGTTCCTTCCGCCTCCGAATATGACCCTGTTCTCAAAATTCCTGAAATAGTAATATCCCTCATCGAAATGGAACACACCTTTGAACTTAAGATGCTGCAAGGGTTTTGTAATGATCACCTGCCCTCTTCCGGGTGTGACCTTAAACTCCGGAAATAATTTATTTGTAAAAGCATTTGTGCAGATTATGACAGTCTTACAATCGAAATATATTTTTTCCTTATCTGAATTTTTGTTCGCCGTTACTCTCACGAAATTTTCTTTTTCACCTATATCACCCGCTTCACATCCGTTAATGATCCTTACACCAAGAGCAGCCGCGTAACTGATCAGCGACGCCATCATCAATCCTGTATCAATCTGTGATTCAAACCTGCTGTAAATAAGTTCACTGACGTTACTTGCATCAAACCCGAATTCATCAATCCTTTCACTTTTCAATTCGAAAGTATTCTCACCGAAAATATTTTGAACCGCTTCATTGACAAAATTGATCTCATCAAGCACTGCTAAGTTCTTATTATCAATTAATTCATAACCGCCGTAATTCAGAAAACCGATGTTTTCATCACCGAGTCTTTTGCGAAGTATGTTTATTCCCTCGAATCTTTTTCTGACAAGATCAATAGTATCAGATTTCCCGATCCGTTTTATGTCCGATAAAATTTCAGTAGGGCTTCCAAAGCAGGCGAACCCGGCGTTCTTTGTGCTGGCGCCGCTCGGCAAAATCCCTTTTTCAAGAATCAGGACAGTACGTTTGGGATTCCGCTCCTTGATCTCGCAGGCTGTTGAAAGACCGAGTATTCCCGCGCCGATTATGATGAAGTCGTAATTAAGAAATGAATTTTTTTCCCAGAAAGAAAGGTGAGCCATAAAGTTGTGGAGTTTGTTAATGTGAATTAGAATAATTTGCGTCTATTGTATTGCATGACTGTAACCGATTCAATTCCTTTATGATATCCGGGTTGTTATGATGCATAGAATTAAAATGATTTTATTTAATCTCATTTATATCTTCACACACACATTTCTTGCTTCGGTAAAAAACCGCAACGCATCAACTCCCCCTTCCCTGCCGACACCGGAGTTTTTCATTCCACCGAAGGGCGTTCTGAGATCCCGCAGCATCCAGCAGTTGATCCACACTATACCTGTTTTTATTTTTGCTGCGACTCTGTGTGCCTTTGTTAAATTCTCCGTCCAGATAATTGACGCCAGCCCAAACTCTGTACTGTTAGCCATCATCAGAACCTCATCCTCGGTTAAAAAAGGCATGATCGTTACAACCGGTCCGAATATTTCTTCCTGATTGGTTTTACAGTCGTATGATAATCCTTCAATTACAGTCGGCTCAATGAACCATCCGCCGCTGCATCTTCCTTCAAGCTTTATCGCTCTGCCTCCGCATAAGATCTTTCCTCCTTCACTTACAGCGAGATTGATATAATAAAGAATTTTTTCATAATGCTGCTTTGATACTATCGCCCCGAGATCGGAGCTTTCCAGCAATGGATCTCCTACAATCAACTTCCTTACCTTTTCGGTAAAAGCCGTTTTGAACTTTTCATAGATCTTCTTTTCAACAAAAATCCTCGAACCACACAGACAAATTTCGCCCTGATTGCGGAATGAAGACTGGACTGTTGTTTCAAGCATCTCTTCAAAATTACAATCCGCGAAAATGATATTGGGATTCTTTCCTCCCAGCTCGAGTGAAAGCTTCTTGAACATCGGCGCCGCAATTTTAGAGATCTCAACTCCTGTTTTTGTACCGCCTGTAAATGTAATAGCTTTGATCTTAGGATGGGACACGATTGCGCTACCTGCTTTGTGACCGAGACCGTGTATAATGTTAAGCACACCTTCAGGCAGATTTGCTTCAATGCAAATTTCCGAAAGCATGAACGCTGTAAGCGGTGTTATCTCCGAAGGCTTTGCTATGACGCAGTTACCAGCAGCAAGCGCCGGGGCGATCTTCCAGGTGAATAAATACAGAGGAAGATTCCATGGAGATATTGCGCCGACAATTCCAACCGGCTGACGCAATGTATAATTTATCGCTTCGTTATTTGTATGATGTGATTCACTTGAGAATTGTGTGATCGCCGAAGCGAAGAATTCGAAGTTCTTTATAGCTCTGGGAATGTCAACGCTTCTTGAAAGCCAGAGAGGCTTGCCGTTATCAATAGTTTCAGCGTATGCGAATTTTTCAAGATTTTTTTTTATAAGTTCTGCAATGTGCAGAAGATGACCGGCTCTTTCTTCTACAGAGGTAACGGACCATTTTACAAACGCTCTTTCAGCGGACTGAACTGCAAGATCCACATCGTCACCGTTTGAATCCGGAATGATCGCGAAGACCTCACCAGTCGCGGGATTATAATTGTTAATATAATCATTTGAATAAGGTGTTGTTAAGATCCCGTTGATGTAGTTTTTTATTTTATCCATTTTTTATATGCAAAACGTAAGCTTGAAACATCAACTCTACCCACTCTACTCACTCTACTCACTCTACTCACTCTACTCACTATACTCACTCTACTCACTCTACTCACTCTACCCACTCTACTCACTCTACTCACTCTACTCACACTACTCACTCTACTCACTCTACTCACTCTACTCACTCTACCCACTCTACTCACTCTGCTCACTCTAAACCGACTCCATCACCGTTCTGAAAGCGACAAACTTATTTTTATATTTCTCCAAATGCTTTGACTGAAGCGCGGGAGCGAATTCATTCTGATATTTTTCGTAATCTTCTTCTGAATCAAGAAAATACTGGATTGAATATGTATTCCCTTCTTCCTCTGTTCTGATCCTGAATATTTTGCTATCGGTAAACAGACCGGTTGACAGCACCTCCGGGATATGTATCGTCTTCATCCATTCAAGCCATTCATCATGAACGGTATCATCAACGTTAACAGTAACATTGTATAAGATCATCTAATTGAAAAATTTAAATTTATCTTAAAAAGCTTTGCCACTAATACACGATGTTCTTGCTCTTTGCCGATCAGCAAAAAGCTTTGCCACTAATTACACGAATGATCACGAATTTCAAAATAACTTTCTTCAAACATAAAAATAATTCGTGGGAATCTGTGAAATTCTTGGCTGAGCTCTTGCTCTTTGCCGATCAGTAAAAAGCTTTGCCACTAATTACACAAATGATCACGAATTTTAAAATGATTTTCTTTTCAAACATAAAATAATTCGTGGGAATCTGTGAAATTCTTGGCTGAGCTCTTGCTCTTTGCCGATCAGTAAAAAGCTTCGAAATTACAAACAACCTGTTCTGCCACCGTCAACAGGAAGATTTATTCCGTTAATGTATGCAGCGCATTCCGAAGCAAGAAAGGTAACAGCGTATGCAAGCTCTTCCGGTTCGGCGAACCTTCCGGCAGGAATTTCCTTTAGCGCGTCGTTCTCAATGTCTTTTATATCTTTCCCTGATGCTTTACTTTTGTTTTCAAATATAGAAAAGAGTCTTTCGGTTTTTGTAGCGCCCGGTAAAATATTGTTAACCGTTACCCCGAATGGTCCCAGCTCAGCCGATAGTGTCTTTGCCCAGCTCGCCACTGCACCGCGAATGGTATTTGAAACACCCAATCCTTTTAATGGCTGCTTCACTGAAGTTGAAATAATATTGATGATCCTGCCGTAACCTTCTTTCTTCATTCCTTCTGCAAATGCCTGAACAAGTATCTGATTGCATATCAGGTGATTTGAAAATGCCTGAATGAATTCAGATGTATCTGCTGCGATCGCTTCTCCGCCTTTTGGACCGCCGGTATTATTTACAAGTATATGAACGGGAGGATTTTCTGAAACAAAATTGTGCAGCTTTTTTTTCAATGTTTCAGGATCAGAAAAATCAGCAACAATAAAATTATGATTCTGTATTTTTGATGCGGGAAGTTCTCTTAAAACTTTTCTTAATGATTCTTCATTTCTTGCGATCAGTATTACGTCTGCTCCTGAAGATGCGAGCTGTATTGCTGCAGCTTTGCCGATTCCCTGTGTGCTTCCGCAAACGACAGCCCTTTTCTTTGTGAGATCAATGTTCATGATTATTCTACAGGTTTTACAATTAATTTCAGATCCTTACGCGCTACAATTTCAACCACTGAATCTTTCTCTATGAATTTATCCGAATCTGCTTCCCAGTTTGCGCCGTTAAATTCAACTTTACCTTTTAATGAATTAGGTATTATTTCATGCACGACTATGGCTCTCTTTCCGATGAACTCATTTTTAAGATCCTTCTGTCCGCTTACCTTACCTTTGAATAATTGACTGAAAACCTTCCGAAAAAATATCAGATTAAGCATTGAACTAAATATGAAAATTATTATCTGTACAAAAACAGATTCAATGTTAAACAGATAAGTTGCAAGTGCGGTAAGTAAACTTCCGATCCCGAAGAAAAAAATTATGAATCCCGGCATTATTATCTCTGCAAGTAAAAAAACTATGCCAACAACGAACCATATCAGCGATGAATTTTCCATCATAACTGTTTATTAATTTTTGGCTCTTGTACTTCTTTTTCATTAGTTGCTTTTAATACACTGCTTATGGTGGCAACCATACCGGCGATGTCAGTTAAATTCCCCGGAATGATCATTGTATTATTTTTCTGTGCAAGCTTTCCGAACTCTAGTAAATACTGTTCGGCGATCCTCAGATTTACAGCTTCTATACCGCCTTTGTCATTGATGGCGTTTGCAATTTCCCTGATACCTTTACCGGTAGCGAGGGCGACTTTTTCAATTTCCTGCGCCTTACCTTCGGCTTCGTTTATCCTCTTCATCTTCTCGCCTTCTGATCTTTCGATCGCTTCCTGCTTCTCACCTTCGGCGCGGTTGACCCTTGCCTGCCTGTCACCTTCGGATTCAGCTATCAAAGCACGCTTCTCTCGTTCAGCTCTCATTTGTTTTTCCATCGCGTCTTTTATGCTTGCCGGAGGATTTATGTTCTTGATCTCATACCTTATGACTTTCAATCCCCACGGTTCAGAAGCTTTATCAATTGCATTTACGATAGCTCCATTAATTGTCTCACGTTCCTCAAATGTCTTATCAAGCTGCATCTTTCCTATCTCGCTCCTCATTGTTGTCTGCGCGAGCTGTACCGATGCGAATGAATAATCATTTACACCGTACGAAGCTTTTACAGGATCCATTACCTGAAGATATAAAACTCCGTCCACTTCTACGGCAATGTTATCCTTGGTTATGCATGACTGCGGCGGAACATCCATGACAATTTCCTTTAATGAATGTTTGTATGCGACTCTGTCAATAAAAGGTATAAGTATGTGAAAACCCGCTTCGAGTGTCTCATTGTATTTACCGAGCCTTTCAACAATGAATGCTGATTTCTGCGGCACGACTCGTGCAGTTTTTAAGAAGGTAATTATTATAAAAAATACCAGTACGATGATTGCAATAATTTCGGTCATATTCTTTTATGGTTTAAATGTATAATTATGGTTTAAATGTATAATTAAATCCAAGCTTGAACTTCATATCTTCCGGAAGTTCAGGCAAGGCTGATCTCGGTATCAGGTATGTCGAGAGGTCGAACAGGTCTTTAAATATCTTATGCTTCTCCGCGGTCTGCATCAGGTAGTGATGTCCTGAAGATCCTCCTGTTCCTACCTTGGCACCGATCATGCGGTGAACCATAAGAGCGTGCTTGTATCTCCAAGTAGTGAACAATTCATCTACGTCCACAAGATAAGTGAGGAATCTGAATGGAAGATGAAGTATAGGCTCGTCGCGGTAAAGGTTGATGAACAACGCCGCCAGAGTTGATTTATGGGAAAGTCTGCGGTGACCTTCCTTTACAAATTCATTATGCTTGTTCTCATCAAGCAGTGCTTCAAATTTTTCTTTCGTATTCTCAAACTCATTAAGCTGCTTCGTTCTCTTTTGTTCTGTCATGCTTGGATTATTCAGAATTATCTCGCGCTCATTGTCGATCATCGCCCCGACGGCTTCTTTGTAATGATTCCAAAAATCAAATCCCTCGATCTTAAGAAAAGGAATTCTTGAAAGCCACTTGTCGACGGCATCAAAAAGACTCACCGTACTATGGGATTCTATCAGCATCTTCTGATGCTCATCTGACACGTATGAGTAATAGTTCTTATTATCAAACTTCACCCTGTTCTCAATATTCAAGCCCAGAATGTTTTCAATGATCCTGAACTGAAGACTTTGAAAGCCTGAAGCAGGAATAAGGAAATCCCTGAACTCAAGGAAGTCAAGAGGTGTCATTGTTTCAAGAATGTTAAGCTGGTCAATGAGAAGTCTCTGGATCGTTGTGATCCTTCTGAGGCGGGCAACAGCTATCCCGATGTTCTTTTCATCAACATTATCTTCACGGAACATCACAAGCACCGAATCCAGCTCGTGTATGATCTGCTTGAACCAGAGCTCGTATGCCTGATGAACCACAATGAACAACATTTCATCATGTGCGTGATGTCCGTATTCGTCACTCTTTGGTACCTGGCTCGTTAAAAGTTTTTCGAGATGCAGATAATCGGAATAATAGATCGGAGGATAGGGCTTTTTCATAAGTTGATTTGATGTAATGCAAAATAAAATTAATGTATGACTATTGAAAGTAAGTTTTATTTATCACTGAATTTAACATTAATAAAAAAATCCCTGTCCTTTTTACTGAACAGGGATTAATAAAGTTATACTTCTGAGAAAATTATTTTACAAGCATCATTCTTTTTGTTTGAGCAAAGCCATCTGTCTCGAGTCTGTAAAAATAAATTCCGCTTGCGATCGAACCGGCTGAAAAGTCAACAGAATACTCTCCGGGTGACATCACCTGATTTACAAGTGTCCTTACTTCTTCACCAAGAGTGTTATAAATTCTCAAAGAAACCATTTGAGTTTTTATTACATCAAATTTAATTATTGTATTCGGGTTGAACGGGTTCGGATAATTATTATATAAGCTGAACTGCTCGGGTATTACCGATGAGATCAGATTTATTCCTACCGGCTCTCTTCTTATAGTAATAAGGAAAGAATTAGAAGTAATGGAATCGGCTCCATTCAAAGCTGTAACTCTCCAGGCACAAATTGCAGAATCAGTATTGCCTGTTATTCCCATTATTATGGCAAGACTGTCAAGGAAGCTTTTTCTGAACGTCTTAATCGAATCAAGTCCGTTATTGTCGCTTGGAAAAAAATATTCTGTTCCCGGTCCGGTCCTCTTAATTTTGAAATTATATTTTACGGTCGGGCTTGGATTAGCTGTTCCCCATTTAAATTGAAATGGTGCAGGATTGTTTTGGGAAACAACAACGCCGGATAGTGTCACCGGTGTCTGCAAATTGAATGTGTTCATTGGAACACCTTGTACTTTAATATAAGACACAAAAGTTTTAAGATTTGAGCCGAACGCATTTGTTGTTGTCAATGAAACAGTGTAATTACCTGTTGCTGTATATGTAATTCCCGAAGGATTTCTAACGTTGGAAGTTGCAGGTGATCCACCCGGGAAGCTCCAGCTCCATGTAGCCGGATTGTTTGTTGTAAGGTCAAAGAAGTCAACATTGCCGCCGCCCAAAGGAAGCACCTGTATGTTGGATGTGAAATTTGTTACCGGAGCTACTCCAGTAAGTGCGTCAATTCCGTCGAGTGTAAACACTCCTGTGTTATTAGGATCGAGCCAGTCTTTTAACTGATTATTTGAAGCTCCGCCGTGTCCCCATGATTCGGATAACTTTCCGAAAACTTTTTGTACAGACTGCGGAAAATTGCAGTTTGCCGGAGTACCTCCGAGATTTTGTCCGATCACTCTGTGATTCTGATCATATAAAGGACAGCCTGAAGATCCGCCTTCAGTCATACCCTGATCCCAGGTGACCTGCCAGAATCCGTTTCCAAGTCTTCCTCCGAAACCTGTCACTGATAGTGCAGGATTGTCATCATGTGATATCTTTTTTACTGCACCGCCCGGATGATGAATTGCTGTCTGATCAAGCGGGTTTGAACCTGATCTGTCCCATCCGTTAAAATGAGCGTTAAATCCTGCCGGCACTGATTGATTCAATTGAACAAGTTGAAAATCCGTATCAAAATTCTTTGCTTTCAATGTTGCACCGACCATTGTTGATGCAAGACTTCCCAAAGTACCAATGCATGTCGGATTTTCATAATTAAAATAGAATGTCATCGTTGAGAAATTATCGGTAGCGCAGTGCTCTGCAAACAGATATAAAGGAGCTCTGTTCTGCAGTGTATTATTCATCAGTGAACCTGAACACAGGAAAGAACCTGCACCAGAGTTGAATGTAATTCTCGTTACCGATCTTTTTTGTTCAACCCATGCAGCCCCTATCGGACAATTTATGTTAATGTTACATGGCTCTTCAAGCAAACTGTTATAACCGAAAATATCCTTATAAGCATGAGTGATCTTTGAAATTGTAATGCTTCCTTTGCCTTTTGCATAAACAGGCTCGTAATACTCAAGCACGGTTGTGCTTCCGTAAGTCGGACTGGTTGCAAATTGCTTGTCTTCGGAATTATTAAGTTCTGTGAAAGCTCCGTAGATATAGCTTTTATCCAGATTATAAACGAAGAAAGTTGCGCCCTGCGGTAATACAAAATTTTTGTAAGCAAGATTTATTGATACTGCATCTTGAGACCTTATTGCAAGTCTCCAGACACGGCTTCCGTCAGAAAGAACTTCCCATACTCCGGAATTCTGAAGATTATAATTCACATCAAAATTATATCCGAATCTGAAAGGCATGTCCATTCCTGCTTCGGTTACTTTGTCTTCTTCCATCAGCCTTCGGGTATCTATTTCGGGCATTGTTACTGTTGTAAGCTCGGAGTTCAACTGCATTACGGAACTCATCGGCTGTCCGCCAACATTTATCTGTGCTGTAATACTTCCGGGGCTCAATAGTAACAAAGCCATGAGAACATTTAGAGAAAAGATAATGCCGGCAAAATGATAATATTTTTTCATTTTTCTAAAATTAGTTTGTTTTAAAATTTATTTAAGATGTCACTTTTTGGATAATTCAAAATATATTTTATTTTTATTAAAATAAATATTATTTACTTCACTTTCATATAGAACTTTTCACAATACTCCTTAACCATCCTGTTGGTGCTGAAATATCCTGCAAGACTTTTTATGGAAAACTTTATTTTCTTTATCCATTCCTCCGGCAGACCTTCATCATTTCTTTTATAGAAAGCCGGGATAATTTTTTTCTCAAGAGTATCATAGAGATCGTTTGCCTCAAAAAGGTCTCTTTGTTCAAGCGGGATATTCTCATCAGAGATGGTATCGATCTTCCATCCATTCTTCTCGGAATAACCTTCATTCCACCATCCGTCAAGTATGCTGAAGTTCAGACCTCCGTTGGCGATCACTTTCATTCCGCTTGTCCCGGAAGCT
Source organism: bacterium (assembly GCA_034439935.1). Taxonomy (GTDB): domain Bacteria; phylum Bacteroidota; class Ignavibacteria; order Tepidaquicellales; family Tepidaquicellaceae; genus JAGPCH01. The sequence continues at coordinate 36,284 of JAWXBH010000102.1, forward strand.
TCCTGTGGTCTGCGCGGATTATTAAGCCACAGATCACAGCCTTCGACCAGATGCCTTGCAACGTTAATGTCATAATTATCAATAAAGACAACCTTGTTCTTCAGGTCCTCATCACGCGTGTATGAAATGATTTCAGAGATCAGGTTTTTACCGCCTTCATCCTTTGGATGCGCCTTTCCTGAGAAGATAAACTGAACAGGCATAGAATTATTTTTTATGATCCTCTTTAACCTGTCAAGATCACGGAAGATAAGAGTGCCTCTTTTGTAGGTCGCGAACCTTCTTGCAAAGCCAATGGTAAGCGCATCGGGATTAAGAATATTTTCGATCTCTTTCAGCTTCTCCTTATCCGTTCGTAAAAAAATCCATTTATCCTTTATCCTGCTCCTGCAGAAATTTATCAGCTTATACTTATTCAAAAGTCTTAATGTCCAAATCTCTTTATCGGAGATGCCGTCTATCTTTGACCAGATGCTTTCATCGTAAAGCCAGTTATCCGAAAAATGACTTGCGTAAAGATTGTTTGTGAATTTTGAAATGTAGCTTGGTGTATGCACGCCGTTGGTTATATAATCTATCTGGCTTCGTGTAGAAGGCAGCATCCACATTTTCCTTGAAACTTCTCCGTGAAGCTTGCTGACACCATTGATAAAATTTGAATTATTGATCGCAAGGTAAGCCATATTGAACCTGTTGTTGTCCGCATCCCCCGCATTAAGGTCGCCTTCAAGAAAAAGTTTATCGACAGGAACACCGATCTCATTTTGTGCGTAGTCGTTAAAATATTTTACAAACAGTTCTTTGGTGAAAATATCTATACCGGCAGGTACAGGAGTATGAGTAGTGAAAATATTTGAATTAAAACATTTGCTCTTCGCTTCATCATAGGAAACGTTGTTTGTCTTCATGTAATTTTTAATTCTTTCAAAACAAAGGAATGCAGAATGTCCCTCATTCAGATGAAACGCCTTTATATCGTATCCGAGCTTTGTAAGGAGTCTGACTCCGCCAATACCAAGAACTATCTCCTGACATATTCTCTTTTCATTATCTCCTCCGTATAGAATGTCGGTTATCCTTCTGTCATCGACCGTATTCTCAGCAATGAATGTATCAAGCAAATAAAGTTTTACTCTTCCTACATTTGCAACCCATACCTGTACCCAGATAGACCTGTTAGGAAAATTCACTGAAATTTTTACAGGCTGATAATTCTCATCTCGAAGTAATGAGATAGGCAGATTTTGAAATTCATTGAGTTCATAATTTTCTGTCTGCCATCCTTCAGGGTTGATCATCTGTGTAAAAAATCCGTAATGGTAAGCCAGACCTATTCCTACAAGCGGTAATCCGAGATCGGACGAAGATTTAAGATGATCTCCCGAAAGCACTCCGAGTCCGCCCGAGTATGTTTTCAGGCATTCGGTGATGCCGTATTCAGCAGAGAAGTATGCTATGATCGGCTTGTCGGTTTTGAAATATTTTTCTTCAAAATATGTTTTGCGTGTCTGGTAAGTTTTAAGGTTGGAATGAATATTTAAAATTTTACTACCGAGGTTCTTTTTCTCAATTATGAATTCAAGATAATTGCGGTTTAATTCATTCAGTACCTTGACGGGATTGTGTCCTGACCAGTTCCAGAAATCAGGATTTATTTCGTGAAAGAGTTCAACAGCTTCTTTATTCCATGACCACTGAAGATTATGAGCTATCTCTTGAAGAATGAGTAGCAGATTCTGCATAAGTTAAGTTTAATTTTGAGATAGAAACCTGTAATATAAAATTTGTATCAACTTATAGCTATAAATTTTTTTATGCAAAATAAGTTTACCCCGTTTTGCTCTTGATTGGAGGGTTCTTTTAATTTAAGAATAATATTGATTACCCTAATTGTTGATTGGTTTAAGACTATTCAAATGCTGACAAAAATGTTTTGGACAGCACTGATGATTTGATAAAAAATAAATCTTTTATCATTTAATAAAAAATTTAACATAAGTAATATAAATATTAAACCACCGTAATTGGAGATCTGGAGAAAAAATTTATACAGCATTTGGATAGCGCAGTTTGTTGCAATGGTAGGTATGAGCATGGTGGTTCCTTTCCTTCCTTTTTACATACGCGAGCTCGGTATCACAAATCATGATGAGCTCGAACACTGGAGCGGAATTGTTTTCAGCGGACCATTCATCCTGTCCTTCATTATGACACCGGTCTGGGGCGCGCTTGGCGACAGGTTCGGAAAGAAATCAATGGTGCTTCGCGCGATATTCGGGCTGGCAATTTCACAATTCCTGATCGGACTCTCTGATAATGTAATTCAGCTTTTTATTTTCAGAATGATCCAGGGAGCAATCAGCGGTTTCATTGCTTCCTCTCTCGCGCTTGTATCCTCAAGCACTCCGAGAGAAAAATCCGGTTACGCTATCGGCATCCTTCAGACTTCAATCTCATCAGGCACCGTGATCGGACCTTTCATTGGCGGGTTCATCGCGGATCTTACTTCATACCGGACCGTTTTTTTTATCACATCTTTTCTGTGTCTCTTCAGCAGCGTTCTTGTTTATGTAATTGTAAAGGAACCCGAGCGTAAGCCTTTAACAAAGATCTATTCTGTATTCGAAAATTACAAGTTCGTCTTTACCAACTCTTCGCTTCTGATTGCAATGATGTCCATTACCTTCATTCAGATCTCGATTACAATCGCACAACCTGTCTTTGCTTTGTTTGTGGAATCAATGACGGTTGGTACAGAGTACATCTCCACATTGACAGGAGCGATTTTCGGAACACTCGGTATCTTCAGTGTTATATCTTCCCCGTGGTGGGGCAAACGCAATGATACCAAGAGTTTCAAAAAAAATGTTATCATTGCCATAACCGGAGCTGGCATAGCTTACTGTCTTCATACTTTTATAAGAAATCCCTATCTGCTTTTTCCTGTCAGAGCATTTCTTGGCTTATGTATAGGCGGGATAATCCCTGTGCTGTACGCTTACATAAATAAAAATATTGGAGACGACAGAAAAGGCGGAGTGATGGGGATCGCATCAAGCTTCACTTTGTTTGGTAATCTGATCGGACCGCTGCTGTGTACACTTCTTCTGATCGAACTAAACATGAAATACATTTTTCTGATCGCGGGCATAATGCTTTTTGTAAATGCCATCCTTATCTTTTACAATGTAAGCGAGAAAACAAAATTGCCCGATCCTACGCAAGAGGTTTTGGTTAAAGATAATGTTGTTGTTGATAAGCACAAAGAAATGATCTGATTTGCAGACTGAAAGAAATATTAAATTAATAATTTAAAAATGAACCGTCCTAAAAAATTAAAAAGAACTGAAAACGATTCTCTTCAGATCGTATGGGAAGATGACATTATCTCTGAAATAAATTTGACCGATCTTCGCGACAACTGTCCCTGCGTTCACTGCAAAGGTGAGACTGTAATATTCAGCTCATACATTCCGATCAAATCACCGTTTAAAGCTGCGGGATTTTATGAGCTTGATAAAATTGAACCTGTGGGAAATTATGCCGTGCAGATATTCTGGAAGGATAAACATAATACCGGGATTTATTCGTGGGAATACCTAAATGAAATTTCTAAGAGGATGGAAAAATAGAATTAGTAATCGAACTCTTCTGTAATATCCTTATTCAGTTTTTTGGAAAATACCCTGAACTCATCAAGAGCAAGAGCTTCATCCTTTACAACTTTTATGATTAACATATTCTTTAACTGAAGTTTAGTGATCTTACTGACAAAACCTTCTGTCAGATAATTTTTTATGTAAGGGTTAACCTTGATCGAAATGCTCATTGCGTTGCTGCCGCCTTTATACCTTCTTATCCATCTTTCCATCCTGTTCATAAAAGTAGATTTTGACTGCACGTGCCCTGTGCCGCGGCACATCGGACAAAGATCAGATATGCTGTGAAGTATATTCTGTCTTATTCTTTGTCTGGTTATTTCTACAATTCCAAATTCGCTTACCGGCAGTATCGTTGACTTAGCTCTGTCATATTTAAATTCTTTCCGCACCTCTTCATAAAGCTTTCTTCTGTTCTTTTCATCATACAGATCTATGAAGTCGATCACTATGATACCTCCGATATCCCTGAGGCGGATCTGCCTTACAATTTCCCTTGCGGACTCGAGATTCGTATTAAGTGAATTTACTTCCTGATCACGATGCTTCGCATACTTACCGCTGTTGACGTCCACTACCATCATTGCTTCAGTTTGCTCAATGATAATATAGCCGCCGTTCTTTAGCCAGACTTTTCTTTGAAGGGATTCTTCGATTTGCTTTTCAATGTTATACACATCAAACAATGGCTGATCGCCGTTGTATGCTTCAAGCTTTTCGGAAAATTCAGGCGAGGTCTCATCGACGTAGGTCTTTATCTCCCGGTATATTTTTTTTGAATCAACTATTATTTTAGAAATGTCTTCTTTGAAAAGATCCCTGATCACCGAAGAAGTAGTGGAAACATCCTTATAAAGGATAAATGGAGAGCTTGAAGTTTTAATGTTTGTCTGAATGTCATTCCAGATCTTGAGAAGATTATTAAGATCATCTTTAATGAGGGTTTCATCCTGTCCTGCGGCAACAGTCCTTATGATTACACCGAAACCCTTTGGTAGAGTGGATTTTACAATACTGCGGAGACGTCTTTTTTCACGGGGATTAAATATTTTTTTTGAAAGCCCTATTTTCCTTTCGAATGGGATCAGCACCAGGTATCTGCCGGGAATAGAAACTTTTGAAGTGACACGAAAACCCTTATTGGCTACGGGCTCTTTTGTTATCTGGACAATTATGTCCTGTCCGCGTTCAAGATTGGGGGTACTGTAGCGGTTTGGCTCTTCACGAACCGGAGCCGGAGATTCATCATCGTCATCATCTTCATCTATTTCATCATCACCAAGCATTGCGGAATATTCTTCAAGAGAATTTCCAATATCCGAGAAGTGCAGAAATGCATCCTGCTGAAAGCCCAGGTCAATAAATGCAGCTCTGATACCCGGTATTACTTTTCCTACTTTGCCAAGAAAAATATCACCGACATTTCTTTCCTTATCAGGTGTGTCAAGAAAAAATTCAGCAAGCTTGCCGTCTTCCGTAATTGCGATTCTGACTTCCTCGGAAACAGAATTGATCAGTATAACTTTTTTCATAGATTCAGGTTGAGGGGATTAGCTGTCTACGAATTCATCGAAGCTAAAAATTCTTTATTTGATTTTGTTCCCCTCATTTTTCCAAGAAGAAACTCCATCGCCTCAATTGGATTATAATCCGAAAGAAGCTTTCTCAACAACCAGACTCTGTTAAGATTTTCACTTGTCAATAAAAGCTCTTCCTTTCTTGTGCCGGATTTGTTAAGATCGATCGCAGGGAAAACTCTTCTGTCAGAGATCCTTCTGTCAAGAACGATTTCCATGTTACCTGTTCCTTTAAATTCTTCAAATATAACTTCATCCATTCTGCTGCCTGTTTCGATAAGCGCTGTTGCGATGATCGTAAGACTTCCGCCTTCATCAATATTTCTTGCAGCGCCAAAGAATCTTTTGGGCTTATGGAGCGCATTTGCATCAACACCACCTGATAAGATCTTACCACTATGTGGAATAACTGTATTATGTGCTCTTGCAAGACGGGTGATACTGTCAAGCAATATGACTACATCTTTTTTCGCTTCGATCAAACGCTTTGCTTTTTGAAGTACGATCTCGGAAACCTGTACGTGTCTTTCAGGCGGTTCATCGAATGTCGAACTAATTACTTCCGCATTCACATTTCTTTCCATATCAGTTACTTCTTCAGGTCTTTCATCAATAAGTAAAACTATAAGGTGAACTTCGGGATGATTTTTTGTAATGCTGTTTGCAAGTGTCTGAAGCAAGATCGTCTTACCGCTTTTAGGAGGCGAAACGATCAGTCCTCTCTGACCTTTACCGATCGGAGTAAAAAGATCCATGATCCTCATTGAGAACTCTCCCGGCGCGGCTTCAAGATTTATCTTTTCCTGAGCATAAAGTGGAGTAAGATTATCAAATAAAATCCTGTCACGTATTGTATCGGGACTTTCAAAGTTCACTGCTTCAACTTTCAGAAGCGCAAAGAAACGCTCTCCTTCTTTAGGAGGTCGTACCTGTCCGCTGACAGTATCACCGGTGCGCAAAAGAAATTTTTTGATCTGAGAAGGTGATACATAAATATCATCGGGTGACGGAAGATAGTTATAGTCAACTGAGCGCAGGAATCCGTATCCGTCCGGCAGAACTTCCAAAACTCCGACGGCGTAAGCGAAGCCGTCCTTTTTTGTCTGAGCTTCAATTATCTTAAAAATTAATTCCTGTTTTTTAAGATCGCTGTAACCCGTAACATCGAGGTCTTTTGCAATTTGTATAAGTTCGGAGACTTTTTTTGATTTAAGGTCAGAGACATTTTTTGAATCTGAGAATGAGGCTGACTTGGTGTTGTTGGTGTTACTGTTGCTGGTGTTGCTAGCGTTACTATTGTTGTTTTTAGTTGTGTCCATTGTTAATCCTTTCTGAGAGGTGAAAACCGGGGGTAGTTTGTTTTAATTTAAAATTAGAGATTATTTTATGAATGTGAATGAATTATTTGATATTAAAATTTTCCTTAGGAGTCTTAAGGGTGTGTTTATCTGATGCAATGAAAACTATTACATATATTAAAAAGTATCAAGTTAGAAATTCAAATTTATAATTTTACTATAAATAGTTTATAGCGGCTATAATTTTATAAATGAACAATCACAGAATCGAGTAGTATGTTCTTTTCATTTTTTTACTTTCCCGTCCCCGCTGTCTCTCTCGCAATTACTTAAAAACAAAATTACGAAGTATTCCGTTGCGGGGACACAGCGGAGAGAACTTTTGCATAATGAAATAACCTGCAATTTGAACTCTCACCAAAATCATATTTCCTTTCTCCCAAGCTTTCAAGTCGATCAACAATCGGGTTAGACCCGCTGTGTCCCCTCAGTTGAGGAGTTCGTTAATTCAAGTATAACATTTGCAGGAGACACAGCATGGACGGAGGAATTCATAATTTTACTTCAAATTACTTTCAGATCCTGGCAATGACAGCTTCATAATGAATTACAATTTAAAAATTGAAATTACATCTTCAATTAATTATTTTGAAAATATGAAGAGAATCAAAATTCCTGTAAAAAAAAAACGTACCAATAAAGAAAATTATGGGCAGTACATTTTTGAAAGCCAATACAAGCCGAACAAAGCAGTAAAAATTATCTTCTATGCCCTGATAATTTTACTCCCGCTTCTTTTAACTTACATTTTTTACCGTTTTGCTTTAAGAACAAATGGAGTATCAAGTTTTCCGCTGGATGATCCATGGATTCACCTGACATTTGCAAAAAACCTCGCGCAGTACTTCAGCTTTTCATATTTTAAAACTGAAATGGTCACTGCCGGCTCCACTTCACCCTTATACACCATTATACTGTCAGTTTTTTTCCTGATCTATAATAATGAAATGATTATAAGCTATTTTCTCGGGGTTTTATTTTTTGTGCTTGCCTCGGTTTCGTTTTATAATTTGTGTAAATATGAATTTGATAAGGAGATAATATTCGCCCTGCTGTGTACGGGGATTTTCATAATTGACAAATGGATGAATTTCATTGCGCTGTCGGGGATGGAAACGACGATGTTTATTTTCATCCTTATACTGTGCGCATATTTTTACCGGACAAGAAAAGCAATTCCGCTTGCTATCGGACTCGGTCTGTTGATGTGGACAAGACCTGACTCAGTTGCCTTTATAGCCGCGGTATTGATAGATTATCTTTTGGTAAGAGCTTATTCCAGAGATAACTTAAGACTGATCCTGTTTACTGATAAGGAGCTGAAGCAGATCGCATTGACATTCATTCTGATAACAGGTTTGTATTTTTTATTTAATTTTATTCTTTCGGGATCAATTCTGCCTAATACATATCAGGCGAAGCTCACTTATTACGCACCGGAATTCAGAAGCCGTTATGATTTCTTAAAATTTGAAGTCTGGGATTATTTTAAATACGCTCACTACTATGTGATAATGATCGGATTTTTATTTTCACTGGGAAAACTTATTTATGATCTTATTAATAAAAATTACAATCAGAATACTATCTACATAGTTTTTATTCTGGCTCTTGTTTTAATTTACTGGCTTAAGCTTCCTTATGCTCACCGGTTTGGAAGGTACCTGATGCCAATCATTCCATTCTTTATACTTGTCGGAACGATAGGTTTCAGGGATATGGCACGCATCATTAACAAGTATACAACCAATGCTCTGTTTGCAAAAAGTGTTTTTTATATACTGATCGGCATAACTTATTTCATGGGAATAAAGATTTATGATGAAACCCGTGAGCTTTATTCACAGCAATGCCGGTACATTTATGACAGGCAGGTCAAAGCAGCTCAATGGATAAAGAAAAATACAAAGGAAGGCGATATCATTGCCACTCATGATGTAGGCGCAATAGGATTTTACAGCGACCGTAAGATCGTTGATGTTGCCGGACTTGTCACTCCTGAGCTTATAACAAAGATCAATGATCAGAATTATGTAGAATACATGACACAGTATTTGAGAGAAAAAGGCGTGACTCATCTGGCTTTTCTCCGGGAATGGTACCGAGTATCAAATCAGAATCCGATGTTTTCAACGATTGCGCTTCCTCCTGAGGTAATGGAAGTTTACAAATTCGATCCTGAGAAGACACACATACTTTCACGTGAAGCGAACAGTCTTGTAATGAATGCGCAGACACTTGCCGGACAGAAAGCTGCCCAGCAAATTAATTACATACTTAACAGAGTGCTTGAACTGGAGCCGGAGAGTTCTTACGCATATTACCTGAGAGCTTATGCAAACAGTCTTCTTAAAGATGACGTTGGCTATGAAAAGAACATGCTTAAAGCCATAGAGTTGTTTCCTGATTTTAAAGACGCACATCTTTATCTTGGAATTTTTTATAATGAAAGAAAGAGATTTGAAGAAGCGAGACCGCACATGGAGAGAGTAATTCAGATAGAGCCTAACAATATGCAGGCGGCGAATTTACTGCAGTCTATTACAGATTCAATAAATGCACAGCAGTTAAGCTCTGAAAATCCGTTAAAGTAAAACAACCTGCTGATTTTACGCAAATGAATTCGATGTGAATGTTGCTCATTAAGAAAATAAAAAAGTTTTATCCTTACATAATAATAGCCGATATATTTCTTATCGGCTTTATTTTTTATCAGCTCTTTTACGCGAGGCATTATTGGGAGGGTGACAATGAAAAAAGGTTCAGCATTTCAGCCGGTAAAAATCTTGATGAGATAATAAAGGACCTTGATGATGAAGACATTATCTCAGATGCACTTCTTTTTAAAATTGCTGTAAAGCTTTCAGGAAAAGAGAGCAGTATCATTTCGAAGGATTATTTATTCTTAAACGGGATGAATAACTCCGAACTTATTTTTCAATTAACAGATAAGAATACAAATCAGCTCATCCGGATGACCATCCCTCCCGGATATACTCTCAAACAAATTTCGAAGCTCGCAGAAAAGAAGTTGTCTCTTTCAAAAGATAAATTTATAAAGGAAGCATCGAATGATTCATTGATAAACATAATCGGTTTGAAGGGACAGATAAAGAATCTTGAGGGATTTCTTTTTCCGAATACTTATGATGTTGCACCATCAATTACAGAAAAGAAACTTGTTGAGATCTTATTCAATGAATTCCGCAAGAAGATCTACGACAATGATGACATACGATCTGACATTGAAAAGAGGCAGACAACCTTGCTGAAGGCGCTGACACTTGCTTCCATCATTGAAGGTGAAACAAAACTTGATGCGGAGAAACCTGTGATCGCGGGAGTTTACCTTAACCGCATTGAAAAGAATATGCGGCTTGAAGCAGATCCAACAGTTCAGTATGCACTTCCCGACGGTCCGAAGCAACGTCTGCTTTTTGAAGACCTGAAGATCAAATCACCATACAACACTTACCTGAACAAAGGTCTCCCTCCGGGTCCGATCAACAATCCCGGATTTGCGTCGATCAAAGCCGCTTTAAATCCCGAAGAACATAATTACATATTCTTTGTCGCTAACGGTGAAGGCGGGCATAAATTTTCGGAGAACTATGAACAACATCAGGCGGCAATCCGCGAATACAAAGAAAAGCTCAGAAAAAAAAACAGTAACAAATGACACGTCAGGATTCATCTCACTTCAGATCATTCTTTTCACTGTTTCAGAAACTTGATTACAGGGACAGAGAAAATTCAGGAAAAAAAAGATTAGCAGGTATTCTCGCTGCCTATCTGTTTTCAAATACAATTCTCTCTTACAGTTTTTCGATAACATTTGACGAGAGAAGTTTCGTAATACTTTCACTCACATCAAATCTGTTCCTGCTCTCGCTCATTGTGTTAACAGACTTTGCGAATCTATTTCTTGCAGCGAGGGAAAAAGATCTTTTCAAAACCCTGCCTGTAAAAGGATCAGAGATATTTACAGCAAAATTCATATCTGCATTTGTATTCCTGCTGTTCTTCATACTTTCAGCATCAATACCTCAGGCAGTATTCTTCTACCTGATGAATCACGACATTTCCATGACGATAGCATTCCTGCTGACTGAAATTACATTCGGATACTTTGCCACGGGAATAATAGTACTTGCTTACGTACTCATACTAAAATTGCTTAAGTCAAGAGCTAGTATAATGATCAGCATAATGCAGGTATTATTTTTTGTTTTCATATTCTATTCATCCACACTCTCATCACGCAGCAGTTCACGGATGCTGCATCTCAGGGAGAGCATTCTCAAATATGACTTTGTAAATTACCTTCCGCAAACTCTTTATTCGAACTCAGTTTATGACATAAGATACTTTATACTGTGCGTGTTTCTTTCATTCACAGTTTATCTTGTGATATACTTAATATTGTCAAAAAATTATTTCAGTTTGCTTGAAACGTTAAGTACATTCAACAAGAGAAAAGCCGCGGTCAAAAAGGACGGTCAATTTGAATTTATAAAAAAGTTTATATACAGATATATACTAAAGGATAACACTGAAAGAGCTGCATTCATGCTGACAAAGAATCAGCTTACCAATTCTAAATTTTTAAGAACGAAATATATACCCATTGTATTCATGCCGATGATAGTTGCAGTAATCGGGCTTGTATCAGGAATATCAAATCTCCTTTTTCTAAACATTGCATCTACATCCTTATCCTTTGTCAAAACGGATCTGCTCATAATGAGTCCTTCGATAACCTTTACACTTCTTATGTGCTCACGACTTCTTATTACCAATACAAAGATACTTGACAATGAAACTACGGGTACAGAATGGATATATGAATCACTTCCGGTCAGCTGCAGGAAAGATTTTGTTACAGGCACGAACAAATTTATCTATGTTGTTTTCATAGTACCGGTATTGTTGATCCTCTTCTTTTTGTTGAGTATAAAAGGAGATCCGGGTTTGGTTGCGCTGAACATACTTTTTGTGGGATCGGGAATGTATCTTATAAATTCAGTAACGACTTCATTCGATAACACCTATCCCTTCTCACTTGAGAACAGCAAGTTCAACTCTGCATCAAAATTCCTTGAGATATTCATATCAATAATACTCGGAATAATTTTACTTTTAATTCAGATTTTTGTTTTTCAAAGTATTATTTTTGTAGCAGCAGCAATATTCGTTTTTATAATTACAGCTATTCTATTAAACCGAAAATAAACCTTATGCCAAAAGAAAAAGCAACTGCGACACCACAGTCAGAAACATTACCGCTGATCAAGAATTATGACGGGGAAGGCAAGAACATAATACTGGCAATGACAGGTACAAGCGGCGCCATTTACGGACTGAGAATGCTGAGGGCATTGCTCATCAATGACTTTAATGTTCATCTTATACTTTCCGAATATGCAGTTTTTACTTTATATAATGAGTGCGGAACTGAACTGAAATCTGATAACATGACCTCACTTTTTCCGGAGCTGGTGATGCACAAATCTTCAGTGACATTTCATAATAATCTTGATCTTAAGTCGGAGATGTTCACGAATAATTTTTTCTGTCACGGCATGATAATATCGCCGTGTTCGATGGGAATACTTGGGGGGGTTGCTAACGGTGAATGTAAGACGCTTATTGAGAAAAGCGCTGACTACGCATTTTCATATTCGAAGCCGCTGATAGTAGTGCCGAGAGAGACTCCATTGAATAAAATTCATCTGAATAACATGATCAAGATCATTGATGCCGGAGGAAAGGTTGTTCCGGCGATGCCAAGCTTTGAATACAGCCCGAAAGACTTCAATGATCTTGCGGACCACATTGCAGGAAGAGTTATGGAGATGCTCAACAGTGATAAATCCTTTGCTTAGAAATCAAATCCGAAATAGAACTGGTGGAATAGGCTTCCCTGAAGCTTTGTGAAATTATTTTCGATCCTCTTTCCTATATCATATCTTAATACGATCAGACCGAGAGCATTCATTCTGACACCAACACCAAAGCTTCCGCGAGTGATACCATAATTTACTTTTGTGTCCCAGGCATTACCGGCGTCGAAGAAAATGCCGCCGCGAATTCCCGGAAAATCAAGTGCGATGCCGAGAGGAAATCTTAACGCAACAACATTCAGCAAAGGAAATCTAAGTTCGGCATTTGCCTGCCACATCTTACTTCCTCTGATCGAATTCACAGGCCATCCTCTCAGAGACCAGCTTCCGCCCATAAAGAATCTTCTCGGTTGTTTTCCTTCATTCATAAAGAACTGTGTTCTCAATGCAAGAGTAGTAGGATCAGCTAGACGCAGATACTTTCTGTAATCAAAGAAAACCGAATAGTAATTTGTATTTGAATTTGAAATATCGGTAGTGAATCCGAGAGTCATGTTAAGACGTTCGCCGTCCATAGGACCGGTCCATCCCCACAGCGTATTATCCTTTACATAGCTTAGATAATTTGAAAGTAAAAGTGAGCGGTCATTCTCAATAAAGTCAAGGCTTCTAATGGACTGGGCAAGTCCGACAGTCATTTCAATCCGTCTAAAAAAAGAGAGCGGGTATGCAAGACTTAAGTAACCGCCGTACAGTCTTTCGTAGTAAGATGTATTGTAATCACGGAGATCATATCTTCTGCCGGATAAATGATAAACTCCGTATGCATAATTCAGTCTTTCCTCAGTTGAAACTTTTGAGATGGCAATGTTGAAGCTTTTCCAGAACTCCTCGCCGCTGTTCGAATTATTAAAGACGAGGAAATAATATCTTTCATTTCCAAGCAGATCACTGAGTGAAATAATGCCGCCGGTGTTTGCGCCGAAGACAGGATCAACAGTGAGAGCGGTAGTTGCAATATCGAGAGAGAATTTCTTCTGATACTCGAGCGAGTTCTTTTTCGGGACACTTGTGATCTTATCCGCGGTCCAGTTTTCACCTTTGGACTTCAGATCGGTTTTCAAAACCAATTTACTGCTGTCATACTTTTCCTTAATATCTTCAAGCATCTTTATGTCGATCGAACCTTTTTCAAAAGTAGAAAATACAACCTTATCTTTTCCACACCAGCGCGGGTCATAGGCGGCTGTAGTAAAATTTGTGATCTGTCTCATCTCAAGCTCGTCATAATTTATACCGGTATTATCGGAGACAGAATTCATACCGGTTTTTACGGGCTCGGAAAAAAGATCCGTTGCAAGATCGATCATCCATATATTCTGTGAGCCGTCTGCATTTGAAGTAAAAACAATTTTTCTTCCGTCATTTGAAAAGTGAGGAGAGTAATCGATCTGCTTTCCGAATGTTAGATAATCAATGCTACCCGAATTAATATTATACAAAAATAAATTATAGCAGTTATCCGCGCCGTAGGTAGTCCTGTCAGAAGAGAAAACAATATGACTGCCGTCCGGTGAAAAATCCGGATCGCGGTCATCATAATAATCATTGGTCAGACGTTTCAGTTCATTGGTATTGATATCAAGAATATACAGATCGGTCTTTCCGCCGAAGTCCGAAGCCGGAAACACAAGCCGGGTGTTGTCATTATTCCACGAAGGAGAGCCAATGCTAACAATATCTTTAAATGAGAAGTCGGCAGTTTTTTTGTTAGTGCGGGTATCAAGGATATGAAGCGCATCGGCATTCCCCTGCTGGGTAACAAAGACAAGCTGACCTGATTTAGAAACATCAAGTCCTGTTCTGAAAAAATGAAACTCTTCGAACTCATCACTTGATTCACCTTCAACAACAAGTTCAGGATCCGAACGCTTATTCATCGCGATCTTAAAGATGCTTGTAAAGCCCGTCTTGTTGCCAATATAATAAATCTCTTTTTTACCGTTGGCATTTGAAAATGTCGGCTTGTGAGCAAAAGATTCGGTAAGAATATCGATCGAGACCTGCGAAGGATTATCGGAATTCTTTAATTCGGGGAAATATTTTTTCTCAAGCGAATACAAAAAATCTTTATCGAATGAAGCATAGTCCTTACCGATCGTCATCCTCATTACATTGGAAAAATTTTCATCCATCCAGAAATTTTCCATGAGCTGCAACACTTTATCTTCTCCATAATTCTCCGCAATGTATTCAATTACTTTCTGTCCCATCTTGTACATAAGATAAGTGCCGTAAACTCTTTCCCAGTTGTCAAGCCCGGGAAGGTAACCGGAAAGCACAGCATCTTTGAGGACCATATCCGCCTGCGTGTCCCATTGAGTCGACCAGTATTCCGCCAGACCTTCGGTAAACCAGAGCGGAGGCATAAGATCTGCATTCTTTCTGTGAGTTGTCTGAACATTGGCGATCTTACTGGTCATAAAGACGTGGACAAGTTCATGTTTTATCACGTGTTTGAACTGTGAAAGCGAACCTTCAAATGGTATCACGACTCTTCCTTTTACAAATTCAAAAAAGCCGCCTACACCATCAGGAATAAATCCCGGCGTTGTATTTGTTTGTTTGAAATGAAGCGGTGAGGCATAAAATATAATCGGAACGGTGTCGATGAGTGTGTGATTGAAATGCTGTTGATGAGCTCTATAACTTTCTTCGGCATAATTAGCGCCGATCTCTGCGAGTTCTTTGGCTTCCTTATAATAGTATATCTGAAAATGTTCGGTTTGAAGTACGTTCCAGTCAAAATCAGAATACATTACTTTATTTCTTCCGAAGTCAACGAACTGAGAATATGATACCGTATGTATTGAAAAAAAGAAAAGTAGTATCAGCGAAAGTTTTAATTTTGTAATCATAACATGGAGTAACTAAGAATTAATGAAAAGAATTTTTACTGATTTTTTAACAACCGGGATTGCATTTAAATTACAATCGAATTTTGTGAGGGCTGCTTCTAAAATATAAAAGAAATACTGAACATTCAATTATAATTACTAATTACGAATTACTAATTACTAATTACTAATGTACATTGTTGAATCAGTGTTTAGTATCATCCGTCATTCTACATTGAACAGATTGATCACTGATCATTGATAATTGATAATTGATAATTGAAAAAATTATATTTAAGTTGAAAAAAAAATTATGTCAGATAATGGAAGAGAGTTAATGCTTGAGGCGATACGATATTCGAAACAGAATATGGAAGACGGATCCGGAGGACCATTCGGGGCGGTGATAGCAATGGACGGAAAGATAATCGCAGGAGCTTCGAATAAAGTCACTTCTACAAACGATCCAACGGCACACGCGGAAATAGAAGCAATAAGACTTGCCTGTAAGATACTGAATACATTTTCACTGAAAGGCTGCGAGATATATACAAGCTGCGAGCCTTGTCCGATGTGTCTTTCGGCGATACACTGGGCGAGGATAGATAGAATTTATTATGCGAATTCAAGAAAGGACGCGGCTGAAATTAATTTTGATGATGACTTTATTTATAATGAAGTGTCAAAGCCAATCGAGGAAAGATTCATACCTACGGTGCAGATGATGAGAGAAGAAGCGAATGAGATATTCAGGGAGTGGGATAAGAAGGAAGGGAAGGTGGAGTATTGAGAACGTGAAACGTGAAACGTGAAACGTGAAACGGGAAACGTGAAACGTGAAACGGGAAACGGGAAACGGGAAACGGGAAACGGGAAACGGGAAACGTGAAACGTGAAACGTGAAACGTGAAACGGGAAACGTGAAACGGGAAACGTGAAACGTGAAACGGGAAACGGGAAACGTGAAACGTGAAACGTGAAACGTGAAACGTGAAACGGGAAACGTGAAACGTGAAACGTGAAACGTGAAACGGGAAACGGGAAACGTGAAACGGGAAACGTGAAACGTGAAACGGGAAACGGGAAACGGGGCTTGAGACAGGAGACGATAAAGGCGATACAAGGGCGGACTAAGTGACAGAGCGAGCAGAGCAAAGATGCACGTGAGAAGAAAGTATGGAATGAATTCACCGGAGTACAAGTCACTGGTGAACAAGAAGTACTGATAAGATAAGAAGTAAATTACGAATAAAAAATGAGCGGACCGGACGTCCGCTCATTTTTGTTTATAGTAACTTAGATTAGTTGCAGTTAATGTATATGTTGGACTGATGTAAAGTGAATCTTGTGTAAAAGAAACATTGTTAGATAAAGTTATTATCAACAATGCCATAAAAAGAATTATTTTCTTCATTTGGGATTTATTTAATTTGAAAGATTTGAATCTCAATAATAACTGTGAATATTATTATATAAAGGAAAAGCGGGGAAAGTTTATTTAAATACTTATTCTTCATTAGAGTATGATTCGATGCTTTTCCAAATTACTAAAGATAATTTTAATATTCAATTGTAGTGCGTAATTTAATATCAAGTAAGTAAGAGATAGGGCGTGAAGTTTTTTCATTTATAATTTTCGAGGACAATACTATAATATTTCATTAAAAAAACTGGATACCTGCTGTGATCAATGGATTATGATAATAAACATCGTCGCGGGGTTTTGAAATGACAGCTAGTTTTGCACTGACAAAAATATTTATCAATTTACTTACATTATGAAAATAAGTTAAAGAAACTTTTGGTCCTCCTTCCAGGATCTCATTTTTCTTAGAAAATATTCCAAACCCAAATTCCAAAAAAACTTTATCCAGATTACCAATATTAAAGATATTAGCTCCCAGACCAATTCCACCATAACCGATACTATTGCCCAGCTCCTTGTTCAAGGATGCTCTGCCGTATTCTAATTTTAAGTACACCAATTTTTTTGAAAACGAAGCTTTGAGATATATAAAAAACGCTGAATTGATA